>JBBSEN010000001.1:0-339936 GCA_038239685.1 Saccharimonadales bacterium (SeqCode) | reverse complement strand
GGCGACTAATACTACCGGTCTTACATATAATGATGATTTCATTATCATTGTCGGCAGTGACCAAATTAAGCCAACGAATTCAGGAAGCGGCACTTAGCAATAGGTCGTTTGTGCGCGCTATCATTTTATGGCCAAAAAGTAGTATCATTGTAGGATATATATGAGCGACCAAGTGGCCCAGAACTATTTACATGTCTTTTTGGAGCGGCACCCGCTGCGCACGTTTAAGAAAAAAGAAATAATCGTCTTCCAGGGCGAAGCACCGCGCAGCGCCTTCGTCATCAAAAGCGGCACAGTTAAGGCTTACAACCTGAGCGTTAACGGCGACGAGAAACCGGTGGCGTTCTATCAGGCTGACAGTGTCTTTCCGGCCACTTGGGTGTACGGCCAAGAGGGCAGCGCCACGTATTATTACGAGGCCTTCACGCCGCAAGTCGAAGTCTATGTTATCGAGCGCAAAGATTTCGTGGATTTCATTAAAAAGAGGCCTGAACTGCTTTACCATGAACTGCGCCGCATACTGGTCGACCAGCTGGGCGGCTCTATCCGACTGAACGCGTTGCAGCACTCCCGGGCCAGCGATAAGTTAATTTACACCCTGCACTACCTAGCCTTGTCGCATGGTAAGGCGGCTGGCAGCGGCAAAATAGAACTAACGTTGGATATGACCCACCAGGACTTGGCCAACCTAACCGGACTGACACGCGAAACGGCCGCCACCGAGCTTAATAAGCTAAAAAAGCAAGGTATCATTAAATATGGCAAGAATATGCCCTACCAGCTTAACCTTACCCGGCTCACCCAGTTACTAAACGACGAGTTTATCGCCGACCTGGACGCTACTTCGCTGCTGTCTTAGCTTCGGCGGGCTTGGAACGGCCGTTGGGTTCTTTGTCGTGCAAGGAATCTTTAACGACCCGGGCCAAGTTGTGCGGGGCCGTCCAAGATTTAATAATACAGCGATGGGCGCCAAGTTTGTAAGCTTCAGCTACCTCTGGAGAATTCTCCATATTAGTAAATATTAAGACTTTAACGTTTTTATGTTTCCGCGGATCATACCAATGCTGCAGAAACTCCAACCCCCCCATGACTGGCATCAAGAGGTCAAGTAGTATAAGTTCTGGGTCAAAATCTTTTAGTTTTTCGAGGGCTTGCTGGCCGTCAAAAGCTTCGACAACGTCGTGGCCTTCGTGCCTTAGAATAATGCAGTAGGCCCGATTGAGATCGTGGTCGTCTTCTACAACTAATATTCGTGACACTTCTGCCTCCGTTTTTATCTAACTATATACATTTATAGCATACCTTGGGCTGATAGTGGTGTTGGTTTTCTCACATTTAGCCGGCTTGGTTTGCTTTCGGCACCCGAATACGAATCGACTGGTTTTGGCGACGCGGCAAGCGAAATGTGAATTTCGTGCCCTTGCCTTCCTTGCTGTCAAACCAGATGTCACCGCCCAGCGCTTCGAGCAAGCCTTTCACCAGGTAGAGCCCAAGTCCGGTACCTGTAGTTTCACGCTGGACGATGTTTTGGGCCCGGAAAAATTTGCTGAAGACTTGCTCTTGGGAGTAGGCCGGAATGCCCCAGCCGGTATCGGTTACTTCGACGATGACGCAGTCTTTGTGCGGCAGAATTATGAGTTCTACCTTTCCGCCGTCGGGAGTGTATTTAATAGCATTCGACAGCAAATTGGTAATTATTTCTTTGACAATCAGGGAATCAGTCTTGATGCTGGTACTAGTACGGCCTTTCAGGCTGCATGACAAGTCGATCGACTTATTACTGGCCATTAACGCCACCTCCTTAACCACCTCTTCAGCTAATTTGTCGATGTGCAGCAGCTTGGGCGTAACTTCTATGTTACCGCTCTCGATTCGGGTCACGTTTAACAAAGTGCTGATCAGCTCATTCATACGGTTGGTGGCACCGATAATGGTGTTGAGAGCTTTCTTCTGGGCGGGGTTGAGCTCGCCCATATATCCGTCATAGAGCATATGGGTGTAAGTCTTAGTGGCTGATAGCGGTGTTCGCAGCTGATGGGAGGCCAGCGATATAAACTCGCTCTTCATACGGTCGATCTCTTGCTCGAGCGTAATGTCCCGAAAGACTTCGATCGCTCCCAAGGGCTTGCCGTTTAGGATAATCGGCGAGATATTGACGGAGAAGGCAATCTTGTTGCCGTCTTTGCGGCGATAATATATCTTTTCGGCTACCGGTTTGCCGGTCAGGAATGCCTTGGTAATTGGCCTGTCAATCAAGTTGGTTGGCTGGTCGTCGAGGTTGACCGCCATGATCTTCTTGAGAAACCAGGTGCCGAGCAGCTCGGCTTCGCTGAAACCAAGCAGTTCCCTAGCTGCCGGGTTGACCCTAGTGATCCTACCGAATTCGTCAGTCGTGATAGCGCCGTCACCGATGCTAGTAAAGAGCGCTTCGGTCTCGGCCCGTTGCTCATGGGCGGAAAGCGGGGTTTGGTCTGATAAATTGTCCGTTTCGGCCATAAACTACCTCTTTTTAGGTTTCGCCGGTTTGAGCGGCATTCGTGCCAATTTATTTAGCTCGTTAACGTATTCTGCGACGATCTCGTCGTCATCTGTCAAAAGTGAGACGATTACCCTGATCCAATCAATTAAGTCTATCAGGTCAGCCTGGGAGAGCTCATGCGGGGATTTGTGCAGGTGGTTCTCTACTTGGCGGGCAATGAAACGCTCGGCGGCTGGCCCCAAGTAGACTAACGTTACCCTAACCACTTGGTCGTATATGGAATCGCGGGATTTAACGCTCATTAGGCCTACATATCTGGCAAATGCCTGCTTGGGCCCGTTTGCTGGTTGGAGTTTCTATCATTCTATGCATTGTATTACCATAAATCTTAGCTTTTGAGTATATAGTAAAACACAGTGGAACTCTTTTTGCGGTAAGATTTTCAACATTTGCTTGCCGAACCGCTTGTGCTCGGCAGGACGCTCGGTAATAATGGCAGCATGCAGCTGTCCTCCGTCCGTCCCGGCCTAAACCGCAAAGCGCTGTTCTTTATTGTCTTGCTCGTCTTTGCCCTGTACGTGCTGCTGCCGCAATTGCATGCCTTCCGTTCCAGCTGGCACCTCTTGCTGCACCCTGATGCCGGTTGGTTGGCCGACGCGGTCGCCTTAACAGCTGGTACCTATCTGGCAGCCGCGGCGACTTACTACTTCCTAGCTTTTAAGCCGATAGCCTATGGAGCGACCTTGCTAGTGCAGTTGGCTGCTATGTTCGTCAACCGGCTTTTGCCTGGTGGTGTCGGTGCCTTGGGTGTCAACTATGCTTATTTGCACCGCATGAAACATAGTCCGACCCAAGCCGGCAGCGTGGTTGCCCTCAATAATGTCATGGGGCTGTTGGGACATGGCCTGCTGTTAGGGCTGACGTTAGCGGTCTCTGGGAGTGTGACATCGCTACCAATGCGTAATAAAACCGTGGCTCTGTCGCTTAAATTATTCAGCCTGGTCTTAGGCGCCGGTTTATTGTTAGCTATCATCTTCCGCCGCGTCCAGCTGCGCGAAACCATCCGTGAGATAGGCCGTAACATCGCGGGCTACCAGCAGCGACCATTCCGATTGCCGGCAGCCTTAACGAGTTCGGTGCTTTTGACGCTCGGCAACGTCTTAGCCTTGGAATGCTGTGCTTGGGCATTAGGCGTCCAGCTGCCACTCGTGTCTATTTTAATTATTTTTACATTTGGTATTGGCGCTTCGACCGCCGTACCGACACCGGGTGGTTTGGGCGGCTTTGAGGCTGGTTTGACAACTGGGCTGGTTGCCTACCATATCGCCAGCCCGACAGCCTTGGCGGTTGCCCTGCTCTACCGGCTGGTTAGTTATTGGTTGCCCCTGGTAGCCGGCGGAGCGGCGTTCGTGATTTGCCAGCGGCGGCATTTGCTGAAGTTCTAGACTGGGCTGGGACTGGGGCGACTTACATCTGGATGCGATTGAAGCGGTTGACTGCGAAAGCCAAGCAAACCACAAAGGTGGCGGTCATAACGGCCAGGTCTTTGCCAAGCCCAAAGTGCGTTTGGTTAGCCAGCAGGTCGCGCAAGGCATCTACCATATAGCTCACCGGGTTGCAGGTACTAATGATCCGCAACGCCGTGGGCACGTGGTTGAGCGGATAAAGGGCGCTGGATAAGAAGAACATCGGCATTATTAGAAGGTTATTTATGCCTTGGAAACCCTGGAAATCGTCTACCATCGAGGCGATGCCGGCGCCAAAACAAGTCAGTGCCACGCACATCAGTATCAGCACTAAGAAAGCCGGTGCCACCAAGGCCCAGTCGTACGGTCGAAAGCCCAACAGCATTGATATCACGAAGACGATAATACCTTGGATGATGGAAATCGTGGCGCCGCCGGTAGCGCTGCCCAGGAGGATTTTAGTCCGGGACACTGGCGCTACCAACATCTCAGACAAGAAGCCAAATCGTTTGTCCTGGAGAATAATAATTCCCCAGAAAATGCCGGATAACAGTACGGTCTGGGTGATTATGCCGGGAACGAGGAACTGCAGGTAATTGCCTTCGCCGGCCCGCCGGTAAATGGCACCGATACCGTAGCCTAAGGCCAGCAGCAGTAAAATCGGCTGGCCGAGCGTACCCAATAGCCGTGAGCCGCTGCGCCAGTAGCGCCGAACCTGTCGCAGCCATAAAACGTAGAGTATATCCATGCCTTAGCGCAGCCTGTTATTCCGAAGGGCAGTCTTAAAGTTCAATCCGTTATTGCCGGCACTGGACTCATCTCGCAAAGTCGAGCCGGTTAATTGCAGGTATGCGTCCTCTAGAGTTTTAGTACTGGTTTGCTTGCATAATTCAGCCGTGGTGCCAAGGGCGACGATCTTGCCGTGGTCAATGATGGCGATGCGCTCGGCCACGGCCTCGGCCTCGTCAAGATAGTGAGTCGTGAAGAAAATCGTCATGCCTTTCTCCTGGCTCAGCTTTTTGACGTAGTCCCACATCAGGTTACGCGTCTGGGTATCAAGGCCCAGCGTCGGCTCGTCCAAGAATAAAATGCGCGGCTCATGCAGCAGGCCGCGGGCAATCTCCAGACGCCGGCGCATGCCTCCCGAAAAAGTCTTTATGTAAGAAGCTTGGCGGTTCCAGAGCTCGACCAGCTCTAATAGTTCCTTTATCCGCTTGCGGCGATCAACCTTAGGAATGCTGTAAAGCGCGGCGTGCAAATCCATATTCTCGTAGGCCGTAAGTTCCTCGTCGAGGCTGGGATCCTGGAAGACGATACCAAAGGCTTTGCGAGCGGCGTCACGCTCCTTGGCGACATCGTGTCCGGCCAAGGTCAGCTTGCCGCCGGTAGGCCGAAGCATTGTCGTCAACATCTTGATCGTAGTGCTTTTGCCGGCACCGTTCGGGCCGAGAAACGCGAAAATCTCGCCCTTAGGAACTTCAAAGTCTATATTATCAACGGCCACTATGTCGCCGAAACGTTTGCTAACGCCTTGGGCGCTTATAATTGATTTCACCATAATCTTAAACTTAATTATAGCAAAATTCGTTAGCTTTTTATAGGGGTCTGGCTTAAACTTGCTTAGGCTATAATGAAAGGAAGCATGGGGAGAGTTACACTAGCGCCGCGGATGGCGACGATGCAAGAGAGTGCCACGCTGGCGCTTAATGCCCGGGCCAAGCAGTTAGCGGCTGAGGGCCGGACTATCTATAACCTGACAGCTGGCGAATTGGCTAGCGCAACCCCGGATTATATCCAAAAAGCTGTCGCTACGAAACTATCGCTGAATAAATATACTCCCGTAGCCGGCCTGCTTGAATTACGACAGGCGATCGCCGCTCATGCCAGGCAATTTTACGGCCTGGATTGGATTGAACCGACTAACGTGGTCGTGACAGCCGGTGCTAAGCCAGCCTTGTACGCCGCGTTACTGTCCCTGATTGGGCCTGGCGATGAAGTTATTATACCGTTCCCAGCGTGGATGACCAGCTATCGGCCCCTGGTTGAATTGGCCGGCGGCTCGGTAGTTACCGTTCCTTTGGCGGATAATTACGATCTAGACGTCGCTGCTATCGCTGCCAAAATTACTGCTAAAACCAAAGCCATTATTATTAATTCACCGCAGAACCCGACTGGCGCGGTTTTTTCCCGGCAATCGGTCGAAAGATTAGCCCGCGCTCTCCAAGGCAGCCGGATAGCTGTGGTTGCCGACGACATCTATACTAAGTTGGTTTACGCTGATAACTTCACACCCGTGCCTAAGGCCGGTTTCGAGCGCATGGTTATCATTAATGGTTTCTCCAAAAGCCAGGCATTGACCGGCTGGCGTATCGGCTACCTAATTGCAGATACGGATATTGCCCAAGCTACTACCAGCCTGCTGAGCCATATTACGGGCAACGCGCCGTTGCCCAGCCAGTATGCCGGCATTGCCGCTATGGAGCACGGTGACCAGCCGCCGCGAGCCACTTTGAAGACCCTAAAAAAACAACGCCAAATTGTCATGTCCGGCTTAGAGTCAGCCGGTATTAAGCACAACATACCGGAAGGGGCGTTCTACGTTTTCCTGGACCTGCGCGACCTGGCTGATGACGCTGCTAAGTGGTGCGAGCGCTTACTGGCCGAGGCCGGCGTAGCCCTAGTGCCAGGCGAGGCTTTCGAAGCGCCGGGCTTTGCCCGCTTGTCGTTTACGGCCGACGAAGCCACGCTTACTAAAGCCATGGAAAGAATTAACCAGTTTGTGGCCGGGGAAAAAGCATGAGAACTATTCCGACCACTATGGCAACCCAGCACCCCGATAATGCTGCGCCTCCCTATTGGGACGAGCAAAAAACGCCGTTTATCAGCGTCTACCAAGAGATCACCGAAGCTATTCATTGCTACCAGGATCTCGCCGTCAATGAGTATATGTGGGATTGGGAGGGCAAACACGCCGATGCCGCCGTTATTGACCGGCTGTTTAGCGAGCATTACGACTATTTTGCCAAGCAGCGGCTGGGACGTGACAAGTTCCTGACCTTCCGGCTGCCTAATATATGGGAAGAAAAAGGCTACAACCTGCTCCAGGCCATGACAGTCATCTTGAGCAGCGAGGACTTTGCCCGTGACCTCAAGTTCCAGGAACGGCCGCTGTTCGAGGTTATCCTGCCAATGACAGAGCGGGCTGACCAACTGATGCACATGCAGCGGCTGTTTGAAAAACTGGCTAAATTTAAGTCGAGCGAGTTCACGACTGGCGCTACCAATACCGAATACCTGGAACTAATACCGCTCGTCGAGAGTGTTGACAGCCAGTTGGCGGTGGCTGGCCTGCTAACGGACTACGTGAAGTTCCACAAGCAGCACTTTGGCTACCAGCCAGAGTATATTCGCGCCTTCCTGGCTTGCTCAGACTCGGCGCTATCATCGGGCTTCCTGGCCGGCTTGATCGGCAACAAAGTAGCATTGACGCGCTTGCATGAATTCTCTGAACGGGCTGGCATCCCGGTCTTCCCGATTATGGGCTGCGGCAGCTTGCTGTTCCGGGGTGGTCTGGCTCCGGCTACCATCAATCGTTTCGCGCAGGAATTTCCCGGCGTGCGAACCGTCACCGTCCAATCTTCTTTTCGCTACGACCACCCGCTGGCTACTGTCCAAGCGGCTATTAAAAAACTAGAAAACGATTTGCCCAAAACCAAATCGCGGACCATAAGTCCAGCAGCGCAAAAATCCCTGACTACGATCGCCGAAACGGCAGCCGGCTTTTACCAGCAAAGCCTGAGTGGCGTGGCGGCCGGCATGCAGCCTATTTTTGAGGCCGTACCGAAGCGGCGCGACCGCCGGCAGCATATTGGCCTGTTGGCCTACTCGCGTTCCCTGGGCGAGCAAAGCCTACCGCGGGCGATTACGTTTACAGCTGGTTTTTATTCGGTAGGTGTCCCGCCCGAATATATTGGATTGGGGCGGACCTTGCGATCATTAAAGCCGGCGGAATTGGAATTGTTACAGACCGAGTATCCAAATATAATCGCTGATATGGCAGCTGCCGGGCGCTTTCTTAACAAAGATAACTTGAAAAAATTCGCGTCGGGTAGTCCGGCCTGGCAAGACATTCAAGCTGATGTCGAGCTGACGGAACAGGTCTTAGGCGTTTCGTTCGAACCGCACACCAAAGATCAAGCCACCCATCATAAGCTTAGCGCGAAACTCATTAGAACAGATGATAACTCGGCCGGCACAGCACTGATTAATGAGATGGCCTTACTGCGCAAAAGTCTCGGCTAATTATACGCTAGGCATTGTAGCTGCTGGCACTGGTCGTGCCGCCATGGCCAGTCCAGTTGGTATGGAAGAATTCGCCGCGCGGCTGGTCGATCCGCTCATATGTATGGGCACCGAAGTAGTCACGCTGGGCTTGCAGCAAGTTAGCGGGCAGCTGCTCGGTTCGATAGGCGTCATAAAAAGCCAGCGCCGAACTCATGGCTGGCAGCGGCACGCCGGCATAGGCGGCTTCAGCTACGACCTTTCGCCAAGAAGTTTGGGCGGCAATAATTGCCTTGATGAAGAATTCATCCAGCAGCAAGTTCGAAAGATCAGGCTTTTTCTCGAACGCGGCTTTAATATCACCCAAGAACCGGCTACGGATGATGCAGCCACCGCGCCACATCAGCGCGATACCGCCATAGTTGAGGTCCCAGCCATACTCCTCGGCGGCGGCCCGCATCAGCATGTAACCTTGGGTGTAACTAACGATCTTAGAGGCGTAGAGGGCTTGGCGAATATGCTCGGTAAAGGCTTTGGGGTCATCAACTGGCGCGGCTGCCGGGCCTGGTAGAACCTTGGCGGCGGCTACGCGCTGGTCCTTGAATGACGAGATGATGCGGGCATAGACGGCCTCGGTTATCAGCGTAGCCGGCTGCCCCAAGTCGGCCGAACTAATAACTGCCCACTTGCCAGTGCCCTTTTGGCCGGCAGTATCAAGAATTTTGTCGACTAGGGGTTGGCCATCCTCATCCTTGAAAGCCAGGATCTCGGCGGTGATTTGGATCAAGAAGCTATCCAGCTCAGTCTTATTCCAGTCGGCAAAGACCTGGGCCATAGTCTCAACGCTGAGCCCGAGATGGCTGCGCATTAACTGGTAGGCCTCGCCGATAAGCTGCATATCACCGTACTCAATGCCGTTATGCACCATCTTGACGTAATGGCCGGCACCGCCTTGCCCGACCCACTCGCAGCAGGGCGAGCCGTCTTCGACCTTGGCGGCAATGCTTTGGAAGATCTCCTTGATATGCGGCCAAGCTGCCGGTGAACCGCCAGGCATGATCGACGGACCGTGGCGAGCACCATCTTCGCCGCCGGAAACGCCGGTACCGACAAATAGCAGGCCCTTGGCTTCCAATTCTTCGACCCGACGATCGGTATCTGTAAACAGCGAGTTACCCCCATCAATGATGATGTCGCCGGCTTCCAGGTAGGGCAAGATCTTATCAATCATCTGGTCGACGGCTTCGCCGGCCTTGACCATCAACATGACGCGCCGCGGCCGTTTGAGCAGGCCGGTCATTTCTTCCATGGAATGGGCACCTATGACTTTACTATCCTTAGCCGGACCGGCTAAGAAGTCGTCAACCTTGCTAACGGTCCGATTGAAAGCCACGACCGTGAACCCGTGGTCATTCATATTCATAATCAGGTTTTGGCCCATAACGGCCAGGCCGATGACGGCGATATCAGCGGCTGGTTCGATGGTTTCAGCCATTACAATTCCCTGCTTTTCATGAATACTCTCATCTAAGACCTATCGACCTACCGCGAATATGAGACTAGATACCAGTATCGCGGTCGGGATAGTCATTAACATACCTATAGTATATCAGCTGGCGTAAGGAGTTACTTGTCGTCACTGCCCTTGAGGGCGGCTTCAATGACGTCGCGCGGCAAAGCGGCCGTCGATAACAAGGCTTCACGAACGGTCTTGGTGGCATCCCCGCCAACGCTGGTAGCGGCATCGAGGGCACCGCTGACAGCTGCCTTGGCAGCTTCGGAAGTGTCCGCGCCCATGTCGCCGGCCGACTTGATAGCGCTCTGGACAGCCCCGACGGCCGCGCCGCCGATATCACCACCGGTGTCGGCCGTACCCTGGACAATGCCCTGGGCGCCGCCGCGGATAGCCCCGCCAACATCACCACCAACTTGGCTGACTCCAGCAATCACTCCGCTCATCGTGCTAGCGGCTGTTTCGACAACCGAGCCGCTGACCTCGCCGGCGCCTTTGACGGCGCCGCTGGCGACGGAAGCGACGGTTTCAACACTGGCACCCGCCACGTCGCCGACATCTTGCAAGACACCGACCACTTGGTTTTTAACAGTGTCAGTTAAGACATCTAAGATATTATCAACGCCTGAAATGGCCGCGGCCACCGCGCCCGCTACTTCGTCTACGATTTGTGTAAGCATGTTTCCTCCAATAGTTTTATAATTACTGCTCTCAGCATAGCATAAGCAGCTAAACGCCAGTGGACTGTTGCCCGCCAATGGGTTAAAATCACTAACAGCATGGCTCAAGCTCAAATCGGCACCGCCCAAAAAATTGTAATTGTCGAAGACAACGCTGGCTTGGCCGAAATCTATAAAACACGCCTCGAACTGATTGGTTACACATGCTTGGTCGCCTACGAAGGCGAAGCCGCCCTGGCCCTGATTCAAAAAGAGCTGCCAAACCTGGTGCTGCTCGACCTGATGGTACCTAAAGTGGCCGGTGACCAGATCCTGGCAATCATGCGCAAAAACGAGTGGGGCAAAGACATCCCGGTATTTATTATCTCCAACCTGAACGAAGAAGACGCGCCAGCTGGCTTGCGCAATCTCGGCATCGAAGGCTACGCCGTCAAGGCCAACCTTACGAATGACCAGATCGACCAGCTAGTCGACGCCATCCTCAAGCCGGCTGGCCAACAGGAAGATGTCTCACTGGAAGCCAAACCACCCGAGACTTCAATTACTCCCTAACGAAAGACCGCTCACTCATCAAGCTTTCACAGCCAGTTTGGCCCGTAAGCGCGCGTTAACTTCCTGGATAGCCGTAGCCGTATAAAAGAAGCTATAGGCGAATAACAGATAGCTCGTCACCCACGTCAGATCAATCAGGGTGTACGGCCATAACAGATCAGTGTATTTATCTTTAAAGATAGCGAATAAAATATCGCCAGCCAGCATGAAAAGCAGCGCCAAGACAATCAACGCCCAGGAGTTAAACAATTTACCGCCGCGGTAATCCAAGGCCATATTGAGCGTGAACAAGCTAGGAATTATCAACAGCAAGTCGGCTATGCCATAACCGGTGGCAATAATATTATTGATAAGCGGATCGCCTGGGTTATATGCCACGTAGACACCGAAGTACGCCACGATAAAAGCCAGCGTCAGCAAGAATAGCAGTAGCAAGGTTAACGCGAGCTTGTTGAATTGGTGCCAGCTCACCTTGTGCCAAGTGATTTCTTTCAGCAGTCCGGCTAGCAGCAACGGATAAGCGGCCAGGTAGAACACGTCGGCCACCGACGGGAATGGCGTCCGGTGAAACACGAACTGAAACAAGAAGAAGAGCAGCTCGCCAACAAAGAAACAACCCAAGCTAGCGGTCATGAAAGCCATCGCCTTGCCGTGTACATAGGCCAGCCGGTAAGTCCGGACGGCGTACAGGCCGCACAAGGTCGCAATAAAAGATGGCAGCAGGAATAAGATATTATCAAGCAACTGGCTGTAGCGGCTAATATATAGCGCGGCAATGGCGGCAAACAGACCAATGAACAAAATTGCTACCAGCTTTTTTGCGTTCATAGTTTACCCCGAATTGCATGTAGTTTTTTGTCAGCCACTTTAGGCCCTACGAAGTTTGTCAGGATTATCTGGGCGCCGTGCACGACCTCATCGTCATCATCGAATTCATAAAACTTATGGAAGCTCTCGGCTGTCTGCTCCCCCATCATTTCCGACATCAGCGCCGTCACCTTGTCGAGCATAAGCGCCTTGTTTTTCACTGCAGTCATAAATAAGCCACCCGGTACTTACTATAGCAAAATATGGCCGGCGTTCATCGAAGTGAAGTTTTAGCAATACAGAACTTTATTGGCTGAGTATCTGTGACGAAGTTAGAACCAAATTATTGCAGCTACATGTGAACGAATTGCTTACGATTCCGCAATAGGTATCCTATGAAATAAGCTGCGGCAATAAAATTAGCGTAACCTATTGCAAATACTATGAAAAGCAAAAGACTGTCTGGTCGGTATACACGTAGCAGTATTCGGTGACTAATTAATAGCTGTGAGATTTGAGTTTGCAGGTAGAAAAGGAACTCAATAGCCAAAAAAGTGAGCATAAGGTAGTATCCAGACTTTTTCTGCTTTCTTAGTAAAAGGTAAGCTGATATAAACCACACTAACACTAACGACATCAATGAAAGGCCTACCAAACTAGGTGCCAAATGATGGGTCTGATAGTATTGATGAAAATAATACGGGATCTGGGCTATAAAATTACTGATTACTGTAAAAAACAGTACTATCGAGAATACTTCGCCATAACCTTTTGGTTTCATGTCTTAGACTTAGCGCCAGGTGCCAATAATTACTGCAATTAATAGTATTTTAACCAGCCAGTCTCCCGCATGAATAGCAGCGAGTTTAGCTGGTACCTTGTCCCACATAACTGAACCGCTCAGTAGTATAAATGGGAATGCCAGCCATAACCTGATGCCAAGCAATAGTGAGGCGTGCAGGCTGGTATCTTTCATTCCGGATAGTACAATCGCGAAAACTAAAGCCAAGACAAATGTCCTCAGAAGTTCCAGGATAATATTTTTTGGTTTTGGACGCTGCTCTACCTTAATGTCCAGGCCAAGTAGTCGTGATCGCTGTTTACTAAACGCTATATACCAAACACTGCTTAGCACAAATGCTGCCAATGTGCAGACTGCGACAGCAGCTAAGTTTATAGTCATATTTTCTCCTTAATTTTACGCCAACCGCCATTACGATTGTGGGTTATTATCTCTCGAAACATTGCTTTCATCGCTCGCTCGTTTAGAATCTGATTCTGAGCTATCTGAATGCTTTTTGCAGTTAGATTCTCATGACCTTGATTAACAATTCCCTCTGGGTCTGAGACAGTGGGGTCATATATAAAGATATTAACGTGCGACTTGGCGGCCAATAAAGCGCATATGTTACCTTCAAGAACAAAGTATGGCTGCACACTACGCTTTATTGTTTCCTGCACCTTACTATCTGCGCTGTGTACTAAATCACGAACTTGTCGACATATCTCCTGTTGCCAACCCGGCAAAGCGTTAATATACACATCCACTCGTGGATCTTTTTTATAATTACTCATGCAGTTATTCTAGCAAACAAAAAGACTTCCGAAGAAGTCTTTCATAATGCTTATGGTCGTGGAGGGCTAAGAGGGGCTGGAACTAATGTCTTCAGTTAGGAACGCTTTACAAAAAAAATAAACCGTGTCATAGCATTACGGTCTATCTCTGTTAAATAACTGCTGGCTGGCCATTATGTTCAGTGTTAAACACCTATTGATAAATTCAACTCAAGAAACAAGTTATTCCTCCTAACGGGTTAACCTATGTTGTTCGGCTGGGTATACGTCCCTCAGTGGGAACCCCTTATTAGGTGATTTCATATGTTTAGCCCTAAAACTAGAGCAGCTTGACTTTACTTATTATAAAGACACTGTAACTATTATTTATTCTGTTGAGGAGCAAAAAAATGTTTAAGCTCCATCAACCTCAACAAATTGGCTCTGATCACCTACTTGCTTCACATATATATGATCAGGATACCTTCTATAGTGCATTTGAAGAAGATCTCAAGAAAGCCAAGTATGAAGTTATTATTGAGAGTCCATTTATTACCACTAGGCGTATGGGTATCCTGTTGCCTACCTTAAGGAAGCTAGTCAATCGTAAAGTCAGTATAGTCATTAATACCAAACCCTTAGATGAACATGAACCATACTTTCAAGTACAAGCTGAACAAGCCATAGTCGCCTTACAAGAGTTAGGAATACTGGTACTCATGACGGGGGGTCATCATCGTAAATTAGCCATTATAGATAAGCGGATTACCTGGGAAGGCAGCCTCAATATTTTGTCACAAAATGATAGCTGCGAGTTCATGAGACGGATATACTCTGAGCAATTGGCTAATCAGATGCTAGCTTTTCTACATTTAGAGAAATTTGTAATGTAGTATTAGGAGTAGATATGAGTGATCCAGAGTATGACTACCCAAAAGAAGACATCGAAACTGCTCTTCGTTATCTGCGGCTTAATATTTCTGAATATGCTACACCGAAAAACGCAATTCGTTTACTAAGTTACTACCATGGGCATATCGAAAATCTTGAAGAGTCGCATCCGGAAGTAATCGAGGAAATGCTCAAAGATTTTGAGAGGCATTAAAATACTTGAGTTTAGATGAATCGATCCAATTCCTTTTGAAGTAATAAAAAGCTACCCTGACAACAGATAAATATAGGAGTAAACTTACTGAGGAAATAATATTTTCTAATATATCTGAAGTGGAAAAAATTAATGAAATTAGAATATCCTAGGGGTTCAGAATGGCGAAAGTGGGACTTACACGTTCATTTGCCCGGCACAAAGCTCTCCGATGGATACGAACATGACGGCGATATACTAGAAAAATTCTGTGATGAAATAGAGTCTTCGGATGTTGAGGTTATTGGAATAGCAGACTATTTCGGCGTAGAAGGATATTTTGAGTTTATTGAAAAGTTTTACGGAAAATACCCCGATTCTCCAAAAGTCTTTTTCCCGAATATAGAGCTTAGGCTGAATGAAAGTGTCAATCAAGTACAAGAAGAAGTAAATATTCATATAATATTTCCTCCTGAAATCACACAAACCAAAGAAAAAGAATTTTTAAGTAAACTTAAAACTGAAATTACTGATAGTCATGACCGTCAGAAACCCTGCTCTGAACTAGCATCGGCCGATTTTGAATCAGCAACAGTTATACGAAAAAGCCTAGAAGAAGCAATTGAGAATACATTTGGCAAGAAAATGGCACGTCAAGACAGACTGTTAATAATCACGGCCGCCAATAACGATGGGTTACGCCCACCCCGTGGCAGGAATAGAAAACTAAACATTTCGGACCAGATAGATAAGTTTAGTGATGGATATTTCGGTGGTTCACAAAATACTGAATTCTTTCTTAGTGAAGACCGACTCGAGGATGATGACCAAAAAATTAAAAGCAAACCCGTTTTCAGCTGCTCTGACGCCCATAACTTCACCGACCTTTCTAACTGGCTCGGAAGAAGCGTAAATTCTGAAAGCACTAATAAAGAAATTACATGGATAAAGGCTAATCCTACTTTTGAAGGGCTATTACAGACTCTCATAGAGCCCTTAGAACGTGTCAAGATTCAAGACTTAAAACCCGATCAAAAAGAACCATATAAATACATCTCTAAAGTTACATTCAGTGGTACAAATGACTTTCCGGAAGAGATTGTATTTAATGATAACCTTACTTCAATTATTGGAAGTCGTTCATCTGGTAAATCTGCACTGCTTGCTTATATTGCCCACTCGGTTAACCCAGAAGATACAATCATTCGACAAATGGCTGCGCAAGAAGAAAGAGATAGAAGCAAGGTTGGCCCTGCGGCTGGAAAAACTTGGCAAGGCGTGAGCCAAATAGAATGCAAAGTTGAATGGGCAATTGGTGAGTCTGAAGAAGGTAGATTAATCTACATACCCCAAAACTATCTATATTCCATCAGTAAACGTCCTGAAGAAATAACCAAAAAAATAGAGCCAGTTTTATTCACTAATCACCTGGCAATTAAAAACCAGTTTGAAAAGACCAACGGTGATGTAGCAGGCGCAAATGATATTATCCGAGATGCGATAAGCCAATGGTTTGATTATGACCAAGGCATAAAAGACCTTGGAGAAGAAATCTCAAACCTTGGTGACAAAAAATCAATTGAAGCAGCAAAAAATGCATATAAAAATCAAATCGATGAGCTTAAAAAACACCTTTCTCTAAGCCAAGAAGATATTGATAACTATCAAAGAGTTGCTGAGCAGATCTCACAGCGTAAGAGTAGTCTTACAGATATTCAGTCTGAAAAGTCTTCATTAAATCCGTTTTTTGAAGATTCTGAGACGCTAAAAGTCGTAAATATCCAGCCAACAGTTACCTTCCATCCATCATTAAACAGCTTGCCGATTAAACTGTCTGACCAAATTAACCTTGTGGTTGATAGTGCTGCAGAAAAGATAACGACTGACATTAAGGTAAAGTTATTAACCTATTATCAAGGTTTAATTACGGATGAGCAGAAACTGAATCAAGAGATCATTGATATTAATGCGCAAAATAAAACTTTAATCGAGAAACAACAGCAAAATATTCAATTATCTAAGCTTATTGAAAACTTTAATCGACAAACCGCTGTAATTTCTAGCATTGAAGTAAAAGAAAAATCAATCAGTGAATATCAGGACAAGAAGAAAGAGCTTGTGCAGAAGATAAATGGCGCAATCCTTGCTCGCTCACAATCCTATTTGAGTTTGAGCCAAATCTTTTCCGGCATTGATCAAAGTCAAACTGAAATGGATTTTGGAGTTGAAATTGACTTCAATGAAGATACTGTTGAAGAACTCTCTGAGAAGTTTAACAGGCGTGATAGCAGTGATTATTTAGATGATGGAGTGATTAATCTCAAAAAGATTCGCTCTAAAGTTGAAAGCTTTCTTGACTATATGAACACCACTCAAAAATTAAGGATTAACCAGAATAAGAAACAGGCTGCCATTGCCGCGCTATGTACTACAGAAGACATTAGGTTTAATGCTACGCTTGAAGGCGATAAAATAGGTGGTTTCACTCTTTCATCAATGACACCAGGCAAGCAAGCACTTTTTGCTCTTACTTTGATTTTGGACGAATCTGATGATGCATGGCCCTTACTAATTGATCAGCCTGAGGACGACCTTGATAGCAGGTCAATTTATGAATACATTGTTCCGTATCTCACTAGTCGTAAAAAAGAACGCCAAATTCTAATGGTAAGTCATAATGCAAACTTAGTCGTTGGTGCCGATTCTGAGGAGATTATTGTTGCCAATAGACATGGTGCGGATAGAAAGAATCGTGCCTCAAAGACCTTTGATTATCTATCTGGCGCAATCGAGGATAGTAAAGACAAAACTGCTAATCAGTATGTGTTAGAGTCTTGTGGAATTCGTGAACATGCAATAGATATCCTTGACGGAGGCAAAGAAGCATTTGAAAAACGCAAAGATAAATATAAGATATAAAGCTATCAACACTATTGAAGACTCTTTCGCCACCCGCCCAGCATTCGCCCAACCTCAGTTAATTTTGCTTGAAGCTTCAATATGTTAGTTTCATTTGCTAACTTTAGCTCTAGAATAAGACGCAGTTTGAGAACCGTAATCTCATGCTGTGCCGAGGCTCGGATAAGATACGTTGCTTTCTGAGCTTTTGGGGCGTGCTTAGCCATGATAAGATTTTCCAGTAAAGTCAAAAGGCTATTCTCGCTACTCTGTCCAATGCTGTAACGCTCTTGTTTCGGCAGTGAGGGTAGTATAGTTGCTAGCCCTTTATATACTTCATACGTTCGGTTTATGACAGGTAATTCATCCATAAATATAGATACAAGTGTAACAAGCTTTTGGCAAGCCTGGCTTAATTTTAGAGCTGGCAAGCGACCCACTAAAGCAATAGATGCTTTTGAAACAAATCTTGAGATTAATTTACTCCGACTAGTAGCTGACGTGCATCATAAGACATATACTCATGGTAGTTATCAACGAGTAGTCATAGCTGAAAAGAAGCGGCGTGATTTAGCAGTGTCTAGTGTCCGTGACCGGGTTGTTCATCGATTAGTCTATGACTACCTGGTACAACTGGTAGACCCACGTCTCGATTATGACGTCTGGTCATGTCGTCCCGGCAAAGGCTTGCATGGTGCACTGCAGCGCACACAGTCATTACTGCGTAGTTACCCAGATGCAGTAATCTGGCGAGCTGACATCCGTAAGTTCTTTGATCATGTACAGCAAGATCAGCTAATGAATGTTATTGCGAAGCACACTACTAATCCTCAAGCAATCTGGCTTTGCCAACAAATAACTGACAGCTACAATGGCTTAAGCAAGCAAGCAAGCAAGCAAGCAAGGTATACCGATTGGCAATTTAACGAGCCAAATCTTCGCCAATGTATACTTACACGAGTTTGATCGTTATATTCGGCACAAGCTAAAACCTATAGCCTATCTACGCTACGGAGACGATTTTATTATATTTGCCCAAGATCGGCAGGCTTGTGCCGAATACCGTAAGCAATCCCAACGGTTTTTAGTAACTGAGTTGGGGCTGTACTTGCACAAGCACAATGACATTGTTGTGGGTGCAAGAGATGGTCTGCACTTCTTAGGGCATTGGATATATGCAAGAGGCATTGTCATAGATAGTGCCACAGAGCAGCGTTTAATCGACCGCTTTACAACAAGTAATGCAGCAAGCTATCAGGCACTGCATCTCCCGAGGAACCTTCGTAAACAGTTACCTTGGATTTTACAACAAGAAATTGAGAAAACGCTTGACGTAAATCAAGAAATACTGTAAAATACCAATAATATTTTCCTGTATGTAAAAGGAGTGAGCGATATTATGGCAGAAGCAGTACCCGGAACAGATCGTATAGGCATTGTTGAGGCTAGTCTTGACGCACAGTTGGGATTACTGAGTTCAGATGAGCAACAACAGCTTGGTGAACGTTTAGCTGATCGTTTAGGTTGGATCCAAACTGCTGGTGGCTTAGTTGTTGCCCAAACCGCTGAGTTTACTCTTGTTAGAGACGATTATGACCTTACTGTTGCTGCTGTGGGCGACCTCGGCGTTAAAAGCACCAAAAAGCAACCTATACCTGAATTTGAAGAAGTAGCCGAAGCAATTAGCACACAATCTGCCGTTTACTTAGGTGAACACGTTGCTCGAGGCGACCAACCTGAACTGGCTTTCCATATTCCTTTTGCCGGTCGTTTTGATTTAAGAAAACTAGTCAGCGGCTTCGATAAGAAACAGCAATACCCTACTGCCGTCTGGGACAAGTTGTGGCATGGATTTAGTAACGTTGAGCATAACCATGGTATATCAAAGCTGACAGCAGCTCTGATATTGAACGACACTACACGCGGGAGTGATCATAGCGAACAAGTTAACGAATATGGCGAAGCTGGTCTTGTTCATGAAAACAAGACTGTACCTGAACAGCGAGCAACATTTAGTCTTGAACAAGAGCTGGCGCGTACTGCAGATGTACAGTTGGATCTAGAATCTATTAGTCAATACGTTGTAGTGCAGGCTAAGCGTCGTCATGCTGGATTATCATTACTTGATAAGCAAACTGTCACCCGTTTTCCACAATACGCCGATAAAAGGATCGGGGGTTTCGCCGTTGTTCCGGGCGCTGGCGTCGGTGGGGTCGGTCCGTTGGGCCTGGGCGGTTCGTACGTTGACAATTCCTGGGACAACAATGGTGTTCGTCGCGGGATGAGGGTTGGTTCTTAGACCTTTAACCTTTGTAGTTTCCTTTTTTCCTTCTTTTTCTTGGTAATATATAACAAGTGGTGAATAGTCACCTGAGCGATTATAAAAGTCAGGCTACCACGCTGGGATGACTTGTGATTCGTAAAACGTACAGCAGAAGTGACTTTGTTGCTTGACTGCTATACACAGGCGCAACATCCAATTCTTACAACCCTCACGTGAGCTATGTTGAGCTGGACATTCCGGCTGGAAGAATAAGACTACCTGGTATGCGTACCAAGCTAGTTATTGAGCGGCATAGTCATATATCGGCGGTTTCGCCGTTGTTCCGGACGCTAGCGTCGTCGGGGACGACCCGTTGGGCCTGGGCGGTTCGAACGTTGACAATTCCTGGGACAACAATGGTGTTCGTCGCGGGATGAGGTGTGTAGAAAAGCTTTGATACCCTAAGCTACACCACGATATAGGCAAATGTATTAATTGTTCAAATCTTAAATAATTATTAAATTTATCAAAAATGTGTTGAATATCACACTTTGCTATTAAGGGCATGGATTAACAGATGCAGCAGACACATTTAATAGCAAATCTGTTAGTCACATAAAAACTTAAGCAATAATAAAACTATTTGCGCATATTGCAAAATATGCTAAATGTATATCTACATCACTTTAGGAGGGTACGCGAAATGCAAGACCGTAGAACTACTGTGCGCGTAATAGTAACTTGTATAGTGGGAGGACTGCCATTCGTGGCAATATCAACAGCTTTTGCTGCTGGGGGCAGCGTCGGACAAGTGAATAGTTTTATCAAGAGCGTCATTGAGGCGCTCGCAGGACTTGCCGGTCTCATAGCGACCGGCTTTTTTGTTGTCGGCGGGTTCGGCTACATTACCAGTTCTGGTAATCCCGAACACCGCGATCGGTCTAAAAAGACCTTACTGTACTCGGCTATAGGGCTATCAGTCACTATAGCGGCCTTTGTACTCAGTAATATTGTGACTGGACTAGCGTCCAGCGCCTTCGGGAGCTAGGGCGTAACCATGATTGCGCCGACCATGTTAACCACACTGGCCGACGCGAGCAGTGCAGCTAGTGTCATGCGCTCCTTTGTGGAGCCGGTGGTGCAGGCACTGTGTATTGCCGCAACCCTGGTCTGTGCTTTCTTTCTAACTACTGGTGGTTACAACTACATGACCAGCACTGGTAATCCAGAGAGTCTGGAACATGCTAAACGGGTTATACGTAATGCTCTCATTGGGTTAGTGACAGTTCTTGGTGCAGCAGTGCTAACAACAATACTAACGCATGCTTACGCCGGATCGAGCCAGGCTCTAAGCTCTAAGTTACCGGCTTTATCGGCCATTCAACCGGCACCGGTGTCTAACGGACTAGTAGATATCCTCATTTTAGAAGTTCCTCGGTATCAATTGGGCTCTGCGCTATGTCTACACCTACAGCCTCAAGCAGCGGCTTATGGAGTATAACCACGCCCGATGATAATTGCATCCTCCTTCCTCTGGGAGAGGTAGAACCATACATAGCGGACTGGTGTGTTGTCTTAAACTGCATTATCTCCGCAGGAGCTTCGTCAGGCTCACCAGCTACCCAAGGAACTGCCACGCGAAGTCTTCTTTCACGATAGTTCTCTGAGAGATTACCGCTTGCTTCATGTGGCGTAACTATGGCCGTGACACTAATGTTGCCGAATTGCCTAATGTGCCGCCAGTCCCATCCAGAGCGCTCGCTTTCAGCTTGAATTATTGCATCAAGATCTTGGTTAAACCCCTCGAATATCTCGTCTGGGTGTGTATCGCCAAAATCTGGAATAGCCTCAATTCCCAGTGGCTCAAGTAATCTTTCAATACTAGCTACATCAGCACCTGCAATCATGATAAACCTCTACTAAATCTAGCCTTATAATAACCCCATAGCTAGGCTTTGCAAGCATAAGCATCTTGGCGGGCCGTGGCGATGCAGGTCTGGAACTATTTTGTCTGGTCAAGACTAGATTCACAAACTAATACTTAGTCACTTCTCGAAATGCTGCTTTTGCATTTGCCAGGTTTTCCATAACTGGATGATAATGCCCCTCCCAGACAATAGTCTTGACCATAAGACCGCTAGCAGCTAAAAGAGTGGTGGCCCGTTTATTAACTTCGGGTGTGCTCTAGCCATCATTCCCAGCAGATGCCACAACTGTCAGCAAATCTTGGCGTTCTTGCTCTAGTACTGCTCTTAGAATGCGGTCGGCATCACCACCTCTGGTCATCGCACTCACAACAGCTCCTATATGAGAGTTTGGGTTGCGGACGATATTGGCGGCTGTGTTATGTCCAGGACCTAGAACTGGATAATCATTTTACGGATTGGCTGCAGTATAGTCACCAAAGTGTTTGCTACCGTTTTGAACCCACCGAATGGCAAATTTTGGACGGCTTGCGTGTTCCCATCCAGTATTTTGTATTAATCCGATTTGAGGGATGACAAAGCCTTCGGGCGCGCTTTGTAATAACCCGATTGTGTTAGAAGCTCCTTGTGAGCTACCTGCTAAGACGTAGTCATAGCCAACAATTTTTTGTCTCACTTCATCTGGCGTTAGTCCCTTGGATTTCAGCTCTTGTCTAAGGGCTTGCAGTACCGCTCGCCACTGCTGACCGCCAATGACTGAAAAGTCTCCGTTTTTACCCTTTAAGCTCTCTTTTTGTTTGGCAGTCATACTCTTACTATTTAGCCCAGCTCCTGGGAAACTAACACCTACCACGCCCAGGCCACCATCCTGCCTGTCGGAAATTGTGGCTTCTCTTAAAGCCTCAAAGCCGCGACCTGGATGTTCAGACCAAGACATTGACTTGATTAATATCCGATTAACGTCCTGTAAGTCCCCGCTAATAAGCACACTGTAGTCAGTAGGTCCACTTTCGTCTTCAATCACGATTGGCGGATGGTTATCCCTGCCTTCTGCTGTAGCACCTTCTGGCATTATTCCGTAGTATGCAATTGGTCTATTTGCCACATGGTTGTCTACCGCTTCAGCAGTAAGTGGTTGAGCATTGTATATATAGGGCTGCAGCGGAACTTCATTAGACATAATAGTATCTGCTTATCTTTAACAGATAAATATTACCATAAAAGCAATACTTAGTCAATATTACAGACTAAGTCTGCTAAAATGAGTTCAACATGACGGACAAAGCATTAAAGAAAATCGGCAATAACTTACGTAAGGCTAGGATAGCCCGTAATCTAACACAAGAAGACGTTGCCCAAAAAGCTAATATAACAACTAACTATTACGCAATGCTTGAGCGTGGCCAAAAGAATCCATCCACGACAGTCATAACTGCCATTATCAAAGCGTTGGGTATTGATTACTCTGACATATTAGGTAAATAGACCCCTCGTTTTCAACCGCAATAAAGCTGTGCATAACTTCTTAAGAAGTATTTGCAACTATAACGATAGGCATAGTATACTATAACTAAACGTAATAACCTGCGTGGGGGTCATCATGAGGCAGTCAAAAGGCATCAAGACGTCAGAAGAAGACTTAGCGATTCAGGAAACGCTCTCCATGAGCGTTCAGGAACGTCTTGAGCTGATTGCCAACCTTATCGTCGATAAAATAACTGAGGATCAGCGAAATGGCTAATTCTACAGTCCTAGTTAAGAATGCCGTGGCGGCAATCCGTGTCTCAACAACTAAGCAAGGTATGGACGGCGACTCGCCGGACGACCAGAAAGATCAAATTGAGCAGTACGCCGCCAATCGAGGTATGAAAATCACCAAGTACTTTATATTTTTGGAGTCAGCCTCAAAAGAGCTACAGCCTATGCAGGAAGCGGTAAATTACTGTAAGGAGCCGAAAAACAACATCCAGAACTTTATTGTTAAGTCGATTGACCGCTTTACCCGCGGCGGATCATTCTTTTATGACACGCTTAAGAATCAACTCGACGACTGTAATGTTTCACTGGTCGATATCTACGGAGTAATTAGCAGCCAGAAGATCAATACGCTTGAACACCTTGGCGTGAAGTATAAGTGGAGCGAGTATTCGCCCACTAAAAAGTCGGAAATGCTGGAAGCCGAGCGTGCTAAAGATGAGGTTCGGGATATTCAAACACGTATGATCGGCGCACAGATACGCTATGCCCGTATGGGCTACTGGGTGCGTCGGCCGCTCTACGGCTTCGATAACATCCACACCGAAACGCGAGACGGCAAACGCTGTATCCTCAAGCCCAACGAAGTAGAAGCGCCGTTTGTTATTAAGATGTTCGAGATGCGGGCGCGTAATACCATGGAAGACATAGAGATAATTGATGCGCTTAACATGCTTGGTTTTCGCACACGTGAACGGGAAGTGCGCGATAAGCAAGATCGAACCAAGATAATTGATACTGTAGGTGGCTCCGTACTAACGCTCAAACAAATGTGGCGAATGATCGAAAATCCTGTTTATGCCGGTATTAATCCAGAGAAATGGACTAAAGATAAACCCGTAAAGTGCAAATTTGACGGTCTAGTAACTATAGAACTCTTTAATACCGCTAATAGGGGCAAGCTTGTCATTAGCGAGGATGCAGAAGGCGTACATATCCGCAAAAGGCGTCCACCTGAACACTTACTCAAGAAAGGAGCTAGGAACGCTGATTTCCCTTATAAGCGCATAGTCATGTGTCCAGCGTGTATAAAGCCATTATATGGCAGTGCATCTCGTGGTAGACATGGTAAATACTTTCCCGCGTACCACTGCGACCATCGAGGTCACTACTTTAGAAAAACTAAAAAGGAATTTGACCAAACCATTGAAGCGTTTGTGAAGTCCTTAAAAATCTCACCTGAATATATAGACACTCTTATGACGCTTGTCGGCGAAGCTTATGATAAGCAGCAGCTTGATATACATAAGGATGCGGTAACGGTTGATGTACGTATCGCGAAGCTACGCCATCAAATAGGTCAGGCAGTAAATAAGATTAAGTATTTAAACTCAGAAACAGCCATAAAGTACATGGAGGATGACATTATTAAGCTAGAAGCAGACGTTACTGAGCTAGAAGACGAAGCCCAACAACAAATACCTCAAGAACCAGCTGATATGGACAAAATGAAAGCTATTGTCAGGCATTTTCTGGAACACCTTGATGAACTACTGCTCCACCACTGTAATCCAGTACTCCAAGCTAAGTACTTTGGGGTTATATTCAATAGAGCACCCACATATGACGAAGTTGTATCGGGAACCCCTGACATTTCAAAAATAACTGGGGTGAATGAAGTCTTCCAAACAAAGAATATAGTCTCAAGACCCATGGCTGGGGCGGAGGGATTCGAACCCCCGAATGCCAGTACCAAAAACTGGTGCCTTACCACTTGGCCACGCCCCAACGAACAGATTGAATTTTAACGCAGATGGCGCGCGATTACAATTCATAAACAGATGGCCGGTGTTTGACGTAAGGGGTTAGGAATGCTATCGTTAGCTAGACTAACTGCTGGTTATATCCGATGGCAAAAAGAGCGTTACAAGATCCGGCTGACTATATAGTGCCTCTCGACATCAATGGCTTAGAGGGGCGGATGATGCACGTGCCGCAACCGGCCGCGAACCGGCATATCCTGTTAATCTACGGACACCATGCCATATTGGAACGGTGGTGGGGGCTAGTCGAGAACCTACACAATTACGGCGATGTTACAATGCCCGACCTGCCTGGCTTCGGCGGCATGGACAGCTTGAACTCAATCGGACGGAAGCCGACGGTTGACGCCTTCGCTGACTACTTGGCGGCCTTTATCAAGCTGCGTTACCGGCGCAAGTGGATTACGATTATTGGCATCTCGTACGGTTTTGTAATTATTACCCGGATGCTGCAGCGCTACCCCGAGCTAGCTGGCCGGGTCGACTTGCTGGTTAGTATGGTCGGTTTCATGCACAAGGATGACTTCGTCTATTCCATACCGGCCCGAAACTTCTACCAGAAAGCGACGCGGTTTTTCGCCACGCGGCCATGCGCGCTGCTGATCCGCTACGGCGGGCTTAATAAGTTTGTGATTAAGACGGCTTACTCCAAGTTGCCGAACTCCAAGCGGCGGATGATCGAAGTGACGCCGGAGGAGTTCGATAAAACCATGGATTTCGAGGTTAAGCTGTGGCAGGCTAACGACGTGCGGACGCACTGGCTGACGACCAGCCAGTTTTTTACGCTGGACAACTGTAAGACTCGGGTTGACTTGCCGGTCATCCACGTTGTTTCCAAAGAGGATCATTACTTTGATAATGAGGTCGTCAAGCAGCACATGCTGGTGGTTTTCAAGAGCTACCGGCGCTACGTCGCCAACAGCAAGGCCCATACCCCCAGCATCCTAGCCGATAAGAAAGCCATGGCCGTTATGTTGCCGCCAGGGTTGCGCCGCATGCTAAGCCAGCGCTAGATGCTATACTTGGAACAAGATGAAAATAGGACTGGTCTGCCCATATAACATTAATAAGCATGGGGGCGTGCTGGAAGTCGTACTGGCCTTAAAAGACGGCTTGGAGCAGCGGGGCCATACCGCCCGCGTCATAACGCCGCGTCCGCGCGGCAGCGAAATCGAAAAAATCAAGGGCACCATCTTCGTCGGCACCTCGACAGACTTCCGGACGTTGTCCTTCTCCGACACTACCTCACAGGTCTCCAGCACGGTAGACGCTGAGATGATCGACGATATGTTGGCCAGGGAGAAGTTCGATATCCTGCATTTCCATGAGCCTTGGTTGCCATTGCTCAGCCGCCAGCTGTTGCAACGCTCCAGTAGCGTTAATATTGGTACTTTCCACGCCAAAGTTCCCGATGCCTTGATGAGCCGGACCATTCTCAAGGTCGTTACGCCTTATCTTAAATCGGTCCAGAAATATCTGCATGAACTGACAGCCGTCTCCGATACCGCCGCCGAATACGTGGCCACTATGACCGACCTGCCAATTACTATTATTCCCAACGGCATCGATCTGCATAAGTATCACCAAGTGGAAAAACCAAAGCGAGACGGCACAAAAACCCTACTCTACATCGGGCGCCTGGAGCGGCGCAAAGGCGTACAGTACCTGCTCAGGGCTTACGGTCGGCTGGTCCAGAACAACGCCGATGTCCAGCTGGTTATCGCCGGCGATGGACCGGAGCGGGAGCGGCTCGAACTAGTGGCCGAAGACCTCAAGCTGCCCAACGTTAGTTTCCTGGGCTATATCAGCGAGGACTTGAAACTGAAACTGCTGGCCGAGGCCGACCTGTTCTGCTCGCCGGCCGTCTTCGGCGAGAGTTTCGGTATCGTCCTGTTGGAAGCCATGGCAACCGGCACGGTCAGCGTAGCCGGCAATAACCCCGGCTACGACGGTTTACTGCAAGGCTTAGGGGCGCTGTCGATCGTCAATCCTCATGATACCGACGAATTCGCCCGTCGGCTGCAACTCTTGCTGCACGAATCCGCCTTACGGACGCTCTGGCAGAAGTGGGCCAAAGATTATGTCAAGCAGTTCAATTATCCCGATATCGTCAAGCGTTACGAAGAGTTCTACCAGGAAGCCCTCCAACAACATGGCAGCCGTCGCTAAGCTCAAGGTCGGCTTGGTACTCGACAGCGGCTTGGATAAGCCCGATGGTGTCCAACAGTATGTCCTAGCCATCGGCGAATGGTTGCGGGGCCAAGGCCATGACGTGCATTACCTGGTCGGCCAAACAAAGCGGTCTGACTTAGCCAACGTGCACAGCCTCAGCCGCAGTATAACCGTGCGCTTTAACGGCAATAGCGGCGCCATCCCATTGGGTGCCAGCCGGCGCAAGCTGCGCCGATTCATGGCTGCCCAGCAGTTCGACGTGTTGCATGTCCAAATGCCGCATCACCCCTGGCTGGCCCAACGCCTGGTGCTGGCGGCCGGGCCGCGGACGGCAATCATTGGTACCTTTCATGTCGCGCCCTATAACCGATTGGTAAGCGTCGCTAATAAAGCCTTGGGAGTTTGGTTGAAACCGTCGTTGCGGCGATTTGACCGGATTGTTGGCGTCTCGCCAGCAGCGGCAGACTTTGCCCGCCAGACCTTTGGTATCAGTACCGAGGTATTACCCAATGTCATAGATTATGAGCGCTTCCATAGAGCCAAACCGCTGCGACAGTATGCTGATAAAAATACCCTGACTATCTTATTCCTGGGCCGCTTGGTGCCGCGCAAAGGCTGCTTACTGCTGCTGGAAGCCATCGACATATTGGGTCAGCAGCCTGGTGTGCCGGCGTACCAGGTTGTGATATGCGGCAAAGGACCACTAGAAAAAAATTTACGGCAATTCGTGAAACAGCATGACCTGGCGGTCAGCGTGCAGTTCCTTGGCTTCGTCAGCGAAGCCGACAAGCCGCGCTACTACGCCTCGGCTGATATCGCCGTATTCCCTAGCTCCGGCGGCGAGAGTTTTGGTATTGTCTTGCCGGAAGCCATGGCTAGCGGCCGGGCCGTCGTCCTAGCCGGCGATAACCCGGGTTACCGCTCGGTTATGTCGCCACAGCCCGATTTATTATTCCCAGCCAATACGCCGGAGGTATTAGCCGAAAAATTAGCTTACTATCTCCAAAACGAGCCGCCCCGCCAAGTTATGCGCCACTGGGGTATGACCTATGCCAGAAAGTTTGACGTCAATCTGGTTGGCAAGCAGCTGCTCGATATTTACAGCCAAGCATTGCGCAAACGACGCTCACCGTAGATAATGAACGTATGTCATTTTTCCGCAGGTCAGAAGATGCCCCGGAACTAGCCCTAACCGTCTCATTCGAGACCTTTGTGCGGGTAGTAATTTTCGTCATTTTAACTATTCTGCTACTGACAGCCTTGCGACGGGCCGAGCACGCCTTACTACTGATTTTTACGGCCTTCTTTTTGGCTTTAGCCCTGAACGGGCCGGTCTTTTGGCTGAGCCGGCAATTGCCTGGTAAACGCCGCGGCAACCGGGCCCTGGCCACCACGCTGTCATTCCTAGTAGTTATCGTGTTGCTTGGCGGCTTTATCGCCAGCATCGCGCCACCATTGGTCAGCCAGACTGAGAACTTCATTGGTGTCGTCCCTAACCTGGTACGCGATTTCCGCGACCAAAACAGCCCGGCCGGTCGGATCATTCGCAAGCATCACCTGGAGAAGCAGGTCAATGAAGTCTCCAACCAACTATCAAACCGGCTGAAACATGCCGGCGGCTCGGCCTTCTCAACGCTGAAGCGGATCGGCAGCAGCGTCTTCGCCATCCTGACTATACTGGTGCTGACCTTTATGATGCTGGTGGAAGGGCCGCGCTGGATAGCCTTCGGCCGCGCTTTAATACCGGGTAAGCACCATGCTATGGCCGACCGCTTGACACACGATATGTATAGGGTGATCAAGGGCTTCGTCAATGGACAGGTAACCCTGGCGGCATTGGCGTCAGTACTGATCGTACCGGCAGTCTTAATCCTACATATCGGCTATCCGGCCGCTTTACTGGTTATTATTTTCGTCTGCGGGCTCATCCCGATGGTGGGCCACACTATTGGCGCCGTTATTATCACGACGGTGGCCTTGTTTCATTCCACCAGTTCGGCAGTCATTATCCTGGCTTATTATATCCTGTACCAACAGATAGAAAACTACATGATCCAGCCTCGGATCCAGGCTAACTCGACCAACATGTCTCCGCTGCTGGTATTCACATCAGTCATCGTCGGTGTTAGCTTTGGAGGCTTATTCGGCGGATTGGTCGCCATCCCAGTGGCCGGCTGTATAAGGATCGCGCTCTTGGAATACTTACGCAGCCAGAAGATTATCGATACCCCGACCTTCGATAAAGCTACAACCGAAACCAAATAACACCGTGCGCGGCGTCATTAATGGCAATGCCCTGGGCTGCCAGCTGATCGCGCAAGTTATCCGATTGCTGCCAATCCTGTTTGGCCCTGGCCTCCTCGCGGCGCTTGATAAGCTCCTTTTGTCTGGCGGAGATATCAGCTTCGCCAGAGAGATTAAGCCCCAGTAAGTCATCAAGGCCGCGCAGCATTATTTCAAAGTGATCGACCATGTCTTTCTCGATATGTACCGCCAATAGCTGAGTGGTGACTTGGCTGAGGAAAGCCAGGGCCTCGGGCGTACTGAGGTCGTTGGCCAAAAATTCGGTTATAACTTGGGGCACGTCTTCCAGGGCAAACGTACCGGCATCGTGGGTGAAAGCTCGAGGCTGCCAGCGCAATACGGCCATAGCGCGCAATTCTTTCAAACGGGTTTGGGCGGCCGCCAAATTGGTCCAGCTGAAATGAGCCTGGCTGCGGTAATGAGACTGCAGCACGAGCAAACGAAAGGCCAGCGGGTCAAAGCCTTTGGCGACGATATCCTCTAGCGTGTAAAAATTGTCGAGAGATTTGCTCATCTTCTGGCCGTCTACCAGCAGGTGCTCGTTATGCACGAAAAAACGGGCATAGAGCAGATCGGCCTGGCCGGCCGTACTCTGGGCGATTTCGTTCTCGTGATGTGGAAAGATCAAGTCAACGCCGCCGGTGTGGATGTCAAATGGCTGGCCCAATGCCGCCTGGCTCATGGCCGAGCACTCCAGGTGCCAGCCTGGCCGGCCAGTCAAATTTTTGCCAGCCAGCTCGAAATCCCATGCCGGCTCGTCAGGTTTTTGCAGCTTCCACAGGGCGAAATCGTGGATCGACGCCTTGTCATACTCGTCGTTTTGAATTCTGGCCTCGCTGGTCGAGCTGTCGGTTATGTCGGTCAACTGCCCGTACGTCTTGCCGCTCCGCTTATAGGCATCGATGGAGAAATAGACACCGTCGTCGGCAATATAGGCAAAGCCGTCCTGGTGGAGCCGGCGAACTAGTTGCTGCATGGCCGGGATGCTGTCCGTCGCTTTCACGAATGTTAGCGCCTTGGTGTCATTGCCGACGGCCTGCGTATCTTTGAGAAAAACCTCGCCGTAGTGGCCTGTCAATTTACGCAGTGCCGCCATGGGCTTCAGGTCGGGGTAGCGTTGGCGGCTGCGGCCGATGGTTTTATCATCAACGTCAGTAAAATTCATAATATGCAGTGTGTCATGCCCGCCAGCCGCCAAGCCGCGCCGCAGCGTATCGGCGAATATAAACGACCGCAAGTTACCGATATGGCTGTGGTCATAGACCGTCGGGCCGCAACTATATAGCTTGACCGGCTGGCCATTTGGTTGTTCAAAGTCTTCAATTTGCTTTGTCAGGGTGTTATGGAGCCGCATACTAGGCTTTAACTTTCAGCTTATCCAGCAATAGGGCGGCCTGGCCAAGGCACTCGTCTTTGATCGTATCGAAAGCCCGCCCATCGGTGACTTTGAAGCCGCTGGCAAAGACGTGGCCGCCGCCGCCGAAATGCTGGGCCAGCTTGCCGCCAACCGGCGCTGTCGGATTGCAGCGGATAGCCGCCGTGACCTTGCCATCAGCGTAATGTTTAAAAACGATGGCCACTTCGACACCGGTTGTCTGTAACATATCGTTTTGGATCAGGGGTGCCGGATTATAGAGCGGGCTGTAGCGGCTGATTTCGTCCTGGGGGATAGCTAACGACGCGACGCGGCCGTCATCCGTAAAGGCGGTTCGATTAATAAGCTCAGCCTTATAGCGATAAATTTCCGGCGGCATTTTGCTGTAGCTGCGCCGTAACTCTTCCAGCTCGGGCCGGCTTACGCCAGCTTCGATAAAAGCCGCTACTATACGATAAGTTTCGGCCGAAGCCAGCTGGTTGGTCAATCCCTGGGTATCACCTAAGATTGAACTCATCAGGCAGGTCTGGGCCTCTTTGGACAGGGGCCACTCCAGTTGTTGGGCCAACAGGTATATGAGCTCCCCGGCGGAAGCCCGCTTTGAGTCATTCACCGTCACGGTAGCGAATGGTACCGGATTGTCAACCGTTTCGTGATGATCGAGAACCAGGCACGGCTTGCCAGCTAGTCGTCGTTCGTGGCCGGATTGCGTGAGTTTTTCTAATAAAGTCATAGTTGAGGCATCGACGATGATACTGGCGTCGAATAGGACGGGCAAAGTCGAGTCCACCCGGTCCCAGCCGGCCATGTAGCGCAAGTAACCGGGCATATCGACGCCACAGTACAGGTATGGCTCTTTACCTAAATCGCCAAGTATGTGCTCCAAGGCCAAGGCGCTACCCAAGCTATCGGCATCGGGATTATCGGCCTGCACTATAACGATCTTGTCAGCCGCGCCGACCAACTCCCCTATCTGTTTTGCCTGTTCGTACATATCTTATAATTGTAGGGTCTTTAGGGTTGAATCCCAAATCAGATAACTTGGCGGCCCTCCAGGGCCCGTCCTAACGAAATCTGGTCGGCATACTCTAGGTCGACACCGACCGATAAACCCCTGGCTAGTCGGGTCAGTTTAACTTTACGGTCACCGATCTGTTGTTGGATATACAGGGCGGTTGATTCGCCTTCGACGCTGGCGTTGGTGGCTAAGATCACTTCTTGGACGTGGTCGTCGTCAATACGCTGTAATAATTCGGTGATATGCAACTGCTCCGGGCCAACGTTGTCAATTGGCGACACCAGGCCGCCAAGCACATGATAGGTACCATGGAACTGGCTGGTTTTCTCGATAGCCACCAAGTCAAAAGGCTCGGCTACCACGGCTACTAGCTTTTTGTCGCGGCTGGGGCTGGTATACAGCTCCGATAGTTCTTGGCCGGCCGGCACCAGGGCAAAGGTCTTGCCGCAATAGCCTATGGCACCCGGTAGGCCGGCAATGGCCTGGGCTAAACGCTGCGAGGTCGCGTCGTTAGTGTGCCTCAACAAATAGTAGGCGTAGCGTTCCGCCGTGCGCGGACCCACTCCCGGCAAACTGCCGAACGCCTCGATTAATTCGTTCAGGGCAGGCGGCAAAATCTGCATTGTCGCTGGCCTGCCTACAGTCCCAGGTTGCCGAGCGCGCCCATCATCGGCTGCATCTTCTCGGCGGCAATGCGCTGGCTCTCGCTGATGGCTTCCTTGACAGCGTCCTCGATCCAGCGTTCCAGCTGGCCGATGTCGTCCAAATCGACGTACTCCGGATCAATATGAACTTTTTTAAGTTTTTGCTCGCCATTAATTTCAACCTGGACCGCCCCGTCGCCTTTTTCAACCGTAATTACCTGTTTTTGTAATTCGCCCTGTATCTTCTTAACGCGCATTAGCATCTTTGCTTGGTCAAATCGGCTCATAGTTCCTCCCTCTTGTTGTCGTAGTTATAGTATACCAGCGCTAGCGGCGGTAACGAAAAACCGCCTTGGTAGTCGTGTTATGCGGCCAGGCTACAAAGTAGGCCTTGAGATTGTAGCCGCAGCTAACGGCTACTGCCAATATTATCAAACCTAACCCAAGGCCCCGGGCCAGCGGATTGGACGGAAAAACGCCGAACCATTCCCGCAACAGATAGGCCAGGCCGGTCGCGGCAGTTATATATATGAGGGGTACTAACACGCTGAAACCGACTGGGCCGCCAAGTCCCACCAGGAATACACCGATAATAGCCGACAATCCCAACAGCTGGCTGCGGGCGGCCCGCCAATGGGTGGCGTAGAAGTAAATACCGATCAAAGCTGCCGCCAGCGTGAAAATATCGACCAACGGCGCCCGTCCCAGCCATAGCTGCGGATACTGCGGGCCGCGGATGAACAAATGAACCGGCACCGCGGCGAACTGTTTGAGCAGCGCCGATGGCCCAGCCAGGTGGGTCGGCAGCCCCAGCCAGAAGCCTACTTTGCCACTTCTCGCTAAGTAATCCGCTAATAAAGGCAGCCAGACCAGGCCGGCCGCCAGGTACAGTGCCCGCTGCCACCAGAGACTAAAGCGCTGCCAGCCGGCCGCTATATTACTTCTTTGCAGGAATATATTAAGGATAACAAACCAGATCATGCCGGGGATATATAAGAAGAGCCCCCAGATAAGCATACTTGCATACCAGACGCTGGCATGGCTAGCGTATTTTTGCAGCAAAACGTCGACTAACAGCAGTACTGGCAAGGCTGCCAGGTACATCACGTCAAAGCTGGCCAGACGGCTGGCGTGCAGTACCCAAGCGGCCGTAGCGAATAGCAGGCTGGCCAGGATAGCTGTGCGCGTGCCATGCCAAAGCCGTACAAGTACCGCGAAACTGGCGATTGCCAAGCCGCCAAATAGGACATTCGGCAGCCTGGTCAACAGCCGCCCATGGTCACTGAAGAGCACAAAAACAACCGATCTAACCAGTTTCAGCGGCAAATACAGAGGGTCGTCGTAAATGCCGTGCCAGCCGACCGCGGCGTTACCGGCCGATAACTCGCCAGCGCTAAGTCCGCCAGTCAGGCTGCCCAGCTTGTACAGCAGCAAGCCGCTTACTACGGCAACAGCCACAATCAACCAGATAACCTGGCGGCCATGCCGCCGTAAATATACGCTCAACCCCTTCATAGTAATGGTTCAATTATAACTTGCGGACGGCTTATACTCTAGCTTTCGGCGAACTTAAGTTTCGAATGGCTGCTCGGCATGGCGGCTGTCGACCGAGCGAAAGCGCTGGCGCTCGTTATCAAAGTACAATTCCACGCCGCCAGTCGGCCCATTGCGGTGTTTTTTAATCAAAATATCTGTTAACTTCTTGCGGTCAGTGTCAGGATTATAGTATTCTTCCCTGTAAATGAAAGCCACCACATCAGCGTCCTGCTCGATCGAGCCGGACTCACGTAGGTCGGCCAGTTGTGGGATCTGCGGGCTGCGGCTCTCTACCGAACGGCTCAACTGACTGAGGGCTAACACCGGTACGTTGAGTTCACGGGCGACGCCCTTAAGGCCGCGGGAGATCTCCGAAATTTCCTGAACGCGGTTGAAGTCGTTGCCAAAGCGGCTGGCGCCGCTCATCAGCTGCAAATAGTCGACGATAACCAGTCCGAGCGGCCGGCGGTGGGCCTCACGACGGGCCTTGGTACGCAAGTCGCTAATGGTGATACCGGGGCTGTCATCAATAAAAATCTGGGCTTCGCTGAGCGTACCCATGGCCTGGCCGATTTTTTCGAAGTCGGCGTCGGTCAGATTGCCGGTTCGCAGCGCCCAGGCGTCAACACCGGATTCCATCGATAATAAGCGGTCAACCAGCTGCTCCTTGCTCATTTCCAGGCTGAAAATTAGTACCGGCTGGTTGGATTGTACGGCCACGCTGTGGGCGAAGTTCAGCGCCAAGGCGGTCTTGCCCATGGAAGGCCGAGCCGCCAGGATAACCAGGTCAGACCGCTGGAAGCCGGCTAACATATTGTCCAGGTCTTTGAAGCCGGTCGGCACGCCTCGAATCTTTTGCTTATCCTTGTGCAAATCGTCTAATCGGTCAAAGCTCTCGGCTAGGATAGTTTCCAGGCTGATAATATCCTGCTTGACGTGCTGTTGGCTGACCTGGAACAGCCGGCTTTCAGCCGTTTCGATCAGTTCACGCAGCTGCTTGGACTCGTCGTAGCCAAGATCGGTGATTTCCCGGGAGGCGGCGATCAGGCGGCGGCGCAGGGCCTTTTGGGCGACGATATCGGCGTATTGTTCGACATGGGCGGCCGTTGGCACGAAGTTAGTCAGTTCGGTCAGGTACGCCGGACCGCCTACACCGTCGAGGTAACCGCTATTCCGCAGCCTATCCGCCAAAGTCAGCACGTCGATCGCCTCATGGTTATCGTAGAGGTGGGTAATAGCCTCGTAAATCCGTTCGTGTCGCTTGTCATAGAAGTCAGTAGAGCGGACGCTATCGGCAATCTTAACGATGGCTTCGCTGTCAATTAATAAAGCGCCGAGCAGGCTGGCTTCGGCTTCGGCGTTTTGCGGCGGCTGCCCGGTCGTGGGGAATGGCTCCATGGTTATGATTCTAGCAGTTCGGCTTCGCCAAAAATATTGCTTATGGTAGCGAGATTGGCATCAGGCTCGCGTGGGACAGCCTCAACTGCGATCGGCAGGCTCGGCGCAGCGGCGGCCTTGTCGTGCAGGCCCTCGATGATTATATTTTGGCCGGTTACGGCTTCAATGATGCCGGCCAGTTTTTGACGGTTGGCATCTTCGTTCAGGCGTTTCTGGTGGAAAGCAAAAGCAAATGTCAGCCTAAGGGTACCTGGCTGCGAAAAATCAGGCTGGGCTACACGAATGATACCGTAAAGCGTGTTGTGTTTTTGCTTGAGAAGACGTAACACCTCGGGCCAAGTCGAGGCGTCGAAGGCCAGGGAGGCCGCCGTTGTCTTCGCCGGCTTGAGCGCTGGTGACGGATCCGGCGGAGGTGGCAGCGGCGCGGCCTCGACCTCCTGTGATGTCTTTTCAGCTACCACAGGCATAGACGCCGCCGCCTGGATTGACGGGCGGGTCGGCTGGCTGCGCAACAGGCTAATCTCCAGGAACCGTTCCGGGTCATAGGAGCTAGGCACTTCAATCAGGCGGCTCATCAGCCGCAGCCCGGCATCGCCGTCAATCTGGCCAGCCACTAATTGGACCCGTAAGCGGGCGGCCAGCCGCTTGGCAATGGCCGGCGCTTGGTAGCCCTGGTCATATAGGTCTGTAATGGCCTTTATTAAGCTTGCGGTGTCACTGCCAGCTAAAGTCATCTCTATCAATTGGCTGACTGCCTGGTCCGGCGGAATGCCTAACAAGCGCTGGAGGTCTACCAGTTTAACCCGCGCTGATTGGTTGCTGGCCTGGTCCAGCAGGCTGATACTATCCCGAAAGCTGCCTTCACCGTGTTCGGCCAGCAAGGCTAAGGCGTCATTATCGATCGCGATTTTTTCCTGCTTGGCTATATGCGCCAAGTGTTTGATGACCTGGGCTTTGTCGACTGGTTTAAAACTGAAACGCTGGGTGCGGCTAACAATCGTGTCCGGCAGTTTGTGGGCATCAGTGGTGGCTAGGATGAAGATGGCGTGGGCCGGCGGCTCCTCCAGCGTTTTAAGCAAAGCATTGAAAGCCTCACGGGTCAGCATGTGGACTTCGTCAATAATATAGACCTTGTACTTGGCGCTGGTGGGCGCCACGTTGACCTTGTCGCGCAGCTCGCGGATTTCGTCAATCCGGCGGTTGCTAGCGGCATCGATCTCTATAATGTCCATGTGGGCACCCTGGTCGTCATAGGGTAGGTCGTTGACAGCATAAGCCAGGATGCGGGCTACTGAGGTCTTGCCGACGCCGCGGGGGCCGGTCAGGAGATAGGCGTGGCTAATCCGCCCCTGCTTGAGCGCTTGCGACAACGTCTTGGTAACGTGTTCCTGCCCGACGACTTCGTCGAGCGACTTCGAACGGTACTTTCTATATAATGCCTGCCCCATAGTTCCTATAATTATAACGCCTGGCGCAAATTAGCGCTGTTGTATTATAGAGCGGCTTCGAGGGCGGCCCACTCGGCATTGGAGTCGTCTTCGGGGATATTGACGCTAACCTGGTCTCCGGGCTTCGCCTTGAAATAGGTCACACTGGCCAGCAACACGCGCAGCTGTTTGCCGTTTACATCAACGAAGTAATGGCCGTTTTCCAGGTTTAGCGTACCGACTACTTGCTTACGCGGTATCGGGCCAATTTGCTTGTATAAGAAAGCGCCGTCCTCGGCGATGGTAAGCTTGAGGATGTCACCTTGGACTAACTTGGACTTGCTGGCGTAATTGGCGGGCACTGGATAAGTTTTGCCATCAGAGCCGACCATATTCTGGCCGTCAAAAACGCCTTCGATCACCTTGCCCAAGGTGTTATCGCGGGCTATGGGCGCGATCTTGTCATCATCGCCCACCAAACTCACCAGCAACTCTGTCGCTGCCGCTAAACTGGTCTCCGCTTCTTGTATCAAGGCCCTCAGCCGTTTCACTTGTTTATCTGGTACGTCTGGCATACTGTCTGTCTCTCTCGTAAGTGTTTATTGGTACACTTTCCTCTCCAAAATACCACGAAGCCCCATTCAAGTCAAAAAACTTACCCACTTGTGGATAACTGTCGGCTACGGTGTCGGAACTGGCTCCTAGGCCAGCTCGACGGTGGCGCCAGCGTCTTCGAGGGTTTTCTTAGCGGTTTCAGCGTCGTCTTTCTTAGCCTTTTCGAGGACGGGCTTGGGGGCGCCGTCGACAATAGCCTTGGCTTCGCCGAGACCGAGGCCGGTTATGTCCTTGACGGCCTTGATGACGGCTACCTTCTGGGCGCCGGCGTCCTTCAGGACGACGTCGTATTCACTCTTCTCTTCAGCAGCGGGAGCAGCATCACCGGCGGGACCGGCAGCGACGGCTACGGCCGCGGCAGCTGGTTCAATGTTGTATTCATCCTTAAGGATGGTTCCTAGTTCATTCACTTCTAGTACGGTCAGGCCGACTAGTTGTTCTGCTAATTTCTTTAAATCTGTTGCCATGATTGTCTCCTTAGTTCGTTAGTTAATTGGCAGCTTTGGCTTCTAAGCCTTGTAGTAGTCCGTGCAGGTTTCCGGCCAAACCGCTGACGACACCGCGTAACGGTGAGTTCAGGGTATTTATGATGCCGGCAATCAGTTGGTCCTTGCTTGGCAAGACGGCCAGGGCCTTGACGCTGTCAGCGTCCAGGAACTTGCCTTCGCCGCTGATCGCACCTACGAACTCTAGCGTCGGGTTGGTCTTGGCAAAGTTGTGCAGGCTCTGGGCCGGCGCGATCTCGTCATCGCCGTTAAAAGCGTAGATGAGCATACCTTGCAGCATAGCCGTATCAAGATCCGCCAGGTCTTTGTTGTTCTTAATAGCCTGGATGACCAGGCGGTTCTTGATAACCTTGACCTTGGTACCATTGGCCTTAGCGTCACGCCGTAAGCCTTGCAGGGCTTTGACGCCGGTACCTTGGTACTTGGCGACGACGGTCATTTTTGAGGTGCCGAGCAAATCGGTAACCTCTTGGATAACGTCTTCTTTACCTTTTTTAGTAAGTGCCATGTAATTTCTCCAAATTATATTGCGTACAGGCCTATCGACCAGGACCTGTCTCGTTGCCAAACAAAAACGTCTTCGAGCCTGTTTAGACCAAAGACGCTCAAACTATCGGAATAGATTGTTCTACCTAGGCGACTTTATCAAGGCTGATGCCCGTCGCTGTCTCTGGCAACTTGAGCATCATTATAACCCTCTATGACAAAATTCGCAAGTGAAAGGCCGGCAAAGCTTAGGCGCACTTCTTTAGCCAACAAAGAGCCAGGCTGGGCTAGTATGATTTGCCCGATCATTTCTTGATGTGCGACTGGATCATCATCCTTGCCAACTGCCCCGCTTTCGCGCCTGGCTTTTAGGTAATGACACACCTCTACGTCGAGCTCTTTGACAGTTAAGCTTAACCGTAAAGCCTGGTGCGGGTCCGTGCCTGAAGCGGCTTGCGAGGGATTGGTAGTCAAAAATTCCATCAGTGAGCTAGCTTATCAGCCACCCAGCCATCTTCAAAATCGTACACAGTTTGTCCCTGAAACTCGATTGTAACAAGCCGAGCCAGACTTGGAGCAAAGTAGTCTTCTGGCATTTCTATAGTACTCCCGTCGATGGCATCTCTAAGCATAAGACGACCTCCCCGCCAAGCGATAGTCCGATTCCTGTCTACTATAACTTGCAGAGTTGCATATGATTCGGTGTCAGGAATTCGGCTCGGCATAATTACTGTCCCGTGTATTCCATTTGGTCGGCATCGTCGGTCATACTTTTCATCCGAACATCTGACCATTCCTCTGCTCGCTCAGCTGCAGTTTGGACTATACCGAGACCACTTAAATGTTCTACGGCAGTACTTCTTTTCCAACCTTCATCATCTTCTAAGCAAAACGGCGCTTCATCATGCTCTAATTTTTCTATTTCACTCATTAATAACGCTCCTTATAAATTAAAAACTCCCGCTGGTTTGGCGGGAGTTGGTTGCTGGTTAAAATGCAAAACTACCCGCTAGGCAGGAATAATCACGACCACCTGGAGGTTAGAAGTTTTGCACATACTACGTATAATACGCCGCCATATGAAAGTGTCAAGTTAGCAAGTCCTTAACTCAGTTGAGCTGGGATAGCTTGAACTGGGTGTAACGTTCGGCGGCCAAGCGGGTTAGCTCGGCGTCCTCGTCGCTGTTGACGAACTGCATGGCCTCGGCTAGCAATGGGTGGACCTCGGCCAGCTTGTCGTGCATTTGCAGGACTAGCTTGCGATAGCCAGGATGGCCCTGCGGCGTGGTGCGCAGCTCATGCAGGTGGAAGGCCTCTCTGGCGTTATAGGTAACCTTCCAGCGCAGCTTATGCCCCAACAAGGTGGCGTATTGGGACTCTAGCGGGTAGCCTTCTTGCTGCAGCAGGCTGTGCAGCCGCAGACTAATGTCAAAGCAGCTTTCAAACTCGTCGGCCAGGCCGGCCTCTTCGACCAGCTTGGGTATCTCGAAGCCGTAGCGGGGCGTCAGGAGCTGCCAATTGAGGTCATCGACCATGCGGTGACGCTGGAGATCACGGAAAATACCATAGTCGCAGACCAAGTCCCAGCTATAATGGGCCTTCTCCAGGGCGCGGCCGGGACGGTGGCGGCGGTTGAGGCGCTCGCCGAAGTAGGCCTTGAAGACGGCTAGCTTTTGTTCGTAGGGCCAGGCGCTGACAGCTGCCTGCAAGTCCTCTAATGATAAATTGCTGTGCTCATACAACATGTCAGGTACTAGCAGCAACTCGTTCTTCGGCCAGAAATCTACCAGGTTGACCGCTTCAGTCGCCGTGGCGTGCGTGTCCGGCAGGTATTCTTTGGCTAGTCTCTTGACGGCCTCGGCAGTGTTAGCCCGATAGGCGATCATAGCGCCGCCGCGCTCCGGCTTGTCGGCCCGCTCCAGGAACATCGGTATGATTTGGCGGCCTTGCTCCAGCAAAGCCTGGCCGGTTTGGCGGGCTTCCGGTAGTTCGTCGCTGAGAAGGTGCATAATCAGGCTCTCGAGGGCTTGGCCAGACGCGAATATACCGACCGTGGAGGTGGTGGCCACCGGCAACACTGCCCGGACGGCATCGCAGGCCTGGGCCCTAGTGGCGCCCTTCCAAGCACCATCACGTTCGACTTCTGGTGTTACCGAGGTATTCCGGACATAGTCACTCAGCCGGCGGACCATGTCCGAATAGGTGTCAAAGATGTTGTCCATAGCCTGATCGTACTGCTGCTTGAGGTCTGGCTTGAAGTGGCCCGGCGTGTGGTAGCGATATTTGCCGTTGCTGTCCTTACGGTCAAAGTAGATATAGCGGGTGGATTGCTCGAGATAGGAAGCTAAGCGGCCCCATTCCAGCTTTTTCGTCAGCAGGTTGGAGGCATTCTCGACCACAACGTGCAAGCCGCCCAGTTGCTGTACCGAATCGTCGCCGTAGGCCGTAATAACCCGTTTAAGCAGCTGCGCGTCCTTGTCGGCCTTGCCAGCGAATTCGTCGAGTATGGTGATTCGCATGTCGTCGACACGGCGGCTCAGGCGGGCCATGGCGGCAGCGATAGTCACCGGGCTGAGCTTGGCAGTAAAGGCATAAACATCACCGTCGACGTCGGTTACGGCTTCGGCCAGGTAGGCCCGGCCGGCATCAGTCATAGCGTAATTGCCGTCCTCTGCCTTGGTGACAAAAGTTTCCGGTTTATCCTGGGCCGCGGCTGGTGTCGCGTCCGGCAAATGCTTTTGTTCTATAATTTCCTTGACCGAAGTGAGCGGGGCCGTGGCGGCCGCTTTGCTAGGGCCTCGGATGGCGAGCTCTGACGATACCAGCTTCCAAATATTTTCGGCTACCGTTTCAGACGGCTCGGTCGCGAAAATAACCGGCAGGTTGCGTTGTTTGGCCTCCCAGAGGTAGCCGGCCCGTACCCGCTCCAAAAAGGCGTCAGATAAGTTGTCGAATCGTTCGCCATGGTACCGGTCCTCCAGGCGGCCGCGCAAGACGTTGACCGGCGCGTCTAGCACGACGCAAAGATCAGGTTCGACCCCGTCGACGGCAAATTTAATAATATTGTTAATAGTCTCGTAATCCGGCACGTCACCGCGGCCGTAATATTGGATAGCCAGCGTCGTCAGGTAGTTGCGGTCAACCAGGCAGATAATGCCATGTTCGACGCTCTGGCGGATAACCTGTAGGCTTTGGGCGCGGGCGGCATTGTAGAGCAGGACCTCGGCGCGGGTATTCATCGGATAGCGCGGATCCTGTGTCAGGTGGCGGATCGCCCGGGCCGTCAAGTCGCTTTGGCTGTCTGGCTCGCGCAATAGCCTGACCGGCAGGCCGGCGGCTTGCAGGCGGCGTGCCAGCTCTTGGAGCTGGGTGGTTTTGCCAGCCCCTTCCGGGCCTTCGATGACGATATACTTGCCCTTATTCATAGGGCAGGCCTTCGATCTTTTGCGGCAGGGACCGCCGGTCTTTGTAGGCCTTCGGCAACATCATGTCCGGCGACCAGGTCTTAATGGTCATCTCTAGGTCATTACCCTGTTGGTATTTGCCGCTAAAGCCGGCGTCACGGCCCAAACCGTAGGAGCCTTCCACCTCGCCGGTTTCATGGAATACCGCCTGGGCAATCCGCTCGCCTACCGGTAACAGGACGGTTTCGCGCTCGTTCAAGTTGTAGATCTCTAAGGTCAGGCGGTTGATGTAGCCCGGATCAACCCAGCCAGCATCAAAGCACACCGCCACGCCATTACGTCCCCAGCTGGAACGAGACTTCAGCTCGTAGGCGCCAGGCGGATTAATACCAAAAAACTCATGGGTGTGGGCCAGGATACGCTCGCGTGGTTTCAGGCTGATGACCGGATGGTCAGCCGGAATGTTATTTAGCGGTTTAAAACCGTTGAGCCGGCACCACTCGGCATGCGGCATAGCCTTGTACGGACCGTCAAAGTAGCGCTCCACGTCCTCGGGATCAAACGGATTATAAATCGTCCGCTCGTTCATGCGCTCGATGCGGTAGTAGTGATAGCCGAGCGTAACGTCCAGGCTGGCGTGGCTGACGTGGCGTGGCTCAAAGGGGTGGCAGACGATGTGGCCGTCATTGATCGCCTGCCGAATTTGTATGTTACTATAGACCGCCATGCGCACCTCTTTCCTTACGGTTTATTTTAGAGTAACGGCTATTGGCAAGGCAAGCATAAAGATAATGTGAATTTTACGCAAATAGGGTATATAGCTGGGGGCGCCGCAACCAGCCGAAATTTAGTACAATAGTTACATATGAACCAGAACAGCCGGCTCAAACGCCAGCTATCGATACATCCGGGCTTTGCCGCGCAGTTGTTAAGCTTGCTGGTTGCCGCTAATGGCGCCTACGTATTGGCTGACAGCTTGCTAGATCAAATCGGGCTGCACCGCGGCTCCATGCTGAGCGACCTAAACGTTGATATACCGCTGCTAATCGGCCTCAGCTTGCTTTATCTGGGTTCATTGCTGCGCCGCCGTAAACGGACAGCTTGGTTGGTGACGATTATGGCCTATGCCTTTTACCTGGGAATAGGCGTCAGCCGCCTGGCCCAGCTGCATCAACGGACTGGCTTGGGCAGCGCCAGTTTTCACGAACTGACCCGCGTGTTATTACCGCTTGTAATTATTGGTCTACTGCTGCTGTTCCAGAAGCAATTCGTCGTCAAAAGTGATATTCAGGGCTTTGGCTTCGCGGGCCGGTTCACAGCCATTATCTTGTTTGTCGCCCTGGTTTATGGGGTGGCCGGTTTCTTACTCCTTGATAAATCTGATTTTCACCAGGAAATCAGGTTGCCCACGGCTATTCACTATACGATCGACCAATTCAACTTGACGACCAATCACCCCGTTCAGCCCCATACGCGGCGGGCATCCTTGTTTATTGACTCCTTATCGTTCGTAAGCCTGGCCAGTGTCGCTTACGCCGCGATTGCGTTGTTCCAGCCGCTACGGACGCGATTATCCGACCAGCATGCCGAGCGGGACCGTATGGCCCAGCTTCTAGAGCATTACGGCGGCCATAGCGAGGAATTCTTCAAATTGTGGCCGCGTGACAAACAGTATTTTTTTGATGATAGCGGCCAAAGCGGGCTGGCGTTCCGGGTTAACCGCGGCGTGGCGCTGTGTCTAGGCGGTCCGGCCGGTAATAATACATATTATAACCAGGTATTAGATAACTTTATCAAGTTATGTTTCGTCAACGACTGGCTGCCAGCCATGGTTCATACTACGGATGAACAACGCGCGTTGTATGAGAACCAAGACTTTACGCTGCAAAAACTAGGTCAAGAAGCCGTTCTTAATATCACGTATTTCCAAGCCGAGGTTCGCGGTAAGAAATATTTCCGACAAATTGATAATAAATTCACGAAACGCGGCTTTACGTGCGAATTGCTCAAGCCGCCACACCACGGAGCCATCGTTGATCGCCTGCGAATTATATCTGATGAATGGCTATCCCAGGGCGGGCGGGCGGAGCGCGGTTTTGCCATGGGTAACTATACGACGGGCTACATTCAGCAGTGCGAAGTCATGGTAGCCCGTGACGCCGCCGGCACTATCCAGGCTTTCATCAACCTGGTGCCGGCCGGCTTTGACAGGCAAGAAGCGACCTATGACATGTTGCGGCATACCAAGAAAGCCCTAGGTAACGTTAACGACTATTTGTTGATCAATGTAGTCGCTCAGATGGCTGGCCGGGGCTACCAGCGCTTCAATCTTGGTCTTTGCCCGCTAACTGGTCTGGATACAGCTAGCGACGAAAAAAACCAGCTGATCGACCGGGTTATGCGCTTCGCCTATGCCAACGGCGACCGCATCTACTCCTTTAGCGGGCTATATCGCTTCAAGTCTAAGTACGAACCTGAATGGCGCGACCGTTACGTGGCCTACCAGGGTGGCCTGCGCGGCTTTTCACGGACTATGACGGCCCTGATGCGGGCAATGCGGGTTTAGGGCTTAGACTGCCAGCTTCTTGCTTAGAGCCTCGCGTATGGCTCGCATGGATTGGGCGTGTACGGCCTCTACCGACTGGCTGCCGTCAATAATTACGGTCTGCGGGTAACGCTTAGCTGCGTCGTCATAGCCGTGGGCAACCTTGTCAAAATAGCTAGCTGGTTTGCTCTCAAAGTAGTCGGGTTGGCCGCTTTTTTGGCGGACCCGCTCCAGCGCTACCGGCACAGCCATTTTATATAGGATAATCAGCTCCGGCTGGAGCTGCGCCATGCCGGTGTCAACGTGCTGCCAGCCCAACATGGCGTTTAAGCCACCGCCATAAATAGCGTAGGTTGCCAATGATAATGGACCGCGGTCCATTAGGATGAGCTGGCCTTTGGCCCGTTCAGCCTGGATACGGTCAGTCAGGGCCTCTTGGATAGCGACGGATATGTACAGGTCAGTTGTATTAGGCCGCTCGATCGGCGCCTTCATCACTTTGCGAAGTTCCTCGCCGATCGGCGTGCCGCCCAGGTTGCGGGAAGCATACAAAGAGGACCACCCCTCTTTGACAAGTTCTTCCTGGGCTAGCTTGAGTTGGGTAGACTTGCCGCTGCCATCAATCCCCTCAAAGATAACCAGAAAACCATCTTTAAGGGGTTGCGGAACCAGCTTCATGCTAGTTGGTACTGGCTAAGTCAACGCTAATCGACGGTCCCATGGTAGTTGTCAGGTGTATGGCCTTGAAGTAATTGCCCTTAACACTTTGCGGCTTATTCGTCTTAACACTGGTGAGGACGGCCTGGCTATTCTGAAGTAGCTGGGTGGACGTGAAACTGACTTTGCCAACGCCCAGGTGAATGATGCCAGTGGTATCAACCCGGTACTCAACCCGGCCGGCTTGGGCTTCGGCGATAGCCTTATCGACGTCGGTCGTCACGGTGCCGCTCTTGGGATTGGGCATCAGGCCGCGCGGTCCGAGTACACGGGCATATTTGCCGAGCTTGGGCATAAAGTCCGGCGTCGCCACCAGAACGTCGAAGTCAATCGTGCCTTTGTCGAGCTTAGCTAGCAATTCATCGCTGGCCACGGCGACCTTAACTTTTTTACCGGTACCGGCTGGCAACACCAGGCTGTCTCGGACGTTCTGGTCAGCGTGGCGCGGGTCAACGTCAAGGTTAATGTGCATTTCGACAGTGGCGTCAAACTTCACGTAGCTGCTCTTTTGGGCTAAATCGAGAGCTTCCGCCAAACTATAGTGCTTGTCTTTTTCGATCAACTCGGCACGCTTTCGGAATTGCTTGCCGCGCCGCTCAGAGCGGGGCCGGGTCGGCGTCACCGGTGGCTTTGGCTTCACCTCAGCCTCTTCGCCACTAGCTTTGCGCTCTTCTTTAGCTTGCTTCTCACCGGCCTCAGCCAACGCCTTGGCGCTGCGTTTGCCGGCCTTGGCCGTCTTGACCTCTGCCGATTCTTCACTAGTCTCTTCAGTTGTCTCTTCATTTGAGACAGCTTCATTTTCCGTGTCGCCAGCAGCCTCACCGTGAGTCTCAATCTGCTGCTTAATTTCCGCCAGCTTGCTCTTAGGATCAACTTCGATACCTAAAGCCGTAGCTTCCTCTAATAATTCTTTCTTAGTCTTTGCCATAATCTCTCCTTTCGTGGTCCGAACGGCCGCTTAAGCCTCCCACAAATTACTTTAATCACTCTTCCGAAACATAATTCAAAATACGCACGGCATCTCTACGCAATCCGGTCCGTACTGCACTGGTTGTAACGCGACTTTCTCGGATAATTGTTTTAGCATTTGCAACAGAAGCCGTGGACAACTGGCCCAGTACTTCTTCTGCGCTGAGCGGTGGCCGTTGAGCTTTGCCAGCTTCAATTACTACGGTAGTGATATACTGACCCCTCAGAAATCGTGCCATCGCAGAACTTTGCATGCCTTGGTGACTGTAGTTTCTCTCTATGGCGTCACTAACCTCATCAAAACGCATACCCTCGTGTCGTAAAGGCTCATAGGTCGGTAGCTCAACTTGTGTTGATAGTTTAGGCATCGATCTCGACACCCATGCTGCGGGCCGTGCCGGCGACCATCTTCTTGATGGCTTCGACATCTTCGGCATTCATGTCAGCGGCCTTCTCTTCGGCGATTTTGGTCAGTTGGGCTTGGCTTAACTTCTTCTCGATCTTCTCACTGTTGGGTTTGCCGGAACCCTTTTGGATACCAAGCTCTTTGCGGATCCTATCATCCGTCGGCATGCCGACCACTCGGAAATCCATGCTGCGGTCATCATAAATGGTGATATGCGCCGTGACTTCCTGACCTTTCATATCCTTGGTGGCGTCATTAAACGGCTGGATAAAATCCATCATGTTAACGCCATACTGGCCTAGTGTCGAACCAACTGGGGGAGCCGCGCTAGCCTGACCACCGCGGATTTTCATCTTTAGATTTGCTTTAACTGCTTTTGCCATAGTAATTGTCGAACGGAGCCTGAGGCTCAACGTTCTCCTTCCCTTTCTTAATTTAATTGAAACGATTAAGACAGAAGTGCGTAACCTGTTAATTGTACCTCATCTGCTATTAAATGTCCATGCCGCGGTGAGGAGGATAGTCGTTGTTTCTGCGTTCGCGAACCTGGTTAAACTTTTTATACCCCACAGCAGCGCTGCCGGCCACTGCTGCCACCACTACACCCTCGTAGCCACCCACTATAGCGCCTATCACTGCAAAAGAAGCAATATCACGCACTATCCTAGAGTTAATCAAGGTTTCTTCTGCCGGTTTCTCGGGGTTACTCATGAATATTAGACCCGCTTGACTTGGAGGCCGTCGAGTTCGACGGGGGTTTCGCGGCCGAACATGTTGACCAGGACCTTGAGCTTGCCCTTGGCGGCGTCGATTTCGTTGATGGAGCCGTCGAAGCCCTTGAAGGGGCCGTCGATGATGTTGACGACTTCGCCGAGGTTGAAGTCGATCTTGTGCTTGGGCTGCTCTAGGCCCATACGCTTCTGGATCTTTTCGATTTCGTCCTGCTCAATTGGTGTCGGGTCGGTGCCGCTGCCGACGAACCCGGTGACGCTCGGGGTGTTACGGACAATGTACCAGGCATCTTCGCTAAGCTTAATGTGTACCAGGACGTAGCCCTGGAAAATGCGTTTTTCGACGACGCGGCGTTTACCGTTCTTGATCTCGATCATTTTTTCCTTCGGCACTAGGATTTCGAAGATCTTGTCTTTCATGTCGAGCGATTCGGCCCGCTGGCGGATGCTCTCGGCGACTTTTTCTTCATAGCCGCTGTAGGTGTGGATGGCGTACCATTGCTTGGTTGTGTCGTAACGCTTGTTATTCATAACTGTCTCACTAATCCCTTACTTAAGTAATATATTCCTGAAAAGCTTGTCTAGGCCATAATCAACCCCGGCGATGACACCACCGAAAATAATGGCGAAAATCAACACGGCCGATGTCAAACGGCGGCTCTCGGTCCAGTTCGGCCAGGTCACGAGGCGGAGCTCTTGCCAACTCTGGCGGAAGTATGACGGGAAAATAATGCGGCCGATTAACCTGAACGGCTTGAAAGTGTTGAGCTTGGTGAGAAACGCCTGCACGGGCTTAAATACCGGGCTGGTTGCTCTCGTGCTGGCCTGCCGCAGCTTGGCGGCTTGGCTAGGCTGGTCGGATGTCTCGCTGGCCTTTATAGCCCGCTCGCGAAAGGTCTCCGGGTTTTTAACGAGCCGCTTGGTCTTTTTGCTGGACTGGTCTGCCACTGGCTACTCCACTTCCTCAAATAAAAAAACCTACATACTTTGTAGGTCAACATTGTCAAGTTTAGCATTTTGGGCGCCCGGGAGCAAGCTTACTTAAGATTTGGCATGAAAACCGTAAAGGTCGAGCCCTTGTTTAGCTCGCTTTTAAGGTCTATTTCAGCGTGGACCAAGCGGGCAAGTTTCATAGTAACGTACAGGCCGAGCCCGGTACCGTTGGCATTGCGGATACGGAAGTCCTCGGAGCGGAAAAATTTGTCAAAGACCCGCTCCTGGTCGGGCTTGGCGATGCCGATTCCGGTATCTTCCACTGAGAAACAAACGCCATTAGGGCGGGTTTCGGCAGCCAAGGCGATATGGCCTTTGGCAGTATACTTAATGGCGTTAGTGATGAAATTCTGGAGGATTTCACGGGCGTAAAGCTTGCTGGAGTACAGCAGCTCCAGCTTGGGGTCCAGCTCTAGCTTAAGTTTCAGGCCTTTGGCGGTGGCCTCCGGCTTGTAGTTCGATACCAACTCATGGGCCAGGTCGTGGACATTAATAGCCTCGATGTCCACTCTGAGCTTGCTGCGCTCCGCCCGGCTTAGGGTGGATAAATCATTTACCATATCGGCCAGGAACAAAACCTGGTTGTGGGCTTCCTTAAGGGCTTGCTTAATGGCCGTTATGTCACCGGATTTCTCGGCTATGAACTGGGCGTTACCGATATTACCTTCTGAGATAGCGATCGGCGTCCGCAGCTCGTGGCTGATGACGCTAATGAATTCATCCCGTTCTTCTTCGAGAGATTTCTCCCTGGTGATGTCGCGCAGCAGCAGGACGTGGCCACGCTGGCCTTTAGCGCCATAGCCGAGGTGCACTGGGGCGATGCTGAGGTAGAGGTTTATATAGGTACCGTCAGAAACTTTAAGCCGTAGGTCGCGGCTGGTCATCGGCACCTTAGTGCCTTTGATCATGGCTTGCATGTCACAGGGCTGGTTATCTTTATCGACGGGCTTGAAAAGACTGCTCAGGCTGCTGCCGACTTTAATATTATTAATGTCAAAAATATTCAGGGTGGCACCGTTATAGAGTACGACTTTTACCTGTTCGTCGACGGCGATTACGGCATCGGCCATGCTATTGATCAGGCTGGTTAGCCGCTGGTGTTCCAGTTGGTCGCTTTTTGTGTCGACAGGCGCTGATTTTGGCTTAAGCGGCATGGTACCTACATTATGCCATAGGCTCATCGATTTGTTTGATTCCGCTCATAACCGGCTGGTGGTCTCGCAACTGCTTGCGCAGGGCTTTGGCTTGCGGCGAGACTGCGGCCATAGACTGCCAGAAGTCCGGCCCATGCCGCAATACACGGGTATGCGTCAGCTCGTGCAACAACACGTAATCAATCAGCTCCCATGGCAGCTTCATTAAAAACAGGTTAAGCACGATATTGCCATATTGGTCACAGCTGCCCCAACGGCCTTTTAAGCGTTTAACCGTGACCCCCCGGTAGGTGAAACCATGATGGACCGCTAACTGGACCAAGCGTTGCGGCAACAACTGCTCGGCCTGGTGCCGCAGGGCCCGGATGCCAGCCTCGACGGCTATCTTTTGGACGGCCGGGATACCAGGGGTCTGGTCCGCCGGGTACCGGACAACTACGGCTGTACCGACTACCCTGCTAGTGACTTTGGCAGCCCCTGGCACTGCCACGAATTCCAGGTGATGGCTCTTGCCGACCGCCTGGCCGGTTTCTAAAACCGTCCTTGGCTGGCGTTGTTCGTTAATCCACCCCTGCCGCGATTGCGCGAAAGCCAAACCGGCCCCATAGGCCACCCAGGCCGGTATAGTCACGCGCACTTTACCGGTCGATGTAATGCTGAGGCGGAGATTGCTACTGCCGCGGCGCTTATAAATAGTGACAGCCTGGCCGCCACTGAGCATATAATCTTTGCCGGGCATAATCCTTAACGAATCGAGATATTGCGCCGGGTCAGGTCGTAGCGGGCCTGGTTCGGTACCAGGTTGACTAGGCCCGGCTTAATAACCCGCGAATTAGCATCGTCATGACCAAGCACAGCCTTGGAGCGTAGCTTGCTGATAACGGCGCTTTGCTGCATGTTGAACAAGTGCTTGCCGCTGACCACGACATAATCTTCACTCGACCGGGGGTTTTGCATTTGACCAATAATTGTCTCGTAGGTAGTGCGATCCCACTGGCCAGAGTATTTGTCATCAGCCCGACGGCGGTCCCGTTTGATATTACGGCCAAAGGCAGTATCCTGGTCCATCTGGAACCATACCAGCAGAGGCTGGGCGCCGTATTTGCGAGCTAGATCACCGAGCATGTGCCGCTGCTTGTAGCGGGCGGCATTAACGTCATAGGCCACGCTCAAGCCGGCTGATAGGAATTCTTCAGTCATGTAGTCCATCAATTGCCGGACGACGTCGTTCTCTTGCTTGTCGTATTGCGGTTTTTCAAATAATTCCATCCTGATGCGATCGGCCTGCAAATGGGCCGCTTGCACGTTAGCGCAAAACTGGCGGGCAAAATAGGTCTTGCCGGCGCCAGGATAGCCGTAGAATAGCAAAAGAAAAGGTTTAGTCGGGTACAGCTTGGCCATAATACCTTTATGTATAGCAGATTTCTACCCTATTGAAAAGCCAGGACAGATGACACTGTCGTCGTTTTCACGTATCATACAAATGCTGCGCGCCAGCATCGATTAAAGGGGCATAGTACAACGGCTAGTATAAGGGTCTCCAAAACCCTAGATCGTGGTTCGATTCCACGTGCCCCTGCCAGGAAATTTTACTGATTTTACAGATATAACTGTTGACTTTACGGCTACGGAAAAGTTCTATTATTTTAACACCTCCTGGTTTTAATGAATATTTACTTGTTATTTGTATATACTTGTAATATACTTTTTGTATGCGAATATTACTTAAGCCAATTGCGTTCCAGTGGGACGATGGCAATATTCACAAGAACCTCAAGAAACACAATGTGACTATTCAGGAAGCCGAAGAAATGTTTGTAATCGAGACGTTCCTGGTCAGTGAAGATGTAAAGCACTCCACTTCTACTGAGCAGCGTTTTTACGGATTAGGGCAGACAAAGAAACAAAGAAAGCTGTTCGTAGCGTTCACTATTAGAAATAATAAGGTAAGAATCATATCAGTTAGAGATATGAAAAGAAAGGAGAGGAAAGCATATGAAGAATCTTAAGAAGATCCCTGATTTTAAAAGTTCCGATGAAGAGGCAAAATTTTGGGCTGAGCACGATTCGGCTGATTATATAGACTGGCCGAAAGCCGAGAAAGCAGTCTTTCCTAATTTAAAGCTGTCTACTGAATCCATTTCCATGCGTCTCCCTGCCCCATTACTGGCTCATATCAAAGCATTAGCTAACGATCAAGGAGTGCCTTATCAGTCCCTGATGAAAATGTACTTGAGCGATCGCGTCAATCGGGAACTTATCGACATTCGAAAGTAATCTACACTCTAAGCTGATATTCAGTCATTATTTTGCTTCATATTTTCACTTGGAGTAAGATCTATTAAAGTTCTATAGTCATCCCGAAGCCCCTGCCAAGCTTTTTGAAAACCCGACTGCGAATTTATTACGCTTGTGCTATAGGGGGAGAGAATCTATAATAAAAAGAAGTGTGAAACTAAAAGTAGGTTGAACGAAAATAAACGTATGAAAATACTGATGCTTGGGTGGGAATTACCGCCTCATAACAGTGGTGGACTGGGAATTGCCTGTTACCACCTCTGCAAAGCCCTATCAAAGCAAGGCGTTGACATAGAGTTTTTAGTGCCCTACCACGCCGAGCATACTGACATCGATTTTATGGATGTCACCGCCGTTAACCCCCAAGGAGTAGTTAGTATCACCCAAGCTGGCAACGCTTATGACAGTTATAAATACCTCTTGGCAGACGGCAGCGAAGAATGGCTAAATATCCACCAACAACAGCAATTGTACGAGCAGACCGTAGCCGAGATCGTCGAAGAAAAAGAGTTCGATATTGTCCATGCCCACGACTGGCTGACATTCCGGGCGGCTTTACGCGTTAAAGAGATTAAAAATTGTCCGATCGTGCTGCATGTCCACTCCGTAGAATCTGACCGGGCCGGCCGGCCGGAAGGCAATCCCGCCGTCCAAGAGATCGAAGCCATCGCCCTGCAGTTAGCTGATAAAATTATAGCTGTCAGCGATCACACCAAACGGGCCATTATGCGTGATTACGGCATCCCAGCCGATAAGATCGAGGTCGTTCATAACAGCATTGAAGCCGAATTGCCGCCGGAATTGGAGACAGCTAATGCCTACCAGTACCTGGCAACGATGAAGAGCCTTGGTTATAAAGTCGTGGTTAACATCGGCCGCCTGACCATCCAAAAAGGCCTGCCGAACTTGCTGTTGGCGGCCCAAAAAGTCATCGCCCGCGAACCCAAAACCCTGTTCTTGATCGTCGGCAGCGGCGAGCAGTACCAGGAGCTGATCGAAATGGCCGCCAGCCTGGGCATAGGCGCCAACGTGTTATTCACCGACTTCCAGCGCGGCAAACGTTGGCGCGACGCTTTTGCTATCGGCGACTTGTTCGTGCTGCCATCTGTCTCCGAGCCTTTCGGCCTAACCCCGCTGGAAGCTATCGGCTACGGCACACCGGTGCTGATTAGCCGCCAGTCCGGTGTCAGCGAGATCCTGAAAAATTGCCTGAAGGTCGATCACTGGGATATCGATGAAATGGCCAACAGCATCCTGGCCGTTACCGGCAACCAGCCGCTAGGCAACGAACTGCAGCGCAATGCCTACCAGGAGTACGAGCGGATGTCGTGGCAGACCGCCAGCGACCAAATCAGGGACCTGTACGAGCGGCAAGTCGCCGGAGCCGCGGCATGAGCAAGGCCATCGCTCTCTACCTGCACGTTCACCAACCGTATCGAATCCGACATTATACGGTGTTTGACAGCGGCGTTAAGCATGACTATTTCGACACCGACTTCGAGGATCGCACTAGCAACGAGCGTATTATCAAGAAGGTCACTCAGAAGTCCTACCTGCCAACTAATTCCCGACTGCTGGAATTGCTGCACCAAAACCCGGAATTCAAGCTAAGCCTATCTATTACTGGCACGGTAATCGAGCAGCTACAGCGCTGGGCGCCGGAGGCCTTGGAGTCGTTCAAGCGGCTGACTGAGACCGGCCGGGTCGAGATACTGGGCGAAACCTACCACCACAGCCTGGCTTTCTTTTATTCGAGGGCTGAGTTCGAGACACAGGTCGATATGCACCGCCGCAAAGTCGAGGAGGTATTCGGCCAGACGCCGAAGGTTTTCCGCAATACCGAGCTGGCCTACAATAATGACCTGGCCGTTTGGGCTGACCAAGCCGGCTACAAGGGTATCGTGGCGGAAGGCTGGGACCCGATCTTGGACTGGCGCAGCGCCAACTATGTATACCGGCCGTCTTACACCGATAATATTCGCCTACTTATGAAGAATTACAAGCTCAGCGATGACATCGCCTTTCGCTTCGGCGACCGCGAGTGGAGCGAGTGGCCGTTAACGGCCGACAAGTTCTCGCATTGGCTGTCCAGCGACCAGGACGCTACTAATTTTGACCTCTTTTTGGACTATGAAACCTTCGGCGAGCACCAGTGGGATGAATCGGGCATTTTCGGCTTCCTGGAACACCTGCCCGGCGAGTGGTTGAAGACGCCTGGCAACACCTTCATGACGCTAAGCGACGTTATAGACAGTTTTGAGCCAGTTGACCAGATTGACGTGCCGCAAACAGTTACCTGGGCCGATACCGAACGTGACCTGTCAGCCTGGTTGGGCAATGCCATGCAGGCCTCTTCGATCACGTCACTGTATGGGCTGGAAGACAAAATTATCGCTAGTGGCGACTTGACCCTGATAGAGGACTGGCGCCGCCTGCAAACCTCCGACCACTTCTATTACATGTGTACCAAGTGGTTCAACGACGGCGATATCCACGCCTACTTCAGCCCGTATGAAACACCGTATGAGGGCTATATGAACTTCATTAACGCTTTTCGCGACCTGGAGCTCCGCCTAACCCAGAAAGGCTTGGCGCCGTGAGCTGCGGAGGTGGGATATGGGCCGGCCAGTAGTCCTCAGTAACGGTCGGCTATTCGTCGGCCTTGACGAGAGCGGTCTGGTGCACGACTTCTACTATCCGTATGTTGGCTTGGAAAACCTGACTAACGCCCGCTCCAGCCAGCATAAGATCGGCGTCTGGGTGGACGGCCGTTTCAAGTGGACCGATGATGGCAGCTGGCGCATAGAGGTGGACTTTGAGGAAGACGCCTTGGTTGGTAATATTAAGTTGCAATCTGACGAATTAGCTATTAGCCTGCATCTGCATGACTTCGTCGACAACGAATATAACGCCCTCATCCGACACATTTCCATCACTAACCAAGCCGATAGCGAACGCGACGTCCGGCTGTTTATGCACCAGGTTTTCCAGATTTCGCGGGCCGGGCGGGCGGACACGGCGATTTATGTGCCGGGCGACCACTACATCTTAGACTACAAAGGCCGCTACTGCCTGCTGATCGCCGGGCAGTTCCGCGACCGTGAAGATTTCGACCAGTACGCCGTCGGCAACTACGGCATTGAGGGCAAAGCCGGTACCTTCCTAGACGCCGAAGACGGCGAATTATCAGGCAATGCCGTCGAGCACGGCGGCGTCGATAGTGTCATCCGCTTCCGCAAACACTTGCCGGCCGGCGCCAGTACTGAACTTGACTACTGGATCGTGGCCGCCAGCAGCCAAACTGATGCCGAACAGATTCATGCCGAATTCAAGTCTGGCATTATGGAAGAACGGCTCTACCATGTCCGGCGCGACTGGCAGCACTGGCTGAACGATAACGATATTAAGCTGCCAGACTTCCATCGCCGCAGCCTGCAGCACAGCCTGTTGATTATTAAAGCCCATTGCGACGAACGCGGTTCGGTGCTGGCCAGCGGCGACTCCAGCATCTTCAACTACGGCCGCGATTATTACTGTTATTGCTGGCCGCGCGACGCCGCCTACGCCGTTTGGCCGCTGATCCGCCTGGGCCACTTCGACGAAGCCAAGCAATTCTTCGAGTTTGCCCGCGACACGGTGCACAAAGACGGCTACCTGATGCACAAGTACCAACCCGACCGCGCCATCGGCAGCACCTGGCACCCCTTGATCCACGGGCGGCGGCGGGAACTGGCCATCCAAGAGGACGAGACGGCCGGCGTAATCTTCATGATCGGCGAATACCTCGAGGGCAAGCCAGATGATAAAAACTTCGTTGAACATCTCTTTAACACCTTCGTGGTAAACGGCGCCAATTGGATGACCAGTTTTATAGATGATAAGACCGGCCTGCCCCACGCCAGTTATGATCTCTGGGAAGAAAAATTCCTGACCTCGACCTATACGACCTGCGTGGTGATTGCCGGCCTGCGAACCGCCTCCAAGCTGGCTTTAGCCTTCGACCGGGCTGATGAGGCCAGCAAATGGCTGAAGGCCGCTGAGAACATCACCGGCAACCTCGACAAGCTGTACCACCCAGACGGTTACTTCCGCAAAGGCCTGCTACTACTAGAAAACGCCGAGATCCAGTACGACGACACTCTCGATATCTCCAGCCTGTACGGGCCGTTCATGTACGCCGGCCTGGAACTACAGGATCCACGGCTGCTTAGCACCGCCCGGCACATCGAGGACCGCTTGCTCAACGCCACTCCCGCCGGCGGCCTGCCCCGCTACGAGCATGATAATTATTTCTTAACCAAACACCAGTTCACCGGCAATCCCTGGATCGTCAGCACGCTCTGGTTCGCCCAGTATTACGCGACTTCTGGCCAAGCCGATAAGGCTAAAAGTCTGCTTGACTGGGCCTTGCAGCATGAATTGCCCAGCGGCGTCCTCAGCGAACAATTCGACGCCGAAACCGGCCAACCGCTCAGTGTCACCCCCCTCGTCTGGAGCCACGCCGAACTGGTCAATACACTGCTCGACCTAAGCGTGATAAAAAATCCTAGCGTTTAGGCGCTTCGTTGCGGCCGAGGTTCTTCTTGGTCTCGGTGAAGAGGACGTGCCGGCGTAACTTGGGACTATACTTCTTCAGACTCAGTTTGTCAGGGGTGTTCATGGTGTTTTTGGTCGTGTAATAGAGGCGTTCGCCACTCTCCTCAGAGACCATACCGATAATTTTGCGCTTGTCGCCGCGTTTTGCCATATATATGAATACTAACAGATGTGAGAGGTGTTGTAAACCTCTGTAATACAAAAATACCGGCTGATCACACCGGTATTTCTGCTTTTCTCCTTGCAAGAAGGACAGTTTGTAAGTGTATTTCTTTTGGATTTACGCTTACCTGCCGCTTATGTTAATCCTTAGCAAGTTGTTTGTCAAGGATTGGAGCCACCTGTCGGATTCGAACCGACGACCTTCACTTTACAAAAGTGTTGCTCTAGCCGCTGAGCTAAGGTGGCATCAAAGGGGTTTAAGGTACTTGTCCCGTCTCCAGTTTCTTCCCAAGCCTTTGTTAAGATTTCTAAAATTTGACGTAAGAGAATGACAATTTGGACAAATTAAACGCAGGTTCTTTTTCAAAGTTATTGCCGGACTTACCATCAATATGATCTATCTCTAGGGGAACAACGCCAGTTATTGGATGCACCTCTCGCCAACCACATAGGGAACAATTGTCTCCGTATTTATCTTTCAAATACTTACGTAAATGCCCTGAGATGTTCTTAGCGTTTCTACCCCTTTCTCCGTCGACTTCATTCTTTTCCATCTCGCGATGTATTTTTCATATCGTCGGTCTGCCTGACATTTATTCGAACAATAAAGCCGCCCCGACGGCTTAATCGGCTGTGAACAATGGAGACATAGAATCATTCCGAAATTATACACCGATTTAAATTGTAAATGTTCGCGTAGTAGCAAAGGCTAGCTATACAGAGATAAAGTGTAGCAAAAACAGGGATAATTTGCTACACTGACTTGGAACTTTTGCCATCTTAGCTCAGGGGTAGAGCACGTCCATGGTAAGGACGGGGTCCGGGGTTCAAATCCCCGAGATGGCTCCACGCGCGCAGGGTTACTCAAGCGGTCAACGAGGGCAGACTGTAAATCTGCTGGCTTCGCCTTCGGAGGTTCGAATCCTCCACCCTGCACCAGTAATTACCTTATCCTATAGCATAATTTAAGAGGTTATAACGATCGGCAATGAACGAGTTTGAAGACAACCCACAAATTACTGGGGCCGATAATTTACTAGCTCCTGCCCCTGTTCACGAATCGTTAGTTAACGCTACATTAACGGAAGAGCAGCGAAGCCACGTAGCCGAGCACATACACTGGGTCGAACCGACGGCAAAAAGAATGATTTTCGATTGGCGGAAAAAGCTTCATGTACTCGAAGATGCGATCGGTGACGGCTATGTCGGGTTGATAAAAGGAGCGATCGATTATGATCCCTCTAAGGCTCGTGAGGCCGCAACGACAGATTCCAATTATTTTATTAGTAAAATAATGGGAGAAATATTACATGGTCTGCGTGCTACGCGTGGACGCAGCGAAATAGGTGGCGTCGCTAACGTAAAGCCGAGTGTCCTGCATGGTACTGTTCGGTCATTGAGCGAACCTGTAGGTAGGGATCGAGCGTCAAAGATGGCGCTGTTGGACACGGTGGCTGCTCCTAGCAGTGATAAGATATTTGATATGAGTTCCCTTAGATTGGATTTACAAACTGTATTAAAATCGCTGCCACCAAGGGACCAGGAAATATTCTTACGACTAGTTGTTTACGGAGAAACTCAAACAGACGTCGCCGAAGCGGTAGGAGTTTCTCAAATGCACGTATCCCGGATTAACAAGCGCACTCTCAAACGTCTGCAAGCCAGACTTGCTGACTATCATGAAAGCTAAGTCTCGTAATTAAAGTTTAAACGACGACGCGGCGGGGACGGAGGATGCGGCGACGGCGGGCGGCGGGCGTTTTGAGATTTTTGAGACGGGCTTCTATGAGGTCGGCTTCGGCCTGCATGTCGTTGTTCATGTAGGCCTTATATAACAGGGTGTAGGTCTCGCGGTTGGGCTCGAGTTCGGCGGCTTTTTCTAGCTCTTGAAACATTAACTTGTCATTACCTAACTTCTCTTGGACTTTGGCGTAGGCCACGTGGCGAGCGGCGAGGTTATCTTCGAGCTTCAAGGCTTGTTCAAAAGCTATGGCTGACTTCTCATAGTTTTCAGTTTCGTAATAAATCAGGCCGAGGTTATGCAGGCTGGAGGGCGTGGCCTCAATGCTGGAGGCGATCTCAAAGCAGTCGATGGCGTCGCGGTATTCCTTCTGCTTAGCGTATAAGATACCCAGGCGGTTGTAGGCGGCGGCGTTCTTTTCATCGATTTTTAAGATAGTTAACAAGGCTTTTTCAGCCCTCAGGAAGCGGTTTTCACGCATGCCTTGGTGGGCGATGTCCCATAACTTGCCGAGCCGGTCACCAACCCGGCGTGAAACGTTGGCGAATTCGTCATCGCGAATCTCGGAACTCTGGTAAGCTAGCAGAACAAACATGGCGACTATAAGTAATGCGTACATCTAATGATCTATTTTAACACGCTTAGAAGCTGAGCATAAGGTTGGTCAGGGCTAACTTGGGCTGGGCGCTGGCTGACAAGGTTTCGGCCGCCTGGTAGGCGGCGGCCAGGACGGCTTGCCACTTGGCGGCGGCTGGACCTTGGGCGGTTTGCAGGCTGACATGGGCCATCTGTTGCAGGATGAAGGCCGTATCAATAGCCAAGCCGTGCTGCTTGTATAATTCATCGGCCAGTAGCAAACGTTCATAAGCCGTCTGGCTGAGCAGTTGGCGGGCTTTTTGGGTGGCCAGCAGCAGCGGATGGTCGGTTTCAGCCAGCAGGGCCTGCATCAGTCCTGGCAGCCCGCCGCTAATGGCATAGACCTGGTGTATGGCAGCGGCCTCAAAGTTTTGGGCCTCAAAATACGCTTCAATAGCCGCCGGCTCTGGCCGCTTAACGGCGATTGATTGGACTCGCGAGCGGATGGTTGGCAGCAACGACTGGTCGTTACTCGTTGTCAGAATGACAAAAACACCTTGTGGTGGCTCCTCCAGCGTCTTCAAGAGAGCGTTTTGGGCTTCGACTGTCAGCAGCTGCGAGTTTTCAATGATAATCGCCCGATTGAAAGCAGCTTGGCTGGGCACTTTGAGACTCAAAAAATGTTCCAGCTCGCGGACCGATTCGATGCCGATGGCCTTTCCAGCTTCGGAGGTAATTATTATCTTGTATGGATAATCACCGAAACCCTGCGGCTTGAGACCAAGTATTTTTTCTGACAATTCTATAGCCAGGCTGTACTTGCCGCTCCCTGTCGGGCCGGCCAGCATGACAGCATGCGGCGGCGCGGTCATCAGATCGGCTAGCTGCTGCTGGGTATGCTCATGAACCAGTAAATCACTCATGCCAGCAGGCGCTCCTTGAACTCCGGCGGTGCCGACACGGTGAAAACCTGGCGCTTTTTATTCGGTAAGGTCAGCTCCAACTCCTGGGCGTGTAAGAAGAGCCGGCTAGCAGTTTGGCCGTCATACAGCGTGTCCCCTAAGATGGGATGGCCCAATTGCTTGAGGTGGACGCGCAACTGGTGGGTCCTGCCGGTCCTTGGCCGCAACTCTACTAGGCTGTATTGATCGTTGTGCTGCAGCACCGTATAGGCCGTAACGGCAGCTTTGCCATTGCTACCTACCCGGAAGGTCTGGGGTTGTTTGGGATTGCGCTCGATTGGCATATCGATAATGGCCTCCGGTTCTTTAAGCTCGCCTTCGATAACCGCCAGGTAGGTTTTCTTCACTTTGCGCTGCGAGAACTGCTTTTGCAGCCATACCAGGGCCTCTGGCGTCTTAGCGCAGATCATGACGCCGCTGGTGGCCCGGTCCAGTCGATGGACGATGCCGGCCCGCTCGCCCTCTGGCGCCTTCATCCGGCCACGCAACCAAGTCGAGACCGTCGCTTCGGGGTTAAACGCGCCTTTGCTATGCGTCAGCAGGCCAATCGGCTTGTTAATAACCACGCAATCCTTGTCTTCGTAAATGATGGGCAGCTCGATCTCCGGAAATTCCACTATCTTAGTCTCGTCAAAGTGAATCGTAATCTTATCCGCGGCGCGGACCTTGTAGCCGGCTTTGTGTTGGGGTTCGCCGTTAACCAGTACGTCACCTTCTTGGATGAGACGGTTGGCGAAACTGCGGCTGAGGCCGGGCTGCTTGCGCACCACGTATTGGTCCAAGCGTTCCGCCCGGCTGATCTCCAAGTTGCTCACTCTGGTCTCAGGCCAGCGGCTTTTTGCACTTTTAGAAGCGTGGCACTGGCTTTTTCGTTCATCTTGACTTCGCTAGATTCTAATTTCCGGGTGATTACCGCGTCATCGACAGCTGCTAATTTTGACTGGAAATCGGTTAGAAATTCATTCATTTTATCGGCTACAGCCGTCTTGAGCGGTCCATACTGGTTTTGGCCGGTAAAGTCGTCAGGATCACCCCCAAGCAGTTTCAGCATATCCAACAGGTTGCTGACGCCTGGCCGCTTGTCATAATCATACTGGATCTCTCCCAAGCTGTCGGTCTCGGCGCCCATGATCTTCTGGCGCGCTACGTCTGGCGTGTCGGTTAAGAAAATAACTCCTTTGCCCGATTCATCACTCTTACTCATTTTTTTGGCCGGATCCTGCATGTCGCGGATGCGCAGGCCCTGGTCTTTACCGAAGAATTCATGCTGCCGCTTAACTGGCTTGGGCACCACGAATAACTCGCCGAACCGCTTATTCATGCGTTCGGCAATGTCACGAGCAAATTCTAAGTGCTGTGACTGGTCATCTCCAACAGGCACATACTCCGCGTCGTACAGCAAGATATCTGCTGCCATCAATACTGGATAATTGAATAAGCCAACACTAGTGCGGTCATCAGTCTGCCCGGCTGCCTTATCCTTGAATTGGGTCATGCGCGACATTTCGCCCATGCCGGTGAAGCAGTCAAGGATCCAGGTTAATTCAGAATGCGCCGGCACATAACTCTGGCGGTAAATGAAAACGTTATCATGGTCCAGCGGCAGGCCGGCCGCGGCGAATACCCGTAAATTCCGCGTAATTGCCGCCTGCAGAGCGCCGTGCTCAATCGGCGTCGTGAAACTATGTAAATCCGGTACGAACAAGTTAACCTGGTATTCACCCGCCTTTTGCCGGGCCATATCCACCAGAGGCAGCAGCGCGCCCAAATAGTTCCCAATATGTAGGTCATTATTAGCCCGCAGGCCGGTCAAGATTACTGGTTTACTCATACTATTAATCAATTATATCAGTCCGCAGTGGTTTTAAGCTGGAACAGGCGCTAAAGTTGAGTATTGATGCATCGTATCCATACCACGCACCAATTTTTCTCCTATAGCTTGCCTAATTCGAAGCGTCGTCGATTGTGGTTCAGGTACTGTCACTTCTGGGTAGGCTTGTCTTAAAATTAGCTCGCCAGTATGGATACTTAATTCATCTCCATTGTTCTCTTCTACGATTGATTTTTTTAGTTCTTGTAGTTCTATCATCTTATTCTCTTTCTATGCCAGAAAATTAAAAAACCGCCTGGATGGCGGTTTGGATGTTCCTGGTTGCTTGTTATTTATGCAGACACACAGAACCTACCGCCACGAGTGGTGCCGGTAAACCAATACTGGTTGTTCTGCGATGTTGACATGACGAGTAATATACACCTGCTGTCAAGAGTTGTCAAATGGGCAGGCTGGAACGTTTAGCGCTTGGTAAACTGGCGCTGTTTGCGGGCGCCTTTGAGGCCGAACTTCTTGCGTTCTTTTTCTCGGGAGTCGCGGCTGAGCAGATCGGCACGCTTGAGGGTGCTCTTGAGGTCTTCGTTCATGACGGCCAGGGCTTTGCTGATGCCGAGGCGGATGGCTTCGGTCTGGCCCTCGTGGCCGCCGCCGGAAACGACGGCGCTGACGTCAAACTTATTGACATTGTCGAGCAATACGAAGGGTTCTTGCAGTTTGCCAAGCAGGTACTTGCTGCCGGCCAGGTAGTCGGCGGCTGGCTGGTTATTAATGGTGATAGCGCCCTTGCCGGTGCTCAGGCGGATGCGGGCCGTGGCGCTCTTGCGGCGGCCGATGGCGTAAAAGTAATTGTCTTTGGCCATTATTTGCTGTCCTTTAATGAAATCTTAATTGGTTGCTGGGGATCGTGCTTGTGCTCGGCGTCGCCATAAACCTTGAGGCGCAGTAATCGGCCGTCGCGCAAGCGGTTGACCGGCAGCATGCCGCGGACGGCTTGGGTGATGGCAAAAGCCGGGTCCTTGTCCTGCTTCTCTTGCAGGGTGGCCGTTTTGAGGCCGCCGGGGTAGCCGCTGTGGTTGTAGTACATCTTTTTGTTGAGCTTGTCACCGGTGACAACTAGATTTTTGGCGTTGATAATGACCACGAAATCGCCACAATCGATATGCTTGGTGAACTGCGGTTTGCCCTTGCCAGTCAGGAGGGTGGCGACCTTGGTGGCTAGGCGACCGAGCGGTGCTTCACTGGCGTCAACCAGGTACCATTGGCGGGTGACGTCGGTTGGTTTGGCGCTGTATGTTTTCATTATTTTGACTCCTTAGCGGGCTTGGGGGCGGCCTTTTTGACTGACTTAACGGCTGGTTTTGACGCCGGCGCGGCATCGGCGGCTTTGGCAACTGGCGCTTCCTGCAAATCGTTAACAAAGCTGACGCGGGCTAATTGGGCATTGTCGCCGCGGCGCAGGCCGGTCTTGGTGATACGCAGGTGACCGCTGTTGCGGCCTTTGAGCTTGGGGGCAATCTCGTCGACCAGCTTATGGGCACTGGCGACGGTCTGCAAGCCACTGATAACCTGGCGGCGGTTGTGCAGGCCGCCTTTTTTAGCCTGGGTGATGAGGCTTTCGACATAGGGCACGACTTCTTTGGCCTTGGGCAGGGTGGTCTCGATAGACTCGTACTTAACCAGCGAGTCGGCCAAGCCCTTGATAAGGGCGCGGCGTTGGTCGCGTTCGCGGTGTAGTTTCCTGCCCTGGTAGCCGTGGCGGTGCATGTTTAAAGCTCCAGCTCCGCTAGTTTTTCTTTGACTTCATCCAAGGCTTTGCTGCCAAAGCCCTTAAGGTCGCGCAGCTCGGCGTCGTTCAGGGCAAACAGGTCACGGATAGTGTGGATGTCGTTGTTAATCAGGGCGTTAGTAGTGCGAGCAGACAGGTTGAGGTCTTCGATCGAGGTGCTGAGGGCAGTAGCTTCTTCGCCTAGCATGTCGCTGCCGAATTCGTTATCTTGCGTCTCGGTCTCGACGGCCGAGTCGTTGGCGGCTATCCGGGTTTTGCCGGCCAAGGCGCTGTACTGGTTGACCAGGATGGCCGAAGCTTCTTCGAAAGCATCTTGCGGCGTGATCGAGCCGTCCGTATCAACGGTTAGTAACAGGCGGTCCAGGTCGGTGGCTTGACCGACACGGGTGTTTTCGACATTGTAGCGGACGCGCAACACTGGACTGAAGATGGCGTCGATGGCAATCATGTCACTGGCTTTTTTGGCAGTGCCTTCTTCTATGGTGCGATAGCCGCGGCCGATCTCGACGGTCAGGTCGACGACCAGCTTGGATTTGGCGTTATCGATCGTGGCGATAACATGCTCCGGATTAACAATCTCGACGTCGGCGTTTGTCTGGATATCCTTGGCGGTGACAGTGCCTTTGCCCTGCTTAGTGATACGCAGGGTCTGCGGCTCGTTGCCGTAAACGCGGAAACGGACGCCTTTGAGGTTGAGCATAATGTCGACGACGTCTTCCTTGACACCAGCCACACTGGTGAACTCATGGGTGATGCCTTCGATCTTGAAAGCCGTGACAGCAGCCCCGGCAATGCTGGAGAGCAGTACGCGGCGCAAGCTGTTCCCAAGCGTCATGCCATAACCGTTATGCAATGGTTCGATCGCGAAGGAGGCGCTGTTGGCGCTATGCTCGTCGACTTTGACAAGTCCGGGGGTGTGAATAATGTTTGACATTGGTATATAGCTCCTTTTTAGCGTGAGTAGTACTCAACAATTAACTGCTCATTAATATCAGGCTCGGCATCGTCACGGGACGGCGCGGCGGTAACGGATAGCGTGACTTTCTTGCGGTCGACTTTCAACCAGGCCGGTATGTCACTGGGTACCGGGCTGACATCATCAAGTTTCTTGAAATATTCGGTCTGTTGGCTGTGCGGGCGGACGCTGAGATTATCACCGGCTTTAAGGCGAATGGATGGTACGTCAACGCGTACGTCGTTTAGCAGGAAGTGTCCATGGGTGACTAGTTGGCGGGCAGCTCGGCGTGACGGCGCGAAACCAGCGCGGTAAATGGCATTATCAGCCCGTTGCTCCAACAATTGCAGCAGGATCTGGCCAGACTGGCCCTTCTGGCGCGAGGCTTCCTTCATAAGGTTGCTGAATTGCTTCTCGAGCAGTCCATACAAACGTTTGACCTTTTGCTTTTCGCGCAGTTGCAACGAGTATTGGCTGGTCCGGCCGCCGCCGCGGCCGCGTCGCTGCATCGGGCCTTGGCCGGGCTTGGAAGTTCGTTTAACCAAGGCCTTGTGGGCTTTTGGGTGCAAGGCATAGCCTTCGCGTCGGCTCATTTTGACAATTGAACTGCGGTCTCGCGCCATAGCCTAAATCCTCCGAGCCTTCCGCGGACGGACGCCGCCATGGGCCACGCCGGTTACGTCTTTGATACTTTCGACGGCAATATCTGTGCCGCTGAGGGCGCGTACGGCGGCGTCACGGCCGAGGCCGATACCTTTGATGAAAACATCAGCCTTGGCAAATCCGTATTGCTGCTTAGCCGCCTGGGCAGCCCGCTCGGCGGCGACTTGGGCGGCATAAGCCGTACCCTTTTTGGAACCGCGGAAGCCGCAAGCGCCGGCGCTGGAAGCAGTCAGGACATTACCGCTGCCATCAGTAAAGGTAATGACGGTGTTATTAAAAGTTGCCAAGACGTGGACCTGGCCGGTTGGCACGTTACGCTTTGCCTTCTTACGCTTGGTTGCAGGCTTGGCGGCTGGCGTATCAGTAGTCGTGGCGGCGGTTGCCGCGGTTTCTTCTGTCTTCGCTGTCGTGGTATCGTCGTCTGTCATGATAATCCTTAAGTCTTTGAAGCTACCTTCTTAGCGGTGCCGCCGACAGTGACTTTTTTGCCGCGGCGGGTGCGGGCATTGGTCTTGGTCCGTTGGCCACGCGACGGCAAGCTGGCGGTGTGGCGGATGCCGCGGTAAGATTTGATGTCCTTGAGGCGTTTGATGTTGCCGCTGACAATCCGCTGCAACTCGCCTTCTACAATAAAGTCGGCGTTGATAACGTCCTGGATCTGGGAAATCTCGGCGTCTGTCAGGTTCTTGACTCGGGTGGTGCGCTCGACTTTAGCGCGGCTTAGGATGTCTTCGGCACTCTTGGGGCCAATGCCAAACACGTAGGTCAAAGCCACCCAGACCTGCTTTTCGGCGGGAATCGTTACACCGGAAATACGCGCCATGAACTAACCCTGCCTTTGCTTATGCTTAGGTTTGAATTTGTTGATAACGTAGACACGGCCCTTGCGGCGCACGATTTTGTCATCTGGACTGATTTTCTTGACGCTGGCACGCACTTTCATGCGGATCATCTCCTTTCAGGAGGGTGACTCACTGCTCTTTAATGAATAATTAACCTTTGCGATAGGTGATTCTGCCCTTCGTGAGATCGTAAGGGGTCAACTCGACCGTAACGCTGTCACCAGGGACGATGCGGATAAAATGCTTCCTCATCTTGCCGGCAACGTGAGCTATAATCTTATGGCCGTTCTCGAGTTCTACGCGAAATTGAGTCCCTGGAAGGGTTTCGACAATGGTTCCCGTTAACTCGATTACTTCCTTATTGGCTGCCATATATAACTACTGCGATCAATTATAGCAGGTACCACAACAGAATGTAAAGTGTTTTTGTGAGAAAGTTGTGGTTTATTTCTGTCTCTAATTATACGTCTTCCAGCTCAGTTTTGTAAAGTCGGCCAGACCCGCAAACTTTCACTATAAACTTTATACCTCCGTCCAATTATGGATGTAATTGATCCATGCCACCCAGATGAGCAATCCTCCATGAAGCATCCATAATTGGACGGAGGAGAGAAAATTAGATGGTTCTGGGCGGCTCGGACTAGCTGGTCTTAAGATTTTTTGTCGCGCCGGAGGAGACGTTTACCGAAGCGGAAACGGTTGCCACCCGGAGGAATAACCGCCCCAGTGGCGTCAGCGTCGTAGAAAAAGTCAGGCTGGGAGTATTGGTCGTAGGTGACCATCAGGGCACGTGACTCGACTGCCCGCAGGGTTTGCAGGGCGACGGAGACTAAGATCAGCACGCTGGTGCCGCCGATAGTGATACTGGTATTAATAAACACTTGGGCAATGACCGGCAAGATAGCCAATAATCCTAGGCTTAGGGCGCCAAAAAAGGTTAGGCGGTTGACGATCCGGCTCAAGTATTTTTCGGTCTGGTCGCCGCCGCGAATGCTCTCGATAAAACCGCCTTGTTTGTGCAGGTTCTCGGCGATCTCCTTGGCATTAAACGTAATACTGGTGTAGAAAAAGGTAAAGGTAAAGACGAGTAAGAAGTAAGTCGCAGGGTAGATATAAGCCTTTAAGCCCTCGGTGGCAAAGGTCCGGGCTGAAGGCGTTTGGAACCATGTCGTCAAGTTAGCGCCAATGTGCGCCAAATGTGTACTATGGTTGCTTGTTAGCAGTTGCCCGAGGAAACTGGGCACGCTCAAGAAAGCCACGGCGAAGATAATCGGCACCACGCCGGCGGTAATCAGTTTGACCGGCAGGACAGTCGTGATACCCCCATACGTCCGGTTGCCCTGTACGCGTTTGGCATAATTAACTGTTAGGTTACGCGAGGCTTCGTTAAGCATCACCACCAGCCAGGTCACGACCAGCACCGAAACTAGGATTATCAGGGCGACCAGCAGGGCTTTGCCGCTTACCGGCAGGCTGAGGCCAAGCACGTTGAGGTGGTGGCCTTTACCGACTACCGAGCTAAAAATCTCAGCGACAGTCGAAGGCAGTCGGCTGACAATACCGACGGTAATTATCAGTGAGATACCGTTGCCGACACTCTGCTCGGTAACCAGCTCGCCCAGCCACATTAGTAACATTGAACCGCCGGTCAGGGCAGATACCATCAATATCCACTGGGCCGGACTGGCATTAGCGGTAATATCACCGACGCCGCCGATCGATTGGGCGGCCTGTTTGATCAGGTAAATCGAGCCGACGGACTGGATAATAGCCAGCGGCAGGGTCAGCATCCGGGTATACTGGTTGATCTTCTTCTGGCCGAACTCGCCCTCTTTGTGCAAGGCCTCCAGTTGCGGGATAGCCTTAGTCAATAGCTGCATGATAATCGAGGCGTTGATGTACGGCCCCATACCGGCAATCATGATTGAGAAATTAGCCAAGGCGCCGCCGGATAAGACGTTGATGAAACTCAGTAGTTGGGGCGTGTTGCTGGAATTAAACAGGTTCTGCAACACTTGATGCAACGTCTCGGGGTTGCTCAGCGGTACGGGAATATGGGCCAGGATCCGAAATACCAACAATATGCCGAGTACCGCCAAAACGCGGCCGCGCATATCCTTGTGGGTCAGCGAACGCCCAATAATCTTCCAGTTCATAGCTGGCTTGTCTCTTTCATCACTTATCTTTATTAAACCACAGCCAGCCGCCTCAGCAAAGTCAGCCTAAGTAGCCGCCGCTTTGGTGGGCCCAAAGGCGGGCGTAGGCGCCGGCTTTATTTTTTAGTAGTTCGTCATGCGTGCCAGCCTGCACGATTTTGCCTTTGTCCATCACTATAATTTGGTCCAGGCGTTGGATGGTGCTCAGGCGATGGGCAATCACGATGGCAGTGCGCCCTTCCATTAGCCTCCAGAGAGCTTTTTGGATAAACTGCTCACTCTGGCTGTCGAGAGCGCTGGTGGCCTCGTCCAGCACTAGGATTGGCGCGTCCTTGAGCAAGGCCCGGGCGATCGCCACCCGCTGCCGCTGGCCGCCGGACAGCTTAACGCCACGTTCGCCAACCATGGAATCGTAGCCTTGGGGTAATTCTCGCACGAATTCCGCTACGTAGGCCGTATTAGCTGCCCGGTCAACCGCTTGCCGGGAAGCCTTTGGGCGGGCGTAGGCAATGTTCTCCCGGATAGAGCGGTGGAATAACAGCGGCTCTTGCGGTACGTAGGCGATAAGGTCACGCAGCTCAGCCTGGCGCAGGTCACGGACGTCTATGCCATTAATAGCGATACTGCCCTGCCCAATGTCCATAAAACGCAGCAATAATTTGGTAATAGTACTCTTGCCGCCGCCAGAATAGCCGACCAGGCCGATTCTATCACCTGCCTTAACTCGCAGGGAAAAATCCTTGACGGCATATTGGCCGTGAGCGGCTTCAGGATAGTGATAGCTAACCTCAGAAAAGGTAATTTCGTAGGCTTTGCTGGCTTTAATGGAACGCGACTGGGTCGGATCATTGACGGCGGTCGGCAGCAGCGTGGTCGCTACGGTATCATAAGCGGTGCTCATTATTTCTTCATATTCCTTAATCATATCCGCTACTTCTATGGTTGAGTATATTAAACGGATGACATATATTTGGACCAAGGCCACGATGGCAATCGATATCTTATGGTCCTGGTATAAATGGGCAGAAACCACTAACAGGACGGCCATGGTGCCGGCCATCAACAGGTTTCGCAAGGCGTTGCCGGGAATAAATAAGTTCCAAGACATCAGCTGGGCAGTCTCCCATTCTTTGAGAGGGCTGGCCAGTCTTTCTTGTTCATAACCTTCTTTAGAGAAACTTTTGACGGCCGCCCCATGTGATAGGCCATCGCCGAGGACACCGGAGACTTTACTGCTGGCCTGGCTAACCAGCCGGCGATACTTGAGACGATAGCCGGCAAAAGCCAGGGTCAGTGCCAATACAACCAGCATGCAGGCGACGGCAATCAGCGCCAACGGCAGTGATTTGAAAGCCACGACAACCAAGCTGGCAAAAATAATTACCAGGTTGCGCGGAATTTCAAACAAAGCCAGCCGATTATAATCAGTGAAGGCATCCCTGATACGGGCCACGCCGGCACCTAACGCGCCGATGTACGTGCTGCCAAAAAATTCATAATCCTTGGCCAGGAAATTGGCGAAGACCTGCCGCTGTACGAAGGTAGCCCCGTAAATGCCATTCATATTAAAAGCCCAGGTAGCAATGGCGTAAAAAGATTGGCCTAAAACGGTCAGCCACACCGTTATCAAAGCGTAATGTCCAACTAGCGAAAAGTGCTTGAGAATAATAGCCTGGATACCGTAGGCGACTTCCAACGGCACGTAAACCGTCATAATAAAGAAGGCGGGAAGATAAAACAGTATGGTGGGCACAAAATAACGGGGCGTATAAAACATACCTCGCCAAAACAACGTATGCACGGCCCGCGTAACTGTCTTGTCACGCTGCAAGTCCGGATTAGTCATGCTTATATTTTAGCGCAACGGGTGGATTAGGCTTGTTTATCAGCTTTTTTGGCGCTGGTCTTGGGGCGTTGCTGGCGGCCAGTTGGTTCGAAGCTGCCGCCGGCGGCCTCAATGGCTACGATGGCGGAAGCGCTGGCCTTGGGAAGCTTGACGGTGACTTTCTTAGTCAGGTCACCCTTGGTGATGAGCTTGACAGTGACGTAGGCGTGGCTGATTAGGCCGGCCTCGGCCAGGACGGTAGCATCAACGGTTTTGCCGCTGAATTGCTCTAACTGGCCGGTGTAGACATTCTCGATCTTGGCGCGGTGGCTCTTAAAGCCGGGCAGCTTGGGCAGCTTCTGCATCAGAGGGTTGCTGCCGCCAGCGAAACCAGGCTTAGCGCTGGAACCGGCGCGTGCCTTCTGGCCCTTAGTACCGCGGCCAGCCGTCTTACCGCGGCCGGCAGCGATGCCACGGCCGACACGTTTGCGTCGGCTAGGGGTTATGGTTTGGAGCTCGTGGTATTTCATGCTTTAGCCTTTGCTTTGACGGCTTTCTTAGGCTTGGCAGCCGGTTCATCAACCTTGGGCGCAACTGGTTTTTTGACAGAGGCTTGTTGCTTAGAACGAGCGGCAGCGGTTACCCATTGGTTGGCCGGAATTAAGTGATCTAAGGCAGCGATAGTGGCGTAGGCGGTATTCGTCTTATTGGACGAGCCGAGTGATTTACTGAGGGCATTATGAACACCAGCGACTTCGAGGATGGTCCGGACGACACCGCCGGCGATCAGGCCGGTACCGGCGCTGGCCGGCTTGAGCAGGATGTGGGCGCCACCGACTTTGTATTCGATCTCGTGTGGGAAAGTGCCTTTGTATAATGAAACGCTGACAAAGTTTTTCTTGGCGACTTCGGTAGCTTTAGTAACGGCGGCCGTGACGTCGGCGCCTTTGGCGCTGCCGATACCGACTTTGTGCTTGCGGTCACCCACGACGACCAGCGCGCGGAAGCGGAAGCGGCGGCCGCCTTTAACGACACGGGCGACGCGGTCAATATGCAACGTGCGCTCGTCAAACTGCTTCTCTTCCGGTTGAATTTCAGGTCGGCGATTGCGCCGGTCCTGTGGTTTCGTATTCGTGTCTACCATTAGAACTCCAATCCTGCTTTACGGGCGGCCTCGGCCAGGGCTGCTACTCGACCGTGGTACAACTTGCCGCCCCGGTCAAAAACAACTGACTTAATCTTAGCGGCCTTAGCTTTAACGGCTATTTCATTACCAACCCAAGCGGCCCTTTCCGTCATGGTGCCGGTGGCAGCCTTTTGACCGACAGTCGTCACATGAGCTATCGTCTTATGGGCGGAGTCATCTATCAGCTGGGCGGTAATATGTAAGTTGCTGATGTGCACGTTCAGCCGCGGACGCTTGGCCGTGCCGCTAATCAGGGCTCGTATCCGGCCTTTGCGGCGATCACGGTTCTGTATCTTGTGGATTAATTGCTTACTCATGATTATTTGTCCTTACCGCTCTTACCGCTCTTGCGGATTAAACGTTCGCCTTCGTACTTGATGCCTTTACCCTTGTATGGCTCCGGCTTCTTGAGCGCCCGGATCTCCGCCGCGACCTGGCCGACCTGCTGGCGGCTGATACCGCTGACGGTAATAGTGTTCTGCTCGATAGCCGTAGTCACGCCGGCCGGTACTTTATAGATTACGTCGTGCGAAAAACCGAGATTGAGCTTGAGGTCGTTGCCTTGGGCGGCGACGCGGTAACCAACGCCGTTAATCTCCAGCTTTTTGCTAAAGCCTTGGCTGACGCCGACTACCATATTATTGAGCAAGGCGCGCATTAGGCCGTGCTTGGACCGGATTTTGGGCTCGTCATTAGCCCGAGACACGACCAGCTCTTCGTTCTCTTGCTTGACGGTAATATCCGGCATGGTAAATTGCTTCAGAGTGCCTTTGCCGCCAGCCACGGTAATCTCGGCCGCGTCAACGGTGACGCTAACGCCGCTGGGGATGGGGATTGGTGATTTTCCGACTCGACTCATACTATCCTCGTGTACTCCTAATAAACCTTACAAATTAATTCGCCGCCGATGTGTTCGGTCTTGGCTTGGTCACCAGTCATCATGCCCTTGGAGGTCGAAATGATAACGATACCGCGACCGCGCTTGACAATTGGGATTTCGCGGGCCGCGACGTAGTGGCGCCGACCGGGCTTGCTCAGGCGGACAATTTCGGTAATCCGGGCGTTGGCAGAATCATCATTAATCTTAACGGTCAGGGTCTTGCCCACCGGCGCGTCACCGACGCTGACATTATCAATGAAGTTGCTCTGCTGCAACAGCCGCGCCACGGACTCCTTAATATTGGAGTGCGGCAGCACCACCTCGGTCTTGCGCACCATGACGGCGTTGCGAATCCGGGTCAGCATATCAGCGATGGGATCGGTAGATGTTTTGCTCATATTACCAACTCGCTTTCGTGACGCCCGGGATCTCACCCTTGCTGGCATGTTCGCGGAAACTGATACGGCTGAGGCCGAACTGGCGCATGTAAGCCCGCGGGCGGCCAGTCTCAATACAACGATTCGTACGGCGGGTCGGACTGGAATTGCGTGGCAACTTGGCCAGGCCTTCCTGGTCGCCTAATTCTTTCAGTTCTTTGCGTTTAGCCGCGTACTGCTCAATCATTTTGAGTCGCTTGGCATCGCGCGCTATGATGGATTTCTTAGCCATTACTTATTCTCCTTCTCAAACGGCATGCCGAACTTTTCGAGCAGGGCGCGGGCATGGGCCGGTTCTTTACAATTAATGACGAAAATTACCTGTAGGCCGTGGGATGTGGTAGTTTCTTCAAAAGATAGCTCCGGGAAGACGGATTGGTCGATGAAGCCGATGGCGTAGTTGCCTTGGCGGTCAAAGGCCCTGGCGCTGACACCGTGGAAGTCTCGCAGCCGCGGCAGCACTAAGTTAATGACACGGTCAGCGAACTCGTACATCTGGTTACCGCGCAGGGTGACCTTGAGGCCGATCTTGTTGCCTTCGCGCAGCTTGAAGCCGGCAATGGAGTTCTTGGCGACAGTGGCCATCGGCTGTTGGCCGGTGATCTTGCGCAAGGTGTTGGTGGCGGTTTCGATGATTTTTTTGTCGTCTTTAGCTTTGCCTAGGCCAGTATTAACGATGATTTTTTCCAGTTTAGGTACTTCGTGCGGGTTCTTAAGCCCCAACTCTTTCTGCAGCTCTTTAAGAACCGTCCCTCTGTACTGTACGCTTAGGCGGGCCGTCGTAGTCACGGCTGTATTCTTTTTAGCTGGCTTGGCGGTGGCGGTGGCCATTACTTGATCTCCTTGGAACTACTCTTATATATACGGGTCTTGGCGCCGTCTTGACTGATCTTGAAACCAATCCGGGTAGCCTTTTTGCTGGTCGGGTCAATCACGCCGACCTTGCTGACCCAGATGGGCTTGGTAATCTCGACGATAGCGCCCTGCGGATGTTGCTGGTTGGGCTTAACGTGCTTCTTGACAATGTTAATGCCGTCGACGGTGACTTTGTTCTCGCGGGGGTGGATGGCGCTGATTTTACCGGTTTGGCCCTTGTATTTGCCGGCGCGCACGACAACAGTGTCGCCCTTGCGCAGGCGGATCTTAAACGGCTTGGTAGCCTGGGCGTGCTTGTTAGCGGAAAGACTCATTATAGGACCTCCGGTGCCAGTGACACGATTTTAGCGTAGCCTTGGTCGCGCAGTTCGCGCGGTACGGGGCCGAAAATACGGGTACCACGCGGCAGCTTGTCGTCGCCGATAATGATGGCGGCATTGTCATCAAACTTGATGGTCGAGCCGTCTTTGCGGCGGATCTGGTTGCGGGTGCGGACGACGACGGCCCGGACGACGGACTTCTTCTTGACGGTACCGTTGGGCGCGGCTTGCTTTACGGTAGCGACGATGACGTCGCCAACCTTGGCGTAGCGGTGACGGCTGCCGCCGAGCACACGGATACATAGCAGTTCTTTCGCACCGCTGTTATCGCAGACGATTAAGCGGGATTCTTGTTGGATCATGGCGTGGCCTCTTCAGTCTTTTCGGGCGTGGCCTCGGCGACCACCTCGTCCTTGTCGGTCTTGGTCTTAGAAACGGGCCGATCAGGTTCGTCGGCCTTGGTAACGGCTAGCGAGTCGGCTCGCAGCACTGGTTTTTCAATGATCTCGCTCAAGGCGTGGTGCTTGCGGCGACTTAAAGGCCGCGTTTCGGTAATGGCGACCTTGTCGCCGGGCTGGGCCTCATTCTTCTCATCATGCGCCATGAACTTCCGGCTGACGCTATACTGCTTGCGGTACAGCGGATGGGTTTTGCGCGTCTGGACAGTGACGACAATTGTCTTGTCGCCTTTAGCTGAGGATACGATACCGATAATTGGTTTTGCCATATTAGTTGGCCTCCTTGACCAGGGCTTCGCCGAGGACGGTTAACATGCGAGCCAGGTCTTTGCGCTTGGTGCGGATGATACGGGTATTCTGGATTTCGCCCAGGTGCAAACGGCGCTTCAACTCGACAATCTCTTCGCGCAGCTTGGTACTCTCAGTAGTTAGCTCAGCGGTGGATAGCTTGCGGATTTCAACGACTTTCATGATATTCAAGCCTCCTCCCTCGTCAAAAACCTGGTTTTAACGGGTAACTTGTGGGCGGCTAAGCGCATGGCCTCGCGGGCGGTCTCTTCGCTGACACCCTGCATCTCAAAGAGGATGGTGCCGGGTCGAACTTTGGCGACGAAGAACTCAGGATTACCCTTGCCGCTGCCCATCTTGACGTCCTGCGGCTTGCGGGTGACGGCGATGTGCGGGAAAACGCGGATCCAGATCTTGCCGCCGCGTTTGATGTAGCGCGTCATGGCCTGTCGGGCGGCCTCGATCTGGCGGGCAGTGATGCGCTCCTGGCCTTGGGCCTGCAGGGCGAAGTCGCCAAAAGCGATATAATGGCCGCTGGTAGCAACGCCGCGGATGCGGCCCTTGCGGATTTTGCGGTGCTTAGTGCGTTTAGGCATCAACATTATGACTGCACCTCGCCTTTATAAATCCAGACCTTAACACCAATAATGCCGGCCACTGTCTGGGCATTCACCTGCGCGTAGTCAATATCGGCTCGTAATGTATGTAGTGGTACGCTGCCGGCGACTTCCTTCTCGGAACGGGACATCTCGGCGCCGTTCAAACGACCGGCCACCTCGATGCGAACACCCTTGGCGCCCGCCCGCATGGTAGCGGCAGCCGTGGACTTGATAGCGCGGCGGAAGCTCATGCGGCGTTCTAGCTGGTGGGCGATGTTCTCGGCGACTAACTTGGCGTACATGTCGGGCTTCTTTACTTCTTCGATGTTTATGCGCACTGGGATAGAATAAATCTTCTCGATTTGGGCCTTAAGCTCAGTCGCGCCGGCGCCGCCGCGGCCAATCACGATACCGGCCTTGGCGGTCGCTATAGTAACAGTCACTAGGTTCGGCGTACGGCTGATTTCGACCTTGTTGATAGCGGCGCGGCTACCCAACTTCTTAGTAATCAGGCGGCGGACAGCCAAATCGTCCTTCAAGAAAGCGGCGTAATCGCGCTTGTTGACGAACCACTTGCTAGTCCAGTCCTTATTGACCTGGAGGCGCATGCTGATAGGGTTAACTTTTTGACCCATTACTTGGCCTCCTCTTTAACCGCGGCTTTGGTGGCTGGCTTTTTTACTTCTCGTTTCTCGCCGTCAACAATCACCCGGATGTGGGCTGTCTTGCGCTGGAAAGGGTGGGCTCGGCCATGCGAAATCGGACGGTAGCGCTTGAGGCGCGGACCAGGCGTGACGGAAATCTCGGTAATCTGTAACGTAGCCGGCTTGTAGCCGTGATTGTGGTCGGCGTTAGCTTGGGCGCTCATAATAGCTTTCTTGACAGCGATGGCGCTGCGGCGCGGCGTGTGTTCCAGGATAGTCAGGGCGTCAGCCACGCTGCGGCCGCGCACCAGGGCAGCTACCACGGCGACTTTGCGCGGGCTCATCTGGACTCCTTTAGCGACTGCTTGAACTGACATACTATTCCTTACTTACCTTTCGCTAGCTTACCGCCATGCGAGCGGAACTTACGGGTCGGCGCGAACTCGCCGAGCTTGTGACCAACCATATTCTCGGTAACGAAAACCGGAACATGTACTTTACCATTGTGGACGGCAATTGTCTTGCCCACGAACTCCGGCGAAATAGTGCTGGCCCGGGCCCAGGTCTTAATAATCGTCCGGTCATTATCACCGAGCGCGTTAACTTTCTTGGCCAGCTTGAAGTCAATATGCGGCCCTTTCTTCAGCGAACGACTCATTTTATTTCTCCCCGGTCACGCCCAGATAAAACCACTGTTACGGAACCAAGGTTATAGGGCTTTGTAAGTCTATTCTCTGGTGAAAAATAGGGGTTATTAACACCACTGCTGGTTTCTACTAGACCCTGACGGTAAGCTATTAGAAAATCGGCGTCAATTGGTCGTGATTCATCCATACCCAAAAGATTTATTTGCACTTCATCTAAACCATGAGCTCTCATTTCGGCGGCAATTCCATCTGTAGTTAATTGATTTTGTCTATTAGCCATGATTATTTCCTCTTGGCCGCGTGACGGCTTCTTACGATGAACTTGGTGGTGGATTTGCGGCGTCGGGTCTTGTAGCCTAAGGTCTTCTGCCCCCAGGGCGTCTTAGGGGCTGAACCGTGGTTCTTGCCGCCGCCGATACCGTGTCGGCCACCGTCACCACCACCGTGCGGGTGGTCAGCGGCGTTCATAACGACGCCGCGGACAGATGGGCGCTTGCCCTTATGTCGGTTACGGCCGGCTTTACCGATCTTGATATTCTGGTGCTGTTCGTTACCAATAACGCCCATCGACGCCGCGCAATTCTCATTAATAAGGCGGACTTCGCCGCTTGGCAGACGGACCTGGGCGTAGCCGTTATCGCGGCCCATCAGCTGGGCGCTGTTGCCGGCACTGCGGACCATTTGGGCGCCGCCGCCAACTTTCAGTTCAATCCCGTGGATGGTGCTGCCGATCGGAATGTTCTTGAGCGGCAGGCGATTGCCGGTCTCGATTGCGGCTTCGCCTCCACTGACGACCTTTTGGCCGACCTTCATGCCCTGGGCAGCCAAAATATAGTGGTAAGTACCGTCGGATTCTTTGATGCGGGCGATGCGAGCGCTGCGGTTGGGGTCGTACTCTATGTGCTCAATCTCAGCGGTTACGCCGTTTGCCAGCTTGAAGTTCACGATGCGGTAGAACTTGCGGGCACCGCCGCCCTTGTGGCGAGTGGTAATACGACCCTGGTTGTTGCGGCCGTTGCCGCGGCGCTTAGCGACTAGCAGAGAGCGCAAAGGCTTCTTAGTCGTAATGCCGTCAAAGTCCTGGGTAGTCATGCCGCGCTGGCCGGGCGTCGTCGGGTTGTAGGTCTTAATGGCCATTACTGATCTTCCTCTACCGTTTGGGGAGCGGACTTCTTCGGCAGGCGGAAACCGCGGCGCGGCTTAGCCTCGGCCTTGGCGGTCTTCTCGGCCTGCTTAGCGGCGGCTTTATCGATCTTCTCCTGGGTGGCTTGCTCTTGCTGTTCCTCTTCTTCGATGGCGTTGAAGAACGGCAGGCTATTGCCCTCGGCCAGGGTGACGTAGGCTTTCTTAATGTTGGATCGACGGCCTTCGGCATTCTTCATGCGCTTGCCGGAAATACTGATAATACGTTTGGCCTTGCCGCTGATATTAGTCGTATTAACATTGGCGACTTTGACCTCGAACTGAGCCTCGACGGCCCGGGCAATACTGTGCTTGTTGACGGTGCGGTCGACGTCAAAGACGTAGACCCGGCTGTCGGCTAAGCCGTACGTCTTCTCGTTCAGGCGGGGGCGCAAAATAATCGTTTTACTCATTATTTTGCCTCCTTGCTGAGCCAGTCAGTGGTGGCGGCAAGCGCGGACTTGGTAAAGACGATGCAGTCAGCGTTCAGTACGTCAAAGACATTGAGATAATGGGCGCTGACCAGCGTGACGGCTTGGAGGTTTTGGGTAGACCGGATCAGTTCCGGTGTCTTTTGTTCGACGACAACCAAAACGGTGCGGTTGGCGCCAATCTTGGTTAGCAGCTTGGCGACTTCGGCGGTTTTACCGGCTTTAGAGGCTAGGTCCTCGATAACAGTGACTTTGGCAGCCTCGCTGGCCAGGCTGAGGGCTTGGCGAATGGCCAGGCGCTTGGCCTTAATATTGAGCTGCTTGCTGTAGTTCTCCTGGCCGGTCGGACCGAAAGTAATACCACCGCCGCGCCAGATCGGCACCCGGGACGAGCCGAAACGCGCCCGTCCGGTGCCCTTTTGCTTCCAGGGTTTCTTGCCGCCGCCGCGGACCAGGCCGCGGGTTTTGGTAACAGCGAGGTTGGAACGGCCGTTAGCCAGATACATCGTATAAGCGGCTTTCAACAGCTCGTGATTCTGCGGCGCGACGCCAAAGACAGCCTTGTCGAGCTTGGCTGGCGCGGTTGCCTTAGTTCCGGCTTTGGTGTAGGTCGGGACAGCAGCCATTACGCGGTCTCCTTAACGAGCAGGATGCCCTTGCGCGGGCCGGGAACGGCGCCGGTAATACCGATGACGCCGAGTTCGGTATCGATCAAAGCAACTTTCAGGTTGCGAACGGTGATTTGCTCGTTACCTAACTGGCCAGCCATGCGCGTTCCCTTGAAGATGTGCTGCGGGTACATCGAGCCGATGGACCCCGGACGCCGATACGAACGACCACCGTGAGTTTTGCGGCCGCGGTGGAAGTTATGACGACGAATAGTGCCGGCCCAGCCTTTGCCCTTGGTCAATCCGGTGACGTCAACGGTATCGCCGATACTAAAAACGTCGGCGCTGATTTTGCTGCCGACGTTGAGTTCTTCTGGGATTTCATCGATGCGGAATTCGCGGATAATCTTGGGCATCACCTTGGCGGTCTTGACATGGCCGGCGACGCTTTTGCTGAGCTTCTTGGCGGTTTCGGTGCCGAATTGCACAGCGGTATAGCCGTCTTTGTCAGCGGTCTTGTGGTGCAAAACGGTATGTTCGGCCACGGACAATAAAGTCACGGCTTGAACCACACCGTCTTCCGCGATGGTGCTGGTCATGCCGACTTTGCGTGTGATTAATGCTTTCATTGGGTTCTTCCGTATCTTGGTTTGAAATAAAAACACCTGGCTGCGAGTGGTTTCTGCCCCTGTTATAGGCAGACCTACAAGCGCGAACCAAGCCCAAATAAGACTGAGATACCATACTAGGGTATCATGACAAACTTACCCCTGTCAACTTGTTGCAAATACTACACTGTAGAACGAGTTACTGCTCCCTACATCTTGATTTCGACGTCGCAGCCGGCAGGGAGGGAGAGATTCATTAACGAATCAATTGTCTTGGGTGTCGGCTCGAAGACATCGATTAGACGCTTGTGTACGCGCATCTCGAACTGCTCGCGGCCCTTCTTATAGACATGCGGGCTTTTAACGACAGTAAAGGTGCTGCGGCGGGTCGGCAGCGGGATCGGGCCGGCTAGTGTAGCGCCCGTACGCAGCGCGGTGTCGATGATCTGCTTAGCCGCTTGGTCAATGACCTTGTGGTCATAGGCCTTGAGACGGATTCGGATCCGCTGCTTGGGATCAGCGCTAGTTGCTTTAGTAGTTGATTTGGCATCTGCCATGGGTGGTGTTCCTCTCTAACTTTCGTTAGTCCGCTGTAACATCTTGCTATCTTACCAGCACGACTTTTAGTCAGCAGAAGTTATTGGTGAGTATCATTCTACAATATATTAGCTGCAAAGAAAAGTGGTTAACTGCGCGGCAAGGTAATGTCGGCTTGTTTGGCGGCCGTTAACAAGTCGGCGTTAATTCTCATTAATTTGGCGTCGAGGGTTAGCTTTCGAAAGTCTTTACTTACCAGGATGCTATGCTTTTTTAGGTTGGCCAGCATAAAGCAGATTGTTTTGGCGTCGTTTTCCAAAGCTTCAACTTTGCCTTCAAGATTCGAAAGTTTGCTTTCGATAGATGTCAGTCTGCGCTCAATTGGCGCAAGTTCGGAGCTAATCTCATCATGGACAATCGTTCTAACTTCATCATGAATAATGGTACGGATTTCTTTCAAGTCAGTGGCGGTTAAACTCATGGTATCGCGTATTATAATGGCCGGGTTTACGCAAACACAAGCGAAGTTAATGTTTATTTAATAAATAAGAGCCTCGGTTACCCGAGACCCTTAAATGTCCAAAAGCCTGGCTAGTAAATACTACTTGATGACTTTGGTGACAACGCCGGCGCCGACGGTGCGGCCGCCTTCGCGGATGGCGAAGCGGAGGCCTTGTTCCATGGCGATTGGGGCGAGCAGCTTCACCTTGAAGGTTATAGTGTCGCCGGGCATGACCATTTCTTTGTCAGCAGGAAGTTCGACTTCGCCAGTCACGTCAGTGGTGCGGAAGTAGAACTGCGGCTTGTAACCCTTGAAGAATGGGGTGTGGCGGCCGCCTTCTTCTTTAGTAAGGATGTAGACTTCGGAGTCAAACTCGGTGTGCGGGGTGATGGTGCCGGGCTTAGCCAGCACTTGGCCGCGCTCGATGTCATCGCGCTCGATGCCGCGGAGCAGGATGCCGGCATTGTCGCCAGCCTGGCCCTGGTCGAGGCTCTTTTTGAAGGCTTCGATACCGGTCACGACGCTCTTGCGGGTGTCGCGGATACCGACGATTTCGACTTCGTCGTTGACTTTGACGATACCGGTCTCGACACGGCCAGTGGCAACAGTGCCGCGGCCCTTGATCGAGAAGACGTCTTCTATAGGCATCAGGAAGGGCTTGTCGAGTTCGCGCTTAGGCTCTGGGATGGACTCGTCCATAGCCTTGACGAGATCAAGGATGGCTTGCTCATTGTCAGCGTCGCCTTCGAGGGCCTTGGTAGCGGAACCGCGGATGATTGGGGCGTCTTTGTCGAAGCCGTTCTTCTCCAGCAGTTCGCGTATTTCTTCCTCGACGAGGTCGACCAGTTCGGCGTCAGCCAAGTCCATCTTGTTCAGGAAGACCAAGATATAAGGCACGCCAACCTGGCGGGCTAACAGCACGTGTTCGCGGGTCTGCGGCAATGGGCCGTCGTTAGCACCAACCACCAGGATAGCGCCGTCAATCTGGGCGGCACCAGTAATCATGTTCTTAACGTAGTCGGCGTGGCCAGGCATGTCGACGTGGGCGTAGTGGCGCTTTTCGCTTTCATACTCCTGGTGAGAGGTGGCGATGGTAATACCCCGAGCCTTTTCCTCGGGAGCGTTGTCGATCTGGTCATAGGCGACAGATTTATTAACCGCGCTGGGCATTTTCTTAGCCAGCACGGCGGTAATTGCTGCGGTCAATGTTGTTTTGCCGTGGTCGACGTGGCCCATGGTACCAACGTTGACATGGGGCTTGGTGCGGTCAAATTTGTCTGCCATAGTTTATTGCTCCTTTAATTAGCTAATTCTGGCTTATTATAAATTACTTTTGCATAGGTATAATAGAACCCACACAAGTTACCGAAGTCATTATAGAGAAGGTAAGATCTTTTGTAAAGCGTTATTTGGCGTTTTTGGCGATGATGGCTTCGGCGACGTGGTTGGGGACGTCGGCGTAGTGGTCGAGTTCCATGCTGGAGCTGGCGCGGCCCTGGGTGGAACTGCGAAGGTTAGTGGTGTAGCCGAACATTTCGCCTAGGGGTACGAAGGAGGTGATCTCTTTGACGCCAGCGCTGAGGTCTTCCATCGACTCGATACGGCCGCGTTTGCTGTTAAGGTCGCCGATGACGTCGCCCATGAACTCTTCGGGGGTGACGACGACGACTTTCATGACGGGCTCAAGCAGGACCGGGCCGGCTTTCTTGACGCCCTCTTGCAGGGCCATTGAGCCGGCGATCTTGAAGGCCATCTCTGAGGAGTCAACATCGTGATAAGAGCCGTCATACAGCTCGGCTTTGATGTCGACAACCGGGTAGCCGGCAATAACACCGTTGGACATGGCTTCTTCGATACCTTGTTGGACTGGCTTGATGTACTCCTGGGGAACGACGCCGCCCCTGATGGAGTTAATGAACTCGAAGCCTTCGCCCTGCTCGTTCTGGCTGAGGCGTAACCAGACGTCACCATACTGGCCGCGGCCGCCGGATTGGCGGATAAACTTGCCCTGAACTTCGACATCGGACTTGCGGATCGATTCGCGGTAAGCCACCTGCGGTTGGCCGATGTTAGCCTCAACGCTGAACTCGCGTTTCATGCGGTCGACCAGAATCTCCAGGTGCAGCTCGCCCATGCCGGCGATGATAGTCTGGCCGGTCTCGTCGTCAACGCGGATACGGAAGGTCGGGTCTTCTTCGGCCAGGCGCTGCAGGGCCAGGCTCATCTTCTCTTGGTCAGCCTTAGTCTTCGGCTCGATGGCAATGGAGACAGGCGGTTCCGGGAAGGTAATGCTCTCGAGCACGATCGGCTTATTAGGATCACAGAGGGTGTGTCCGGTGGTAGTACCTTTGAGGCCGACAATAGCAGCGATGTCACCGGCGCCGACCTCTGTCACATCGGCTCGCTTGTCAGCTTGGAGGCGGACGATACGTCCGACACGCTCTTTCTCACCAGTTGAACTATTTAATACGTAGGAGCCAGCGGTCAGTTTGCCGGAATAGACGCGGAAGTAGGCCAGCTTGCCGACAAAGGGATCGGTGGTGATCTTGAAAGCCAAAGCTGAAAACGGTTCGTCTTCGGACGGCTTGCGCTCAACCTCGTCGCCGGTCTTAGGCTGGGTTCCCCAGGTGCTGCCGCGGTCTAACGGACTGGGTAGGTAGTCATTAACCATGTCCAGGACCTTTTCGACGATAACGCCGCGGCCATCGCCGCCAGTCACGGCGAAGAACTTGCCGGACAGTACGGCGGCCCGAATAGCTTGCTTGACCTCGTCAACTGATAAGCCGTCTTCGCCGACTTCGAAGTACTTCTCTAACGTTTTCTCGTCTTCGGCAACGGCGTTTTCGATCAGCAGGCTGCGGTATTTCTTGACCTGGTCCATCATGTCGGCCGGGATTTCAGCCTCGACCAGGGCCTTGTCGGTGAATTCCTTATAGGTGTAAGCCTTCATCTCAACCAGGTCGACGATACCGTTAATTGACTGCTCAAAACCGATCGGCAGGTGAACCGGGAAGGCGTGCTTGCTCAAACGGGCATGGATGGTGTCGAGCGACTTGTAGAAGTCGCCGCCGGTCTGGTTGATCTTATTAATAAAGCAGACGCGCGGGACGCCGTACTTATCGGCTTGGCGCCAAACGGTTTCGGACTGAGACTCTACACCCATCTTGCCGTCGAAGACGACGCAGGCACCGTCAAGCACCCGCAAAGAACGTTCCACTTCGACGGTAAAGTCAATGTGGCCCGGTGTATCAATAATATTAACCTGGTGATCTTTCCAATAACAGGTAACCGAAGCGGCTACGATCGTGATTCCCCGTTCGCGTTCCTGGGCCATCCAATCTGTCGTCGTCTCGCCCTCGTGCACGGCGCCAATCTTGTGGTTCAGGCCGGTACGGTACAAAATGCCTTCGGTCGTGGTAGTCTTACCAGCGTCAATATGCGCTATAATGCCCAAGTTCCGAATCTTATCCATAGGTGTTTTCTTATCTGCCATAAATTCCTAGATTGTTTGTCTTTCAGTTGGTTCAAATAGAGTTGTGCCTGGCTCTAGACATTTGGCAAGATCAACTAAATCAGGGCGGTCATCTTTCCTGACACCCCAAGCCTGGAGAGGTATTGCACCTTCAGGTATTGCATCAACTCGTGTGGCCACCACGACTTTAGCAATAGCCCTCCCATCAAACCCTGCTCGTTCTTGTATGTGAAAAACATCGTATTGCTCTGGCATTTTATGACCTCGCGAAGTGGGCGAAGGCGCGGTTGGCGTCGGCCATTTTATGGACGTCTTCGCGCTTTTTGACGGCGGTGCCCTGGTTGTTGTAAGCGTCCTGGAGCTCCAGGGCGATGCGATCGAGCATGCTCATGCCTTTGCGGGCCCGGCAAGCGGCCACGAACCACATCGTCATCAGGTGCTGCTGCCGCTGGCCTTTGACCTCGAATGGGATCTGGTAGTTGGCGCCACCGACGCGGCGAGAGCGGGTTTCGACATGCGGCTGGATGTTCTTCATAGCCTGCTCGAAGACATCGAGCGGGTTGTCGACCTTGAGACGATCAGCCGCCTTTTGCATACCGCCGTAAACCAGGCGCTCAGCGATTTGCTTCTTGCCATGGAGCATGACGCGGTTGATCAGGCGCTGGACCTGGACGTTCTGGTAGACGCGGTCCGGCTGGATGTCGCGGATGAGGGATTTGGTCTTCTTGCGCGGCATTATTTGCTGGCCTTTTTGGTGCCGTACTTGGAGCGGCCTTGCTTGCGGTTGCTGACGCCCTGGAGGTCGAGCGAGCCGCGGACAATGTGGTAGCGGACACCGGGTAAGTCCTTGACGCGGCCGCCGCGGACTAGTACGACGGCGTGCTCTTGCAGGTTGTGGCCTTCGCCGCCGATGTAGGCCCAAACTTCGTAGCCATTACTGAGGCGGACACGGGCGACTTTGCGCAGGGCTGAGTTCGGCTTCTTCGGCGTCTTGGTGGTCACTTTGACGCAAACGCCGCGCTTGAATGGCGCCGGCTTCTCGTAGTTGCGCGTCTTGAGGTTGTTAGTGACGCGTTGCATGGCTGGTGACTTACTCTTGGTGGTCACCTTGGTGCGAGGCTTACGCACTAACTGGTTAATAGTTGGCATTCGGTCTCCTTAATCTTGCAATCTGCTGCTGCGGGGGTATGCCAACTCCCTGGCTCGGATCGCTTAACTTGCTTTGGTTGTATTGTAACAGATTCAAGCGGCCGTTTCAACAGTTTCGGGCTCGGGGCTGCCGATGATTTGCTCGGCTTCGGCGGCTAGGGCTTCTTCGGCCTCGTCTTCATCCGTTTTAGCGCCGGTACCGACGGGAATCTTACGGCCCAGGATGACGTTTTCTTTTAGGCCGTACAGCTTGTCGACTTTACCGCTAGTGGCAGCCGCGATCAGGACGCGGGTAGTGTCTTGGAAGGAAGCGGCACTCAGGAAAGAATCGGTGCTCAGGCTGGCTTTGGTAATACCCAGTAGTAGTTGGATGTATTTGGCCGGCTTCTTCTTGGCGGCGACCAGGGCCTCGTTGGCTTCGACGACGGCCAGTTTGCTGACGATGTCGCCAGTGACGAACTCGCTGTCGGCGGCTTCCTCGATTTGGACCCGGCTGAAAATCTGACGGATGATGATCTCCAGGTGCTTGTCGGCGATATTCTGGCCTTGGGCGGCGAAGATCTTGAGGATTTCGTTCATGATGTAGCGCTGGGTGGCTTCGACGCCTTGCAGGCGGATGAGGTCCTGCAGGTTGATCGAACCATTAGTCAGGCGCTGGCCGGCAACGACTTTGTCGCCATCCTGGACTTGCAATTGCTTGAAGCCCGGGATTTCGTAGCGGACCACGCTCTGCTTGGTCGGCGTGATGATGACAGCCTTGTTGGTCACTTGGGCTTTGCCGCCCATCGGGGCGATCAAGGGCTCCGAGGCGTCCTCTAAGGCGGCGACAACGTCACCGGCCAGGACTTCGGTGCCGCTAGCGATCTGGGCTTTGCGTTCGCCAAGTACCAAGGTGACCTTTTCTTTGTCATCAGCCGTGATTTGGACGACATAGTGGTCGCCCTCTTCCCAGGCGTTAGCCACGCCGGAGATCTCTGTCAGGTAGGCCTGGCCTTTTGGCGTCCGGACTTCAAAGAGCTCCTCGATACGGGACAGGCCTTGGGCCGTGTCGTCGGCGATAGCGCCACCAGAACGGTGCTTGGAGTCTAAGCTCAGCTGCGTGCCTGGCTCGCCGATACTCTGGGCGGCAATGACGCCGATCGGATGGTTGGCGGCGACTAGCTCGCCAGTGGCCGGGTCAACGCCATAGGACTTGCGGGACACGGCGCGGACATTGGTACAGCTCAGGCCGCTCATGATCTTGATACCGTCAGTTGTTTTGTCGGCTTCGATCTTGTCGGCGGCTTCGGCGGTTATTAAATCGCCTTTCTTGACTAAGCCCTTGCGCGTCTCGGCGGCAAAACGGCCGGTCAAGCGCGAGGCATAGGAAACACCGATATACTCGGCGTCAGCCCTCATCATGGCGAAGCCGGGATCAGACGAGTCATCATCATCGAGCGTGAAGACATCTTGTGACACGTCGACCAAGCGGCGGGTCAGGTAGCCAGCATCGGCCGTCTTAAGGGCGATATCAATCAGGGCCTTACGGGTACCACGGGTACCAGTGAAATATTCCAGCGGATTCAGGCCATTGATATAGCCGGATTTAATCGGCAGTTCAATGACATTGCCGCCGGCATCCTGGAGAACACCAAGCATACCGACCGCGTTATTGAGCTGGGAAATATTACCGCGGGCGCCGGAGTTAATGGCGATGGCCATCGAGGAATCCTGGCCGACCATCTGTTCGGTCAGCATGTCCTGGACCCGGCCTTCGACCTTAGTCCAGTTGTCGACGGTCAAACGGTGGCGCTCGTCATCGGTAATGAAACCTTCTTCGTACTGGTCAGAAATAGCGGCGGCCCGATCTTCGCCCTGGTCAAGCACGCCTTGCATGCCTTCAATTGGCGCGAAATCGCCCATGCCCATGCTCAGGCCTGACTTAGTGGCGTAGAAGAAGCCGAGATCCTTGAGGTCATCAGCAATCTCGGCGGTCTTTTCCTGGCCGTAGCCAGCGTAAACTTTAGCCATCACCTGCTGCAAACGTTTCTTCGTCATGGTTTCGTCCTGCAGCGGGAAATCTTCCGGGAATATTTCATTAAAGAGGATGCGCCCAAGCGTTGTCTCGCGTACCGAACCGCGGAATGGCAGGCGGACGCGGCTCTGCAAACTGACCTCTTCATTATCTAAGGCCATGAGAGCTTCGTCGACACTGGAGAATATGACTACCGCGTTGCCAGCGTTCTGCGGCCGCTCGTAAGTTAGGTAGTAACAACCGAGCACAATATCCTGCTCGATATGTAGGATAGGCGAACCGTCGGCCGGTTTCAGCAAGTTGCTGCTGGCGGCCATAATATCCCGGGCTTCGGCCTGGGCTTTATCGGACAATGGCAGGTGGACGGCCATTTGGTCGCCGTCAAAGTCGGCGTTAAAACCTTTACAAACCAATGGGTGCAGCTGGATAGCCCGGCCTTCGATCAGAACCGGCTGGAAAGCCTGGATACTAAGGCGGTGTAGCGACGGCGCCCGGTTGAGCAGGACGTACTTGCCTTTAATGACTTCGTCGAGGGCGTCCCAAACGACCGTCTCGCCCATTTCGATCAAACGGGAGGCGCTGCGGATATTGTGGGCTTGTTCGCGGGCAATTAGCTCGCCAATCACGAAGGGCTTAAATAGCTCTAAGGCCATCATCTTCGGCAAACCGCACTGGTGAATCTTCAGTTCCGGACCGGCGACGATAACCGATCGTCCGGAGTAGTCGACGCGTTTGCCCAATAGGTTCTGGCGGAAACGGCCTTGTTTGCCCTTGAGCATATCACTGAGGGACTTCAGACGGCGGCGCTGGCCAGTAGCGGCCACGGCCCGGCCTGAACGGGTGCTGTTGTTGTCAATCAGGGCGTCAACGGCTTCTTGCAGCATACGCTGTTCGTTGCGACGGATAACTTCCGGCGCGTTGAGGCTAATCAGCTTCTTGAGACGGTTGTTGCGGTTAATGACGCGGCGGTACAGGTCATTGAGGTCTGAGGTGGCAAAACGGCCGCCGGTCAGCTGCACCATCGGTCGCAAGTCGGGAGGGATGACCGGTAAGACAGACAGGCACATCGAACGCGGCTTAATACCAGCGCGGTCCATGCTTTCCAGCAGGCGTAAGCGCTTCATTAGCTTCTTGCGGCGTTGTCCCTTGGCGTCTTCGGCTTCGGCGCTGAGGTCTTTGATCAAGTCTTTAAGGTCAATATCGGCCAGCAAGTCGCGCAGAGCGGCACCGCCCATGCCGACGCTGACTAGAGCGCGTAATTCGCTCGGCAGGTTGCGGTAATCAGTCTCGTTGATCAGGTGTAATCGCTCCAGGGCGGTAATTTGGTCGCGGTAAGCTTCAAAGTCTTGGGTAACTTGCTCCAGCTCTTTAGTCTGCATCTCGGCCAAGGCCTTAACGTTGGCCTCTTTGGCTTCGGCTTCTTTCTCGAAGCGCAGCTTGATAGCTTCTTTGGCGGCGGCGAACTCGGCTTCCTTGTCGGCCAGCATTTTGTCACGCTTGTCGGCGTCGACTTTTTTAATGATATAGCTGGCGAAGTAAGCCACCCGCTCCAAGTTCTTAACGGTCAGGCCGAGTAACAGGCCCATGGCGCTGGGCGTGCCGCGCAGGAACCAGATGTGCGAAACCGGCACGGCCAGCGTAATGTGGGCCATGCGTTCGCGGCGGACAATGCTGCGGGTAACTAGCTCGCCATTCTTATCGACGGCGGCCTCACGGCTGCGGACGCCCTTGTATTTGGCGTCGTGCGGGTTGATATCTTTGACGGGGCCAAAAATACGTTCGCAGAACAGGCCGTCACGTTCTGGCTTCTGGGTGCGGTAGTTGATGGTTTCCGGCTTGGTAACTTCGCCGTAACTCCAGTCAATGATATCTTCTGGGCTGGCCACGGCTAAGCGGACGGCATCAAAGTCAGCAATATCGGTACCGGTGTTGGAATAGCGTTGCGGTGTCATCTTAGACCTCCTTCCCTTCGTTATCATCTGCGGCGGTATCATCGTCGGCATCGGCCGAAACCATGGCCAAATCATCGGCGTTGGCTTGGGCATCCGGGCTGCCGTTTTCATCGACTTCTACGACGGCAAACTCATCGCCGCTGACTTCTTCGGTCACGTCAATGTCAGAAATCGAGGCTTGCGGCACTTCGACCTCGGACGGGTGGGCGGCTTCTTCGTGTATATTGCTAGCCAGGACGGCTTCGGCGTCGACTAGCTTGTCGGAGTGGACCAGGTCCACTTTGAGACCCAGGCCTTGTAGCTCTTTGACGAGCACGTTGAAGCTCTCGGGCACCTTGGGTCCGACAATGGCGGTCTTCTTAATGATCGACTCGTAGGCCTTGCTGCGGCCGTAGACGTCGTCAGACTTAATGGTCAGCATCTCCTGCAAGGTGTTGGCAGCGCCATAGGCCTCTAAGGCCCAGACTTCCATCTCGCCGAAGCGCTGGCCGCCGTTTTGGGCTTTGCCGCCCAGCGGCTGCTGGGTCACCATGGTGTACGGTCCGGTGGAACGGGCGTGGATCTTGTCGGCCACCATGTGGTTGAGCTTAATCATATACATGCTGCCAACCGTGGTGCGCTCAGAGAACGCGTCGCCGGTGCGGCCGTCATATAATTGCTGTTTGCCGTCTTCGGGCAGACCGGCTTCTTTGAGCAGGTCTTGGATTTTGGCGGTTGAAACGCCGTCAAAGGACGGGCTGGCGACTTTCATGCCAAGGGCGCGGGCCGCCATGCCGAGGTGGGTTTCAAACAACTGGCCGACGTTCATGCGCGATGGGACGCCGAGAGGGTTCAAGACGATTTCGACGGGAGTGCCATCAGCCATGAAGGGCATGTCTTCGACGGGCAAGATGCGGGCGATAACACCCTTGTTACCGTGGCGGCCGCCGAGCTTGTCACCGACGGCGATCTTGCGGGTCTGGGCCACGAAGACCTGGATCTGCATAATGACGCCGGCTTTGAGCTCGTGGCCGTTTTCGCGGCTAAAGACTTTGACGCCGACGACTTTGCCATGTTTGCCGTTGCTCATGCGCTGCGAGGTGTCACGGACTTCTTTAGCCTTTTCGCCGAATATAGCGCGTAGCAAGCGCTCCTCAGAGCTGAGTTCCTGCTCGCCTTTAGGGGTAATCTTACCGACTAGGATGTCGCCGGGATGGACTTCGGCGCCAATACGGACAATGCCGTCTTCATCGAGATGGCGCAGGGTCTCTTCGGAAACGTTCGGGATATCAGAAGTAACGATTTCCGGCCCCAGCTTGGTCTCGCGGACCTCAATCATGAAGTCGACAATATGAACCGAGGTCAAGGTGTCATCCTCAACCAGTTTGCGGCTGATAATGATGGCGTCCTCGAAGTTGTAGCCGGCCCAGGGCATGAAGGCCACGATCAGGTCTTTGCCCAAAGCTAACTCGCCGTCGGCGATTGACATGCCTTCGATCAAGACATCACCTTTTTTAACCTTGTCACCGGTAGAAACCACGACTTTTTGGTTAATCGACGTGCCCTCGTTAGAACGGACGAAACGCTGCGGCTCGTACTTGACGGCGCCTTGCTTATACTTGACCGAAACGACTTGGGCGGAAGATTCAATGACCTCACCGTCAGCCTCGGCCAAAATAACCTGGCCGGTGTTACGGGCGGCGTCGATCTCGAGGCCGGTGCCAACAATCGGGCTGGCCGGCTGGATTAGCGGCACGGCCTGGCGTTGCTGGTTAGAACCCATCAGCGAACGGTAAACGTAGTTCTTCTCGATAAATGGAATCAGGCCGGCGCTGGAGCCGATGATCTGGTTACGGGCGGCATCCGAGTGGGTCACCTCAGTGGCGTCAACTTCACCGGATTTCAAGTGGGAGCGGGCGCTGACCCGGCCTTCTTTGAAAGCGCCTTTGGCGTCAAGGTCGGCGCCGGCGCCGGCTATAACAGCCTGTTCTTCTTCGTAGGCGTCGAGATAAGTAATTTCATCAGTAACTTTACCCTTCTTAACCACCCGATAGGGCGTCTCGACGAAACCATAATCATTAACCCGGGCATAGTTGGCTAGGTTCAGCACCAAACCAATGTTGGCGCCTTCCGGCGTCTCGACGGCGCAGATGCGTCCATAATGGGTGGCGTGGGCATCACGGACTTCGAAGCCGGCCCGTTCACGGCTCAGTCCGCCGGGACCCATTGAGCTTAGGCGACGCTTATGCGCTAACTCACTCAAGGGGTTGATCTGGTCCATGAACTGGCTCAGCTGGGAGCTGGCGAAGAATTCGCGGACGGCGGCCACGATGGGCCGGGCGTTAATCAACTGCCCAGGCGTGACGGTCTCGATCTCGGACATAGACATGCGGTCCTTAGTATTGCGCTCCATACGCAGCAGGCCAATGCGGAATTGGCGTTGCACCAGCTCGCCGACCAACTTGACGCGCCGGTTGGCCAGGCTGTCGATGTCGTCAGCTGGCTCCTGGGTATTATTAAGACGAATCAGCTCCGTGACGATGGCCTCGATATCCTCCAGGCGCAAAACGCGGTTCTCCAAGGTGTTCGGCACGTCGAGATTAAGACGCTTATTGATCTTGTAACGACCAACCCGGCTGAAGTCAAAGCGCTTATAGTTATAAAACATGTTTTCAATCAAGGACTTGGCGTTATCGACAGTCGCCAGGTCGCCAGGTCGCAGGCGGCGGTAGACTTCGATCAAAGCGTCATTTTGGCCCTTAGTGGGGTCTTTTTCGAGGGTGACGTCGAGGAAGCTCTTCGGGCCGGTGTCAACCTGCTTGAAGGTCTCACGCATCCGGCTCTCGGTGACGCCGAGGGCGCGCAACAATGTTGTAACGGCCAACTTACGTTTGCGGTCAATCTTAACGAACATAGCGCCGGCAGCCGTGGTCTCGAACTCCAGCCAAGCCCCGCGCCCCGGGATAACTTTGGCGCCGTACAGGCTGGTTGAACCGTGTGGATCGGAGGTAAAGAACACGCCGGCCGAACGGATCAACTGGCTGACCACGACACGCTCGGCGCCATTGATCACGAAGGTGCCGCGGGTTGTCATCCACGGGTAATCGCCGAGGTAAATTTCCTGCTCTTTGATCTCGCCGGTGACTTTGTTGGTCAGTTCGACGTTGGCCATCAGCGGCGCCTCGAAGCTGACATTGTTCTCGCGGGCGGTGGCTTCGGTCAACTTGGGATCGCCAAACTTGTAGTCTTTAAACCTTAATGATAATTTACCGCCGGTGTAGTCGTCGATCGGACTAATTTCGGCTAGCAGCTCACCCAGGCCTTCGTCAACGAACCACTGGAAGGACTTGTTCTGGTGGTCGACTAGGCTCGGCAGGGCCAGGGTGTCATCGGCGTTCGTGAAATAAACCCGCTGGGTCTTATTAGTCTTAGAAATTTTCTTAGTTGGAGTAGTTGGTGCTTTCGCCATACGCTATAGAATCCTCTTAAATTTAATAATTAAACCGGCAAATGGGACCAATATGTCTTGTACACGATTGATACTTGTTATAATCCACCACAGACGTATAAGCCCAATTGCGTGTCCGTGCTTTTTGGTGATTTTTGTGGTTTGTTTGGTTCGGCCGAAGGATCCTAAGTCCGGGAATGCTCTAGCTTTAAACTATAATCGCCCCAACTTACACTACTTCTTGCATACCATTGTGAGCCAAGCCGGAATAAATGTCAAGTATAGCTTAAGCAAGCTGATAAATCTGGCATAGAGCACCCTCTTTGGTTACTCCGTATGGGTCGCCAGGAATAGTGGTGCTCAATCCGGCAGGCTCGCCGACAGTATTCATATGCGTACTAAAACCTATACCTTTGCCAAGGGCATGTTTACCACTCTTCAGCACCGTCGAAAAGGTGGGCCTACCAGCTTGCAGCATGCACAACCTGCCTGCTACGTCACTATGCATATGGATGGAATTTGTGTTTACGTTGAGCCAATAATCAATATCATCACCCTCAATCCTGCCTTCTTGTGGGTGCACAACGTCTTGGTCCTGTATAACGGTAGCCAAACCGATATTCGCGGCTGCCGGGGAATGAATGATATAAGCTTGAATCGCCTTTGAGCCTGCAAGACGGCGAATATTATGATGGGCTTTCAGTAACTCCTCATAACGAGCCACTGTGCCAGGTTGTTCAGTTTGCAGCCAAGACGCGGCATTTTTTACCAATTTGTTAACACGCCAGGCCTGTAGAGCAGCCGGCAGCTTGTCGGGCGAAAATTGCTCCAAGGCAATCGTACTTTTTTCATAATCTAGCATAATGTTCTAAATTATGCCATACGAACCTTACTATGTCCAACAATACCTTGTCTAGGCTTTGGGCGGGCTGGAGATGACGTCGTCGATCAGGCCGTACTTTTTGGCTTCGGCAGCGGTCAGCCACTTGTCGCGCTCCATGTCTTCGTGGATTTTTTTGGCGGTTTGGCCGGTGTTTTTGGCCATGATTTCTTCGAGCAGCTTTTTGATACGCAGGGATTCGCGCAGGTCAATCTCCTGGTCGGTGACTTTGCCACGGGTACCGGACGACGGCTGGTGGATCATGGCGCTGGAGTTAGGCAGCATGAAGCGTTTGCCCTTACTGCCACTACTGAGCAGGAAGGCCGCGGCCGAGGCCTGGACGCCGATACCAACCGTCTGGATGTCATTGGAGACGTATTGCATAGTGTCATAAATCGCCAGGGCGTCATAGACGCTACCGCCGGGGCTGTTGATGTAGAAGAAAATGTCTTTCTTAGCGTCCTCTGATTGCAGGAATAACAGTTGGGCAACCACGATGTTGGCGCTGGCTTCATTAACATCGCTGCCTAAGAAGATAATTCGGTCTTTTAATAACCGTGAATAAATGTCATAGGCTCGCTCATAGCGGCCTTCGCTCTCGATAACCGTGGGAATTAATACACTCATATAACAGATAGTATACGCTCAGAATTAGCACTCGTCAACCCAGAGTGCTAATTAACTTATTCGGAGGCGTAAGAGCGGAGGGCGTCGAGGGTTTTTTCGGTCAAGAGGCGGGAGTTAACGTCGCGGCGGTTTTCGGGTTTGTCGAGCTCGGCCTGCATGGCCGGGTCGGTATATTGGCCGCGGAGGAGCTGGACGCGGATCTCCAGCTCTTCAGGGGTGACGGTGACGCCTTCGTTTTCGGCGACTTCGCCAAGTATCAGGCCAGCCTTAATGCGTTGGGCTGCGGACTCACGCTTTTGCTCACGGTGGGCTTCGGCAGTCAGGCCCTCGGCGTCGAGGTGCTCCTGCCAAGTCTGGCCGCGGTAAACGATATTGCGCTTTTCTTCTTCCTCCATTTGGTCGATCTCGGATTCGACTAGCGATGGAGGGATAGAGACAGTGCTTTTTGCGGCGATTTTTTCCAGCAGTTCATTATCGTAGGCGGTCTGGGCTTCGCGCTGGCGCTCGGCCGTGACCTGCTTTTTGATGTCGGCTTTGAGTTCGGCTAGCGACTTAAACGGCCCAATGCTAGCCGCGAAGGCATCATCCAGTTTGGCTTTGCTCAGCTCCTGGACTTTGGCTACCGTGACGGCAAACGTCACTTTGCGGCCCTGTAGAGGTTTAGTGCCGTAGTCCTTGGGGAATGTCAGGTCGAATGTCTTTTTATCACCTGCCTTGAGGCCGATTAGCTCGCCTTCAAAACCAGGAATAAACGTCTTACTGCCCAAAACCAGGGGGTATTCCTTGCCGTCGGCGCCGTCAATCGGCTCCTTGGTCTTGGCGTCAGTGCCGTTGAAGTCGATGGTTACTTCGTCGCCGGTCTTAGCGGACCGTTTGACCTCTTGCTTGGTGGCACCGCGTTCGGCCAGATTATTAAGCACTTCCGTGACGTCTTTAGTTGTAACTTCGATTTTTTTGGGCGCCTGTTTGATGGTTTTGTAATTAGCTAGCCTGATGTCGCCGACAGCTTCGACTTCGGCAGTAAACTCCAGCGTGCTAAAAGGCACGAACTTGGTGATAGCAATCTCCGGTTGCGTGACTGGCCGCAGTTTGCCTTGCCGAATAGCCTCTGCGTAAAATCGATTGACCGCCTCGTCTAAGAACTGTGACTGTAGGACGGATTGATCGAGCTGTTTTTCGACCAGGTTGGCCGGCGCCTTGCCCGGACGGAAGCCCGGCACTTTGACGTCGCGAGCCAGGTTTTTTAGTACTTGTCTCTTCAGCGCTTCCAGTTCAGTTGCGTCAGCCGTGACGCTTAACTTCAGCTTAGTGGGGTCAAGTTGCTCTTTATTGACTTGCATAAGGTGTTATTGTAGCAATTGTCGGCAGGTTCTACCAGTCCTAACGCAGAAATGGCACTAGTAAAATGATGGCGCCCGCAAACCACGCCCCCTCAACTACCGCGCCAATTGGCCGCTCAAACCATTGGATTGACTTCGCGAAGCGGGTATAAATATTGCCGCGCCATTGATGATGATTACGGATTGTCAAGTAACGATTCAGTGATAACAGGTCCGGCGCAGCTGCCAAAAAGGCGCAAATAATTGCTAGTAGCCAATGCTCTGGCCGAAGCGCCGCCATAAGGCCTACTATAAGTCCGCACAAAATAGCCTCGACAATTAAATAATTACGAAAACCGTCACTTCTGAACAGATCTTTTTCGGATATATTACGTCCGAAGTGCGGCAAAACATCGCAGACAAAATGCGAGCCGATAGCAGCTGGCACGGCGATCAAGGGCTGGCCGATTATTAAGCCGATGAGCGCTCCAGTCAAGGCATGGTTAGTGGCCGTCATGCGGCGCGTGGTTTTTTTAGCTTGGCGGCTATACCATCGAGCGTGACTGCTTGTTCCTGGCCGGTTGTTAGGTCTTTTAGCTTGTACTTTTGGCTTTTAAGTTCGTCGGCGCCGATTACCAGCGCATACTTGATGCCTTTTTTGTCAGCGGCCTTGAGCTGGTCGCCAAGTTTGCGGCCGGAGAGATCAACGGCCAGGTTCAGGCCGTTCTTTCGCAGCGTGGCAATTGGCTGCTGCGCGGCCACGGCTATATCACCGACTAGCGCCACATACAGGTCAGTTTCGGCGGCCAATACCGGCAGCAAGTGGTGGAGTTCCAAGAAGTTAGCTAAGGTCACGTCGCCCCAGCCAAAACCAACCGTCGGCACCGGCGCCACGCCGAACAGCCCGACCAAGCCGTCATAACGCCCGCCGCCCAGCATCGAGCGGTTATTGTCCGGGTGCAGGTCAAAAACTTCAAACACGATATCTGTGTAGTAATCAAAACCGCGCATCAGGCCAATATCAAACCGAATATTCGTTATGCCAGCTTGTTTCAGTTGCTGAAGCAATGTTTCTAACGCCTTGACTGAGTCTTGTCCCTGCAATGTTGCAGGCAGTTCGCTGAGCTCATCTATTGCCAGCAGCTCCATAAGCTTCTCAACGGCACCGGCTTCCCGGGCCTTAGGGCTGCAGGCGGCGTCAACGGCGGCAATGAATTTAGTCTGCTCCATCTTAGCCTTGCGGTCGATCAACTTGCCGATGACAAGGGCCTCTGCTTTATTGAAACCAAGATAAGTGCCGAGAGCATAGTCAACTAATTGGCGGCTGTTGAGCCGGATTTCGTACATTGTAGGTTTGGCATTGAAGGCCTTGAACATCGCATCGACCAGTGTGATCATCTCGCTTTCGGCCACGCTGCCGACCACGCCGAAAATATCAACGTTCAACTGCCAGTGCTCGCGCAAACGTCCCCGCTGCGGCCGTTCATAACGCCACAGGTTGGGGATGCTGTACCAGCGCAACGGATAAGCCAGCTCTTGTCTTTTAGCTGCCACCATCCGGCTTACGGTAGGCGTCATTTCCGGCCTGATAACCACTTGCCTACCACCGCGGTCCTCAAATACATAGGTCTGCTCATTGACAATTTCTTCGCCTGTTTTGGCCAAGTAAATTTCTAGCGGCTCCAGGATTGGCGCGTCGTACTCTTCGTAACCGAAACGCTCGCAAACCTGGCGCCAAACGCCAAACATGTATTTCTGCAGGCGCTTGTCGGGTGGATAAAAATCACGCGCGCCTTTGTACGATTGTGTCGATAGAGCCATAGTTGTTTCTATTATAGATTACTTTGGCCGCAAATAGCTTGTCAGGCGATTTTGCGCTTAAGCTCATGGATATCGACAGAATGTAGGTCAACGATCGCGGCGGTACGGTCGAGCTTGCCCTCCATACGGTCCATGCGAGCCTCCAACCTATCAAAACGTTCATTTATGAGTTGTAGAGCGTCGCCTACAATCTCCCCGACTACTTGGCCAACCACTCTAATAACCATCTTCTCTGTGCGGTGGTACAGATTTTCTAGGTCTTGTTTAGTGGCAACCTGGCTAGTATCCATGATGCTCATAATTATATGTCTCTAGTTGGCTGCCCCACAAAAGTTTATAGTTCAATGATTAACTTATTTAATCTTTATAGGTAGGCTCCTCAAGAAGCGGATAAAACCCGGTGCGCCTAATGTGATCTGGATAGCAATGGTAGTAAAGTGGCCCACGCTCAGCACATAGCGGTTGCGTGCGCCTGGCAGCCGACTATCCGACTTACTGACCATTTCATCCGCCAAGGCGTAACGCGACAAAATATGTTGGCGATCTGCCGAACCCAAAGTGTCCAGGGCTTGCTGGCAGTCCTGGGCAGAGGTCAAGAAAGCCGGGTTATCGCGGCGGTAGCGCTGGCCGATCGCCTCCGGCCGGTTAATTTTGCCGGCGATACAGACCACGCCGGCCAGGACATCTTTGCGCGCCGCGTAGGCATTGATTGCCGCCGTCGCGCCGGCGCTTACCGCTACCAGTCCGACCTGCTTGTCTTCGACTACCAATTTATCGATACGAGCTAACAATCGCTTAAATTTAGGTTCCCATGGCTCATTATCGCCCCAGTAAACCTGGAATAATTCAGACTCCACGCCCCAAAGACGCCAAGTCGCCACAGCTCGCTGCTGGCCTTTGACGCGCTGGTCGCCCAGACCAGTTATATAAATTAAATGTAATGGTTTTTTCATGAAGTGACTCTTGTCATTTTAAGCGAAATGACTGGCAGACACTAGCTGGCTGCGCTAAGGTAGTGGTATGCCGCAAAAATCCAAATTAAAACGGCCCGCTCCCGGCAGAGTCCGCGAACACACGGCGCTTTTCGACCGTTGGAGCATCGTACACCTAGTAACCGGGATACTCATGGGCTGGGTAATGCGGCCTTTTGTAGCCCTCAGCATTATGGTCCTCTGGGAGCCGCTGGAGAATCTGGTCTTGTCGCCGTTGCTCTGGCGCGCTGGCATCGTCTTCGGCGACGAATCATTGAAAAACTCGATGTCAGACATTTTCTTTGACGTTATCGGTGTAGCCCTGGGTGTTTGGCTACTAACTAGTTTGGTGGTGGCGCCATTTTATTTGTTCTAAGTGGTGCGGCGGAGAGGACTTGAACCTCCACATCTTGCGATACTAGCTCCTAAGGCTAGCGCGTCTACCAATTCCGCCACCGCCGCAGGCCCGTGACTACCGGGGTATTTTAGCTAACTTTCTGGTAAAAAACCAGCTGGGCGTCGCCGTAATGTTTGGCCTGGACAGCGGTGAGTCCGTCGAATTTGAGCGGTTCGGCCTGGCCTGGCCAAGACAGTACCAGCGTGCCACCAGGCAGTAAGTGACGTGGCAGGCTTTTGAGGTCGCGGTACGGGATATTATCATAGGGCGGATCGACGAATATTAAGTCGAATAGCTGGACTTGGTTACGTGTCGACCAGGCGCCAGCGAAGGCGCGGACGGCTTTGATACGGTCCTCTAAGCCCAAGGCTTTAATATTTTCGTTGAGAACTATGTGGGCTCGCTTGTCAACTTCAATGACTACGGCACTGGTGGCGCCGCGGCTGATGGCCTCGATGGCCAAGGCGCCACTGCCAGCGAAGGCGTCGAGCGCGGTTAAGCCTTTGATGTCTCCCAACGCGCCGAAGATGGCACCGCGCATTTTTTCGCTCATCGGGTGGGTGCGGTGGCCATTGGGGCTGTTAAAGTTCCGTCCGCCTAACCAGCCGGAGATAACCCTCACGCCGTAGCCGGCTCGACTAGGCCGGCTTCCTGCATCGCCCCGTACCAAACTAGGGTGACGGCCTGAACTAGCATTGGCGCCAGTTGGCGGCGGACACGGTGGGCCAGCGGGATCGTCCAACCTGATTCATAAAACGCGTCGTAGAGCCCCATCCGAGCGACCTCCTGGGCTACTTGGCGGAACCAGCGGCCTAGCGGTTGGGCTGTAAAATTAGTGATTTTCTCGGCGGCCGGTTTAGAGCGGCGTAATTGCAGCGGCGCGATCAGGAAAGCGACGCCGGCTTCAAAACCGGCATGGGTGGTAAACAAACCTTTCGGCCCCCACATCAGCCAATTATTCCTGACTTGGCGGCTGCGGTTCTGGCCAGGCATGATGAGTTTCTTGGCGATGGTGGTACGGTCGGCGATGCCGCGCCCTTGGCGTAATTCAACCAGCTTTTCTTCGTACGGGTAGTGGTGGGCCGGCGTCAGGCCGTCGACAATGGCGTGGGACAGCCAGGCAGCCTCAAAGGAGGCCCGGACATCATCACGAGACTTGAGCGCGGCCACTAGGCGGCAATAATGGTCTTCGATCAACTCAATCAGCTGGTTGTCCTGCAAGTCGAACGGTTGCAGGTAATGCCACGGTTCGTTCTTGGCCGGGCTTTTTCGTTTGATAGCGTCCGGGCCATTATGGCCTTCGAAGTGCAGGATTGATTTGACGGCCGGAAACTGGTTGCAAGGCGCCAGTCTCGCCAGATGGCGATAAGCCAGCCGGTCAATCTTCTGGTGGGCGCCAAGCAGGCGTCCCGAATAAGCGTTGAGGGTGGAGCCGGAATACATTTAGTTGAGGTTGGTGACGGCACGGAGCCGGGTTACTGTTTTCATGAGCTGTTTATATTTTAACAAATTTTCGCCGTCATCCAGCATGGCTTGGGCCGCCGCGCGGGCCTCAGCTATTAACTTCGTATCTGTTAACTTAGCGATTCGCAAGTCGAGTTGGCCATGTTGGCTAGTGCCATAAATAGCGCCTGGACCGCGTAACTCCAGGTCTAGCTCGGCTAGCCGGAAACCATCATTGGATTGTTCCAGGGCCCTCAGCCGCCGGCTGGGCGCCTGGGAGTCGCTCAACAGGAGATAGCAATACGCTTGGTGTTTGCCCCGGCCAACCCTGCCCCGCAGCTGGTGCAGCTGGGCCAGGCCAAACCTTTCGGCGCTTTCAATCAGCATAAGCGTGGCGTTTGGCACGTCAACGCCGACCTCGATTACCGTTGTAGATACTAATACATCTAGCTCGTGGCGGATAAATTTCTCCATAATAGCTTGCTTGTCAGCCGGCTTCAGCTTGCCGTGCAGCAGTCCGACCCGGCGGTGCTTAAACTGTTTACGACTGAGCTGCTCATAGACTTTCTCGGCCGAATTGAGATTGAGGACCGCCGAATCGGTGATTAGCGGGCAGACCACGAACATTTGGCGGCCGGCGGCCAGCTCAGTATCCAGTTTTTCATATAACTGGGCCAGCGAATTGGGTGAGACAAGCTCGGTCATCACTGGTAAGCGCCCGCCAGGTTTCTCGGCCAGCACTGATATATCTAATTCGCCGTACAGGGTCAGAGCCAGAGAGCGCGGGATGGGCGTGGCCGTCATGCTCAGCACATGGGGCATGTGCCCGGCCTTGGCCATCAGCGTCTTTCGCTGGTCAACGCCAAAGCGGTGCTGCTCGTCGATAATAACCAGCGCCAGCTTATGCATGTCAACTTGCTCCTGTATTAAGGCCTGGGTGCCGATAATGAAGCGGGCTTGGCCAGCCTTGATAGCCTGGCGGGCCTTAGCTTTTTGGGCCGGTTTGAGGCTGCCGACCAGCAGGTCTACGAGGTTTTCTTGCCCGAGCGGCTGCAATAATTTGTGGATAGTGTCGGCGTGTTGGCGGGCTAGCAGCTCTGTCGGCGCCATTAAGCTGACCTGCCAGCCCTGCTCTAGTGTCATCAGGGCGATCATGGTCGCTACCACGGTCTTCCCGGAACCGACGTCACCTTCTATCAGGCGATTCATGGGCCGCGGCTTGTCCAGGTCAAGGCAGGCTTGCCAAACCGCCCGGCGCTGGCCATCGGTCAGCTTAAACGGCAAATGCTTCACGAAATCACGGGCTAACTGCTCGCGGAACGGGATGGCCAAGGCTGTTTCACTTTGGTTTTCACGCTTATTGAGCAGGCTGGCCAGGCTGAGCTGGAAGACTTCTTCGAAGCCCAGGCGCCGGCGAGCCGCTTCGAGCTGCTCCGCCGAGTCCGGCAGGTGCAGCGCCATCAAAGCTTCCGCCCGGCTCATCAGCTTGTGTTTGTTAATGATGCGGCCCGGCAGCGTTTCTCTAGCGACCTGGATTATTGGCAACGCCTGCTGCATCGCCAACCGGATTTGCCGGGAATTCAGGCCTTTTGTCTCGCGATAGACCGCCAAGATACGGGCCGTATTGATCGGGAAGTCGCTGGCCATCTCGACGCTGGGATTCATAATGGCAAACCGACGGTTGCTCAGCTCGTATTGCCCGGAGATAAAATACGGCTGGCCGGACTTCAGCGTGCCAGCCCGGTACGGCTGGTTGAACCAAACCAGCCGCGTGATATCGCTGTCGTCACTGACAACGGCTTCGGTAATGTGCAGGCCGCGGCGGACATAACGGCCCTTGGCCTGCTTAATAATCGCCTTGATCGTGACCGCGCCCGGCCGCAGGCCTTTGATTGGCGTCACCTGCGAATAATCTTCGTAGCGCCGCGGATAATAATCGATGAGGTCACCGGCAGTCTTGATACCCAACACGGCAAACTTCTTGGCCTGGGCTTCACCCACGCCTTTTAACTCCGTCAAGGGGCTGTCTACTGTCATCCTACCAGTATACGAGACTTTAGGATCTCGGTTTGCGGACCAGGAAGAAGATGCTAGGACCAAAATACATAGGGGCCAACGGCCGCTGCAGCAGGCGCTCGGCGCTGAGCATGATAGTTTTGGGCACGAATTTCTTTAGGGTAGTACTGCGCAAGTTGGACACGGAGAGCGTGGTTTCGACCTCCAAGCCGGCCATTTCCAGCTGCCGGATAACCGTGCGCGGGTTGTGGTTGACGAATGGAATCTCGTCGTCGCGCCGGTTGGCTGCCGAACGAATATCGACCGGTTGGACCGGCAATCGTTGATGATTTTTTAGATGTTTTAGGCGGTTGCGGATATGAACATAGTTGGCGACTTCGATGATAGCGTAGCCGTCGGTAGCCAAGACACGGCTGATTTCCGCGAATTCAGGCGCCGGATCCGGCAGGTGATGCATGACACGGATCATAGTCAGCAGATTGACAGTCTGATCGACAAAGGGAATATCGTCGGCCTGGGCCAGTTTTCGCTCAATCTCCGGGTGGTCTTTCAGGAAGTCAGCCGCGATGTCCAGCTGCTGCTGGCTGGGTTCAGCCAATGTGACTTTATCAGCATATTCCTCTAGCAACAGGCAAAGCCGGCCATAGCCGCCGCCCACGTCGACAGCCGTCCCGAAATGCTTGCCGCGCAATAGTTTGCGGATAGCAATCTGCTCCGCCTGCTGTTCATAGTCGCGGCCGTCCCAATAATGCAGGTAATTATGCTTGGGGTCGTTGTATTGGTCGGCTTTGCGGTGGGGTTTGGTAGCGACGGCCATAAATACTCCTTTTAATCAGTCGTTTTGTACGATGGCAAAATTATTCCTGCCGCGTTTTAGTAAATTACTGCCGGGTTTGAAGGGAGGAGAGTCGTCCGGTGTGGCTTTTTGGTCGTTAACCGAGATAGCGCCCTCGGTAATAAAACGGTTGGCTTCGGTATTTGACACCGCTAAACCGGCCGCCACGATGATTTGGACTAGGTTGCCCTCGGCTTTTACCAACGGCAATTCCTGGCTTAGGATTTTAACCTCGACGTCGCTGAGTTCTAGAAAGTCCTTGCCGCCGAATAGCACTTCGCTAACCCGTTTGACCTTGTCGGCCTGCTCTTGGCCGTGGACTAGGCCGGTCACTTCGTAGGCCAATGTCTTTTGGGGCAGACGTTCGCCGCGGTGGGACTGGAATACTCGCATGATTTCGTCAATTTTGGCATTATCTAATTCAGTAAATACTTTGAGGTAGCCTTCGACGCCCTCGTCGTCCACGTTCAGCCAGTATTGGAAAAACTGGTAGGCGCTGGTCTTGGCGGGATCGAGCCAGACGGCACCGGCTTCGGTCTTGCCGAACTTTTGGCCGGTCACTTGGTTAACAACCAAAGGAGACGAATAGACATGGGCTTCGCCGCCGGTCTTGCGACGGATCAGGTCGACGCCGGCAATGCTGTTGCCCCACTGGTCAGACCCGCAAACCTGCAGCGTCACGCCTAACTCTTGGAATAAATGCAGGAAGTCGTAGGCCTGGATCAGCACGTAGCTGAATTCAGCGTAGCTGATGCCCGCGCCGTCTTCGCGCAGCCTGGTTTGGACAAAATCTCGGCCCAGCATCTGGCGCATCGGCACATGCTTGCCGATATCGCGCAGGAAATCCAGGTATTCCAAGCCCTTGAACCAGTCATAATTATCTTGTAGTACGAAACTATGCTCGCCGAAAATCCGCTGGTACTGGCCGACAATCGCCTGCTTGTTCTTGGCGATCTCTTCGACTGGTTGCAGGCCGCGTTCCTGTGTCTTGCCGTCCGGATCTCCAATAAGACCGGTCGCGCCGCCCACTAGCAGTACTGGCTTGTGGCCGTGCTTGATAAAACATTTCACCATCATGGCCGCCGCTAAATTGCCGATGGTCATCGAATCAGCGCTCGGATCGACCCCCCAATAAAAAGTAATCGGATCACCGTCAAGAGCTTGTATGCCTTTATAAGTGGTCTGGTTGACCAAGCCGCGCCAGGTTAGTTCTTCGGATAATTTCATGGGGTTACTGATAGCTATTCATAATTCCTTCCCAGTATAACGTACGCCTCCGCCGCTTACGAAAACGTATGCTTTTTATCGGCTTGGTTTTGGTATAATAGCAGCAGGTTTTTTGAATAGGGAGACCGGCAACTGATGAGCAGACAATCGACGGGCCGCAACCGACGCGCCAAAGATACCATTTCGACCAAAAGCGGCAACACAATTAAACTCAATCGCTCTTTGAGCGACCGTATAAAAGCGCGCAAAGCCGCCCGTTCGGCCGATCGGGCCGCCTACCTGGCGACCATGCCGAAGGAGCGTTTCAAACGCATACTATTCCGCCTGCACCCCAAGCGAGTAGCCCAGTATTGGTTTAGCCGACAAGGCGGCATTACCGCCCTCAAGATCATCGGCGTGGCGATTGCTGTTGGTTTCTTTATGACGATTGGTTTATTCGCCTACTTCCGCAAGGATTTGCCCAAGATCAAGGATCTCTCTGGCGATGCTCTGGGTGGCAATATCACGTATTATGACCGGACTGGCCAGACAGTACTCTTCAATGATTATAACTCCGTCAAACGGCTGCCGGTGCCGGCCGATTCGATATCGCCGTATATGAAACAAGCCACCGTGGCCACTGAAGACAAGGATTTTTACAAGCACGGCGCGTTCGACGTGCGCGGCATCATGCGGGCCGCCTACCATGATGCCAGCGGCAGCAGCGGCTCGGTACAAGGCGGTTCGACCATCACCCAGCAGCTGGTTAAACTTAATGAAAACTGGACTAATAACCGGACCATCACCCGCAAAGTGAAAGAGTTAATCCTGGCGACCGAGTTGGAGCGGGAATATTCCAAGGATGATATACTCACCGGCTACCTGAATATCGCGCCGTATAGCGGCGAAGATTATGGCGTGCAGAGCGCCGCCCAGGATTACTTCCAGACAGATGCTAAGAATCTCACCTTAGCGCAAGCAACCATGCTCGCTGCTATTCCCCAATCCCCTAGCTTCTACTCGCCCTATGCCGGTGCCAAATATAATCCGGCGGTGACCAGCGATACGTTTGACCCGACAGCTCTGCTCAATCGGCAGCACTACATTTTAGATTTGATGGTGCAGCAGCATTATATTACCGCCCAACAGGCCTCGGACGCTAAAGCCGTCGATATATTGGCGCAAATACACCAGCAGACTTCCAAATACCAGGATATTCATGCCCCTTACTTCGTACTAGCCGCCAAACAAGAGCTAGAGCAGACCTATGGAGCGACTACGGTGCAACGTGGCGGCTGGAAGGTCGTGACGACGCTGGATATGAACCTGCAGTCCAAGGCTGAGCAACTAGTCGCCACTAACCTGTCGCACGTGTCGCGCTTTGGGGCTGATGAAGAAGCCATGGTGGGCGAAGACGTCCAAACCGGGCAAATAGTGTCTCTAGTGGGCGGCACTGACTTCAATAATGCCGACCATGGCCAGAATAATTACGCGGCCGGCATCCTTATACCGCCGGGCTCTAGTTTCAAACCGTACGATTACGTGACCTTGATTAATAACAATAATAATGTTGGTGCCGGCTCCGTCCTCTATGACACGCAAGGCCCGTTGCCAGGCTATCCATGTACCAGCAAGCAATTACCTAAAAACGGCGGCAACTGCCTGGAGGACTACGACTTCATCTATCCTGGCCCGTTAACGCTGCGCTACGCCATGGGCGGTTCGCGGAACGTGCCGGCCGTCAAAGCTATGCTAGAGGCCGTCCCGAATGATAAGAGCAGCGGTCACGTCAACTCGGTCAATAAAGTTATAAGCACTGCCGCCGCCATGATGGACAACAGCTACGCACAATCCAAAAAACAGAGCACCTATAACTGTTACGCCGACCAGGCGCTGACGCAGACCACCCAATGTTACGGCGCCTCAGCGATTGGTGACGGCGCTTTCCTGCACCTGGACGACCACGTCAATGGCTTGTCTACCCTGGCTCGTCTCGGCAAAGCCATCCCGCACACCTACATCCTCAAAGTGACTGATTCCGCCCAGAAAACCCTTTACCAATGGAAACAGCCGCTAGGCAGCCAGGTCGTCAAGGCTGACGCGGCCTACATCGTTGACAGCATGGCATCTGATCCAAATGCCAGCTACCTGCCAGGCAGCTGTAGTGCCACTACCTGCACCAGCTTGGCGCGCGGCGGCTATAAGTTCCAGCGCTATAATGGTTGGGACTTCGGCGTCAAAACCGGTACCACCAACGACGGCTATGACGGCCTGATGACCAGCTGGTCAACCAAGTACGCCATGGTCAGCTGGGTCGGCAACCATACCCGCCACGTCAACCTGAATACGACCATGGAGAACTTGACCGAACCGCTGACCCGCGGCTGGATGGAATATGCCCACTCCAACCTCAAGCCGGTCAACTGGACGCAACCTACAACGATCAAGACAGCGCCAGCCTTCGTGGTTCGCAATCACGTCCATTACGGTGATATCGAACCCAGCCCGACCAATGACTTGTACCCGGGTTGGTATATCGGCGGCGGCTCCGTCAAGAGTACCTCCCAGACTATTGACCGAGTTTCCGGCAAGGTAGCTACTACCTGCACGCCGGCAGCTGCTAAAGAATTCGTCTCGAATGGTAATGCCGCCTCGTGGAACATAGACATTTTTAATGGCGGGCACCAAAGTATCGGCAGCGCGGTTAGTGGCACCACTACGACTTCAACGGCCACGGATGACGTTCATAACTGCAATGACAGCCCGCCAACAGTTACATTGACAGCGCCGGCCACCTGTCAAATCAGCTGTACTATCACCGCCACAATTACCCAGGGCACGCATGCTTTAACCGACGCTCAATACGCCCAATACCCAGGCAAGATCGCTTTCACGCTCAATGGCCAAACTATTAATTCGCAAAATATTAGTGCCTCGCCTAGCACAGTTTCCTTCACCTATACGCCGACGGAGATTGGCAGCGGCAGTTTGACTGCTACCGTTACGGACAGCGTACTATATACCGGCACCCAGACCGTACCCTTCAACTACAGCAATACCCCGGCCGCCCAGGCCACCACGCCTACGACCGGCCCTTAGTCGTTCGGCCAACTAATCTTTTTCGAGGAACTTATTGAGAGCGCCGCGCACGTCGCTGACGCCATGTAGACCGGCTAGTTTAGCTGGTTTGGTACTGCCGCCAGCCTTAGGCTTTGGGCCGATAGCGCCGCTAAAGCCGAGTTTTTTAGCTTCGTTGAGGCGTTTATCAACATGGGGTACATGCCGGACTTCGCCGGACAAGCCGACTTCGCCAAAAACCACGGTATCTTGCTTGAGCTGCATGCCTTTGGCAGCCGAGCCGATCGCCAGGCAGATAGCCAGGTCGGCCGCCGGTTCGTGGATTTGCATACCGCCGACAATATTAATATAAATATCGTGCTCGCTGAGTTTCAGCTTGGTTCGCCGCTCCAGCATGGCTACCAATAGGTTGAGCCGGTTGAGGTCAAAGCCGCTGGCCGCCCGTTTGGGATAGCCATAACTAGTCCGATTAACTAGGGCTTGGACTTCGACCAATAATGGCCTGGTGCCTTCTAGAGTCGCTAGGACGACTGAGCCGTCACTCACCTGGCGTTCGGCCAACAGCGCGGCTGAAGGGTTGGCCACCGGCTGCAGGCCGTCTTCGACCATTTCGAAAATGCCGACTTCGTTAGTGGATCCAAAACGATTTTTGACTGCTCTCAGCAACTTGAAACCGCCATAGCGGTCGCCTTCTAATTGCAGCACTACGTCAACGACATGCTCCAAGACCTTCGGACCGGCAATGGCACCTTCTTTGGTAACGTGGCCGACCAGAATAATAGCCGTGTTGGCCTGTTTGGCGGCCAATGTCAACAGGCGCGTGGCATTAGTGATCTGGGAGACACTGCCAGCCGCCGAGCTAATGGCACTACAGGTTATGGCCTGCACCGAATCGACTATCACTAGCCGGTAGGCACCGCTGGCTATAGTAGCGGCAATGTCATCGGCTGAGGTGCTAGTGACTAGCTCTAACCCAGGGCGCAATGTACCTAACCTTTCGGCTCTCAGGCCGACCTGATGGGCGGATTCTTCGCCACTAACATATAATACCGGCGTATTGGCCGCTACGGCATAGGCCAGCTGCAATAGCAGCGTGCTCTTGCCAATCCCTGGCTGGCCTGCAATTAGATTGACGCTACCGCTGACGATACCGCCACCGAAAACGTCATCCACCTCAGCAATGCCAGTGGCCAATCGGCGATGATCGGTAGCCGTGGACTTGCCAACGGTTTGCGGCTTCAGCACGCGGCCCTGGGCCACGCTGCCTGCCACGCTGACTTGACTCAGCTGCTCTTCGAACGTGTTCCACTCGCCACACTGCGGACATTTGCCGCTCCAACTGCTGCTGGTGGCTCCGCAATTGCTGCATACATAACGGCTAGCTGGTTTCTTGGCCAAACTTCCTCCTTTTAGCTATTCGTCTACTACTGCAATTTTAGCACTTAGGACATTAACAATTACTTAAATTTCACCAATTACTTAGTGGTTTGTGGCAGCAAACGCGTATCAAGTGCCCCGGCCAGCGTCGTTAACTGGCCGGCTACTTGGTTGCGCGCCACGACTAATTGATTGTACTGGCCAATGCTGACGCGCAGGCTATTCACCCCTTGGTTATAGGCATCTACCTCGGCATTGTAGCCAGGCACGGCGTCGTTATAAGCTTGCGCCTGGCCGGCGGCTTTCAGGTTGTTCAGCTGGTTTTCAGTGGCATTGATTTGCTGCAATTGGGTGATCAAGGCAGACTGCCGGTTATCAATACGCTGTTTTAAGGCCGCTAATTGCTGGTCGTCGGCAGTGATGGCGGCCTGCCGAGAGGTGAACTCGCCTTCGTATTGCTTCTCATAAGCCACGATGACGGCCCGATTATTAAAGAAACGCTTGTAGTAGGCCTCGAGCGGGGCTGGCAAGCTGGCAATTTCGGTGCCAAAGGTACAACTCATTTCGTCCATAACGTCGGTCGGTTCGGTACGCTGGTAAATTTTAACTTCGGCCTGCACCCGGGGATCGGATAGGCCGTGCTCATAATAAGCCTGGAGCTGGCTGTTCAGGGCTGCCCGGTCCTGGCTGCTTAATCGGGCATAGACGGCATGCAGCACCTCGTGTGCCGCCGTTACCTGTTGGACACCCGCCAAAGCCGGATCGGGCACGTTATATATAAAAATACCGTTCTGGCCAGGGTGATAACAGCCGAGCACGATAGTATCTTTATCCTCCGGGCAGTGCTGGCGAAAACTGTTAACTGTGCCGAGCAGCTGCGGCTTATTGAGATAGAACAGGTGCCGTGTATAACTGTTCATGGTGTCCTGGTCAGCCAGCTGCGCAATCGTGGTCGGCGCCTGGTAGCCGCGCAGCTTTAACCAGTCCTCAATAGCTTGAAGATTTAGCGCCGCCACGCTTAAAATTATCAGCAGTACTAAGGTAATGCCGAGCCCTAACGGCCGGCTAGCGCCGATCGTATTTGCCGAGAGCCGGGTTGTTTTTTTATTCCGTAGAGGTGGCATAGGTAAGCTGGCTGTTTTTGCTGGCTACCTGAATAATATCACCTTTTTCGTATTTATCATCCAACAGGTCAAGCGCCAGGCGGTCTTCGATCGTGTCCTGGATGAGACGGCGCAACGGCCGGACGCCGTTTTTGGCGTCGTAGCCATGTTCCAGTAGGTAATGCTTAGCGCCATTGCTCAACTGCAGGCTGAAACCTTTGCGCTGTAAGCGGGTCCGCAACGTCTCGATTTGCAGGTCAATGATCTTGTAGATGTCCTTTTGGGTCAGGGCACGGAAAACGATGGTTTTATCGATGCGGTTGAGCAGCTCAGGCCGCAGGAGCTTCTTGAGCTCTTCTTGGACACGGGTCTTGTTAGTTTCGTGTAAGGCATCGAGGTCTTTCAGCTCGCTAGTTTTGGAAGCATGGAAGCCGAGATTGGCTTCCTTCTGCAATTTCTCAGCGCCGACGTTGCTGGTCATGATGACGATGGTGTTGGTGAAGTCAATGCGCCGGCCTTTGGCGTCGGTCAGGTAGCCGTCCTCCAGCATTTGCAGCATCATATTGAAGACGTCGGGGTGGGCCTTTTCTATCTCGTCGAATAGCACTAGGCTATACGGCTGGCGGCGGATCTTGTCCGTCAACTGGCCGCCATCATCATAACCGACATAGCCGGCCGGGGCGCCGACCAGGCGGGAGACATTGTGGTGCTCGCCGAACTCTGACATGTCAATCTTAATCAGAGCGTTTTCGCTGCCGAAGAACTCGCGGGCTAATACCCGGGCCATCTCGGTCTTGCCAACGCCGGTGGGGCCGAGAAAGACGAAGGAGCCAATCGGCCGCTGGTCGCTGCCAATACCGCTACGGCTGCGACGGACGGCCCTGCTGACAGCTTCGACGGCCTCGCTCTGGCCGATTATGTACTTGCCAAGAGTCTTCTCTAATGTCAACAGATATTTGGCTTCGCTGCGGATGACTTTCTTAACGGGTACGCCGGTCATGCGGGCGACGACATCGGCCAGGTCTTCACTGCTAACCGTTAGGCGTTTAGCGTGTTTGCCGCTAGCCCGTTTGGCGACCAATTCTTCGTTAATCTGCGAGGCCCGGGTCTTGGCCTTGGCGGCCCGTTCGTAGTCTTCGGCGTCGACGGATTCTTCGATTTGGGTGTTAACCAGTTTTAGTTCCTTCTGCAAGGCGCGGATCTCCGGACTGGTCTTGCCCTTATCGACCCGCAAATGGGCGGCGGTCTCGTCAATCAAGTCGATGGCCTTGTCCGGCATGTAGCGGTCGTTGATGTAGCGCTTAGACAAGGTGACGGCGTCGTCAAGCACTTCGTCACTAAAAGTTACGCCATGGAAATTTTCGTAATGCTTGCGTAGGCCCTTGAGAATAGCTAATGTCTCGCTCGGGCTAGTTTCCGGCACTTGGATGGGCTGGAAACGGCGCTCCAGGGCGGCGTCTTTCTCGATGTACTTGGTGTACTCGGCCGTGGTGGTCGCGCCGATTAACTGGATCTTGCCGCGGGCCAGGGCCGGCTTCAGGATATTGCCGGCATCCATGGCGCCCTCGGCGGCACCGGCACCGACAATCAGGTGCAACTCATCGATGAAGACGATGGTACGGCTTTCCTTCTCGAGCTCCGCGATGACTTTCTTAAGCCGTTCTTCGAACTCGCCGCGATACTTAGTGCCGGCAATCATACCGGCCAGGTCGAGCGTGATTATACGTTTGTCCAGCAATGAATCCGGCACGTCTTCGGCAATAATGCGCTGGGCCAGACCCTCGACGATGGCCGTTTTGCCGACGCCGGGTTCGCCGATCAGGACGGGATTATTCTTAGTGCGCCGATTAAGGATGGTAATGACACGGCGAATCTGGTTATCACGGCCAACCACCGGGTCAAGTTTGCCCTGCATGGCTTCTTGGGTCAGGTCAATACCGAAGAACTCCAAGGCGGTTTTCTTAGAAGACTTCTTGCCTTTGCGGCCATTGTCAGTACCTGTCTCTTGCTCCTCGTATTGTTGGCGGTTCAAGAATTGTTCCAGCTCGCTGGTCAGCCCGTCGACATTAACGTTCATGTCGCGCAGCAAGATAGTAGCCCGGGCATTCTTCTGTGACAAAATACTGTGCAGGATATGCTCGGTACCGCAGTAATCCTGCGAGTAATCTTGGGAAATATCATAAGCCATCTTCAGCGTCAGCTTGGCCGTCTCGCTGAGACCGCGAGCCCCAACGTTGCTGACCAAAGTCTTGGGCGTCAAATTAAGCGCCAATCGCGCTCGATCCAGGGTGACACCAGCGCCTTCCAACACTTTAGAGCCCATGCTGCCGTCCTGGGCCAAAACGCCAAGCAACAAGTGCTCCGTCCCCACGTAAGCACTGCCGAAACTGCGCGCGATGGCGTCGGCATGCTTCAAACTTTGCAGCGCGTTATTGGTGAGGTGGTTCAAAAAATCCTGGAAATCGGGGGTGCTGGGCATCATAGCGGCGTGATACTCCTTTTTTATCGCGGCGTGAGGAGTCGCTTAAATCAAAGCGCAATCATTAAATTGCCTACGTCCATTGTAGCACTTAGCACTCTCGCGTCAAGAGTGCTAATTAAGGGTGGCGCCCATCAAACTAAGGCTGCCCGACGTGCCTTAGAAGATGATTCTCTTTAAAATCTTTCAGTCATAGTCGTTATGGGCTCAAAATGTCCTGAACGATTAAGCTGACCCAAAACAATATGCGGAGACTCTGGAAACTCCACTACTGTCACACCTAATTTATTGATAAGATCAAATTGGGCCGCAAAATGGTTTAAACCAAGCCGATTAGCAGTTTTTGCCGTGACGCTATCTGGTCCAAAACATCTCTCAATTTCCTCCCGACCACTGACAATATGAGGCTTAAGACCCTTCGGCGTCACATCAGCTTCATAGCCCTCTCTTGTCACAAATTCAAAGTTACCTTCTGCCCGTCTATCTTCCCACTCTTCTATATTGGTCACTGTCGCTAAAGCATACGCCGTACTTAAGTTTCCTACTGCCGCACCAAGAATTAACTTTCTTTTTCGAGCTGCGCCTAAGGCTTCGAGATTACTGGCAACCTGCAGGAAAGCTTCAGCAGTGTGGTTATACACATGACCATTATTAACGTCTCTTAGAAGATCAATTGCCGGGTTAACTTCTAGGCTGCCTTGGTCTACAGCAGATAAAGTTATCTCTGTTAGATAGTTTTTAATAGAGATTGTCTCCGGCGCATGTTCGTCAGGGCCTTTCAAAAAATAAGCAGGCCCAGTTTTATCAGGATCAAACTCAATAATATACGGCATTGTAAAGTTACAATACTATAGTTTGACTATTGAGTCAATTATTCGCCGTGCTCTTCGATGGCTTCGAGGAGGGAGCCTTCCAGTTCGCTCTTTTTCTTGAGTTTGGGTTGCTTGGGGAGTTCGGTGGTTTCGACTTTGCCTTCGGGAGCCTCGGCCTGAGGAGCCTCGGCTGGCTTGGCGGCCTGCTCGGATTCGATGTCCAGTTCGTAGCCGGTTAGCTTGCTAGCTAGGCGGACATTTTGGCCGTTCTTGCCGATGGCGATGCTGAGCTGGTCTTCGGGCACGATGACGCGGGCCTTCTGGTTCTTTTCGTCAATGAGGACTTTGGTGACTCTGGTCGGGCTGAGGGCCTGGGTGATATAAGCCATCGGCTCTTCGGCCCAGACGATAATGTCGATCTTCTCTTGCTCGCCGACTTCGCCGACGACGGCATTGACGCGGGTGCCGTGCCCACCGACAAAGGTGCCGACTGGGTCGACGCCGGGTACGTTGCTGGCGACAGCGATCTTAGAGCGGACGCCGGCTTCGCGGGCAATGCCTTTGATCTCGACGGCGCCATTTTCCATCTCGGGGACTTCGGCGCGGAACAGCCACTCGATGAAGTCCTTGTTACCGCGACTGACCACCAGCTGCGGGCCGCGGAAACCGCGTTCGACGTCTTTCAGGAAGACCTTCAAGCGTTGGCCAGGATAGTAGCGCTCGCCTTGGATTTGCTCGCTGCGCGGCATAATGCCCTGGGCTTTGCCGAGGTCGATGCGGCAGATGTTGCCCTCGACGCGGGCGACGGTGGCGTTGATAACGGTACCGATCTTGTCCTCGTACTCGGCCATGACGATCTCGCGCTCGGCCTCGCGCAGGCGTTGTAGGATGACTTGCTTGGCAGTCTGGGCAGCGACCCGGCCGAAGGTCTCGGCCTTTTCGTGGACTTCGATGGTTTCGCCGACTTTGGCGTCTTTGCGGCGGACTTGGGCTTCAGCCAGGCTGATTTCGTAGGCTGGTTGTTCAACTTTTTCGACGATTTCTTTCGAGATGTAGGCATCGACCTCGCCGGTGTTCAGGTTCATATCGACGCGGATCTCTTGCTCGCGGTCACCGTAGTCACGCTTATAAGCGGCGGCCAGGGCCTGCTCGACCACTTCTTTGACCGTTTCTTCCGGCAGGTTCTTCTCTTCGGCGATCGTCCGAATGGCGACCACCAGTTGCTTCATGTCTAAATCCATAGTATTTCCTTCCTTTTAATAATTCCAAATTGTAAATTCGTGAGGTCTCTACAAGAAAAAAGCCGACCACTTCGGCCGGACAATGTTTGTATTATACAGATGCTAAGACTTGCCGTCAATCAGCGTGCTAAACTATTTGGATATGGGAAAGAAAGTCACGCGTTTATATGAGCAGTTCCGGCCAGAACAGTATGGGTTGGCGCTGGACGTTGATCCGGTGACGATGACCTTTAGCGGCACGGTGATGATCCGTGGCAAAAAGGCCGGGCGGCCGGCGCAGCGGTTGACGTTCCACCAAAAGGGCTTGAAGATTACCAAGGCGACCGTGACCAAACATGACAAGAAGGGCGACCAGCAGTTCGAGATTGGCCGGATAAACAAACAGGACAGTTTTGACGAGGTGCGGCTGCACTCCGAAGCACCGTTTTATCCGGGCGAATATACGGTAACAATGGATTTTACTGGTGAAATTACCCGGCCGATGAACGGGATTTACCCCTGTTTTTTCACCCACGACGGCCAGGAGAAGAAACTGATCGCCACCCAGTTCGAAAGCCATCATGCCCGCGAGGCCTTCCCCTGCATTGACGAACCTGAGGCTAAGGCGACTTTTGACTTGACGCTGGTCAGTCCAAAAGGCGAGACGGTGATTGCCAACACGCCAGTCAAAGAGCAATCGGCCAAAGGTAAGAAGCAAGTTACGACCTTTGAAACTACACCCAAAATGTCAACCTACCTGCTGGCTTTCGTCTTTGGCGAGCTAAAATACCTGGAAGCTACGACTAAAGACGGCGTACTGGTGCGCACCTACGCCACGCCGGACAATGTGCGTCACACCCAATTCGCGCTCGACGTGGCCGTCAAGACGCTGGAATTTTATAACCAATACTTCGACGTGCCCTACCCGCTGGCCAAGTGCGACTTCATCGCCCTGCCCGACTTCGCCAGTGGCGCCATGGAGAACTGGGGTTGTATCACTTTCCGCGAGCAGGCCCTACTGGTTGATCCCAAGAATACCTCGCTGCACCTCAAGCAATACGTCGCCAACGTTGTCGCCCACGAGCTGACCCACCAGTGGTTTGGTAACCTGGTCACAATGCGTTGGTGGACCGACCTGTGGCTGAACGAGAGCTTTGCCAGCTGGATGAGTTGGCTGGCCGTCGACGAGTTGTTCCCCGACTGGCAGGTCTGGACCCAGTTCATCGTTGACGAACAAGGCCTGGCGCTCAAGCTGGACGCCTTGGAGCACACCCACCCCATCGAAGTCACCGTCAACCACCCTGACGAAATCCGCACCATCTTCGATGCCATCAGCTACGAAAAAGGCGCCAGCGTGCTGCTAATGCTGCACGACTACCTCGGCGACGAAGCTTTCCGCGACGGTCTGCGCGTCTACCTCAAGCGGCATGCTTATGGCAACACCGACACAGTCGATCTTTGGACAGCTTGGGAAGAAGTTTCCGGTAAGTCCGTCAAGCAGTTCATGAGCGCCTGGACCACCCAAAGCGGTTACCCTATTGTCCAAGCCCAGCTTAGCGCCGGCAAGCCAAGCCTCAAGCAAGAGCGCTTCTACCTAAATCCAGCCGCCAAAAAAGAAGCGGCTACCTGGCCGATCCCGTTGCTACCCAGTCATCCTATGCAACCAGCGACTTTAGATAAAGCCGAGCGGTCAATTATAGCGGCCGGTCTAAGAGATGAGTTTATCCTTAATCACAACCGTACCAGCTTCTTCAGGGTTACATATGACTCCGACCACCTAGCCAAATTGGCTAAGGCGGTAAAGGCTAGTAAGTTAGATGTCTTGGACCGCTTGGGTTTGTTAAGCGACAGCCTAGAAGCTTCCAAAGCCGGCTACGGCAGCACCGTCGCTACGCTTAAGCTGCTTGAGGCTTATGCCAATGAAGACAGCCCGGTCGTTTGGGATATCATTGCCGGCGCCATCGGCAGCCTGCGCGTAGTGATGGATGATGACGCTATCCGGAATGGCCTGCGGCAGCTGGTTCGGCAACTGACCGCCAAACAATTGAAGCGGCTCGGCTGGGAAGAGTCGACCAGCGACAGCCACTTCGACCGTTTGCTGCGGCCGACAATTCTAGGCTTGGCTTCATTCGGCAAAGAACCCGACGTCCTCAAGCAAGCCAAACAGCGTTTCGCCGCCATGAAATTACCGGAGGATATTCACCCCGACCTGCGCGGCGTGGTCTACGGCACAGTAGCCCGCGAAGGCAGCGTTAAAGAATTTGACAAATTACTGGCTATGCACAATGGCAGCCATAATAGCGAGGAGCGAGTAACCCTGGCCGGCGCCCTGACCTGTTTTGAGCAGCCGGAGTTGATCGACCGTGCCTTGCGGCAAATTACCAGCGACAATGTTCGCTTGCAGGACGCTAGCTTCTGGATCGCCTACAGCTTCATGAACCGCAATGCCCGCCGCGCCACCTGGCAGTGGCTCGTGGCCAACTGGGATTGGCTGGCCACTAATATGGGCAGCGACCTGAGCTTCTCACGGATGCCGATCTATGCTGCCCGCGGCTTCAGCGACGAAGCGTTCTTGCCGGAATTCAAAGCTTTTTTCACCAAACACACCAGCCCGGCTTTCGAACGCCCGGTCAATCAGGCCGTCGAAACTATCCAGTGGCAAGCCGCTTGGCGCAAACGCGACGTGGCTGGCGTGAAGCGATACCTGAAAACTTAGAAGACATTTTCAATAAAACCCAAAATAGCGAAGTCAGCGCCAGCAACTTCAACCGCTGATAGTATGTACTCGCTGCGCCACTTGGACTCATCGACCCACAGCCAGGCGGCCCGTCGCATCTGCTTGAGCTTGCTATCCGTAATAGCGTCTAAGCCGCTGCCCTGGTCGTCCGCGAAGCGGTATTTAACCTCGACGAAATGTATCACGCCGTCTTTCAAGGCGATAATGTCCACTTCGCAGCGCGGCCGGCGCCAATTCTGCTCGATGATCTTGAAGCCGCGCATCTCCAGGTAGACCTTAGCGGCATTCTCGGCTTTGCGTCCCGTATAAGTAGTCGTCATAGGGATTCTATTGTAGCAAAGCCTGGATGGGCTTAAATGAGCGACGGTGCAAATCGCTGACACCATGTAATTTCAACCGCTCCATATGCAAGGCCGTACCATAGCCGACATGGCTGCCAAAACCATAGTCCGAGTACTGGCTGCTCAACTCACGCATGTACGTATCCCTGGCAACCTTAGCGACAATACTGGCAGCGCTAACGCAAGGCACGGTGGCATCGGCTTTAACCATTGTCCTAGCTTTCAGATTTTCTGGCAAAAAATTGACACTTCCGTCAATGATAATTTCATTATATTCCACGGTAATATGCTCTAAGGCCCGCCGCATCGCCAATCCGGTCGCCGCTGTCAGGCCCAGTTCGTCAATCTCGGCCGGCCAAACCCATCCCAAACCGACAGCAGCCCCAAGCAAGTTGATCTCTGCCGATAATCTCTCGCGTTGTTTGCGGCTCAGTACCTTAGAATCTTTTAAGCCTGTGATTGGGTTCACCAAGATGACAGCGCCAGCTACTAACGGTCCAGCCCAGCACCCTCTGCCCACTTCATCAACCCCAACAGTAATCATTCTTTTAGTCTAGCAAGCTTAACCATTAATTATCGATTAAACTGACACCAATCATCAATTCATATTAGTCTCCGACCTATTATGGATAGAATATGGATACATCTATCAGATGAAGAACAATCCATAGACCATCCATAATCGGTCGAGGACTATTCTTCGGTGATGTCGGCTTGGTCGTGGCGGGCTTGGACGGCGGCGGCTTTGGCTTCTAGTGCGGCGTCGGCCTTAGCCTTTTCTTCGGCCTTGGCGGCGGCTTCGACGGCTTTTTGCTCGTGGAGCTTGGCTTCTTCGGCTTCGGCGGCGTCGTCATGGACGGCATTGACCGAGTCGCGATCAAAGTCCACGCCGGTCATGCGGGCTGATTTGCCGGTGCGCTGGCGCATATAGCTCAGGTAATTGCGACGGACTTTGCTGCGCTTAGTTACTTCTACCTGGACAACTAGCGGGCTGTGTAATAAAAAGCTCTTTTCGACGCCGACACCGCTGGCCAGCCTGCGTACGGTGATCCGGGAAGTGTGGCTGCCCTTCTTGCCGGTACGGATGACCAGGCCTTGGAAGATCTGGATACGCTCTTTGCTGCCTTCGCGGATTTTTTGGTGCACTTTGACAGTATCGCCGGAGCGCACGTCTACGACGGCCGACTTCTTATACTTATCATTAATTGTTTGCAGAACACCTGGCATATTCGGTAGATTGTACACGAATTACTTCTTTCACGCAAGTATTTTAGCCAACCACGCGGTAGAGTTCGGCCAGGGTGGTCTGGCCGTCCAGGACTTTGAGCATGCCGTCTTGCAGCATAGTCAGCATGCCGGACTGGCGGGCGGCGTCTTCCAAGCTTTGCGTCGTGACGACGGCGTTCGGGTTGGACAGCAGGCTCTGCATCGGTCCGCTCATGGTAAATTGCTCGCGAATCGCCAACTGGCCCTGGTAGCCATAGGGGTTAGTATCGGAACTGCCGGGCTTGTAGAGCTGCAAGCCGTCGAGGTTGGGGCGTTCCATGTCGTCCGGCAAGGTCGCTAAGACATCGTTGATTTGCTTCCACTCGCCTTCCGACGGGCTATAGGCCTGCTTGGTCGTGTCGTCTAAGTGGCGGATAAGCCTTTGCGCCATTACTAAACGAATGGCCGAGATAAACAACGGGTTTTGGCCGATAATGTCAGCGATACGGGTCAAGGCGGCCGCTGCCGACCCGGCGTGGAAGGTCGCTAGCACCAGATGTCCAGTCAGGGCGGCTTGCAGCGCTGTCCTGGCAGTGTCCATATCGCGGATCTCGCCAATCATGACAATATCCGGGTCCAGGCGCAGCACGGCCCGCAGCTTGTCGGCGAAACTATTGTCGTTGCCGCCTTCTTTGGAGTGTACGGAGATCTGGGTAATGCCTGGGAATTGGTACTCGACAGGGTCTTCGATGGTGATAATTTTGCGCTCGTCGGTGTTTAGCGTGTTCAGCATGGAATACAGCGTCGTCGTCTTGCCGGAGCCGGTCGGGCCGACAATCATGGCCAGGCCGCTCGGTTTAGCGATGATGTCGTCCACTACGCTCCGCTCCGCCGGTGTCAGGCCAAGCCGGTCAAGCTTGTACATCTCAGCGTCCATATTAAATAGCCGCATTACCACGTCCATGCCATTAAGGGTTGGCACGGTCTCTAGGCGCACGTTGACATCCACTTCTTTGCCGTCAGCCATTTTAACCTTTTGGGCGATATGCCCCTGCTGGGCCTCATCAACCCCCGTCGAAACGTTGCCGGCACTGGCAATGGCTGATATCAAGACATGGTACTTATCAGGCTGCAGGCGGGCGACCGGGTGCAACACGCCGTCCATCCGAAAGCGGACACGGGCATCGCTCTCTTGGGTTTCAATGTGAATATCAGAGGCGTTCAAGTTATGGGCCTGCGATACCAGGTAGGCCAGCATGTCGTCAGCCCGCACCTGTTGCAGCATCTCGGAAATTCGGCCGACTTGCTCTTGGCTGCCGGCCTGGTTCAATTCAATATCCGAATACACCACTTGCTGCGGCGGATCATAGAGTCGCATGTATTCCCGGTAGCCGACATCGGAAATAACCGCGAAATGCACTACCTTATCAGCGAAACGCTGCGTCAGGTCGTGCATAGTCTGCTGAGCGGTTGTGGTCGTGACGCCAAACAACAGGTTACTACCCTCATACTGGACAGGAATAATCTTCAGGTCGTATAGCTCGGGATTGCTTAACAATTCCTTATATAGCCGCTTGTCGGCAACAACAGAGGTGTCAAAATAATCCATGCCCAGCACCCGGGCGCGGCGTTCAGTAGCCTGTTCTTCGTCGTGACGGGCATCTTCGCTCATATGCTCCTAGTATAAAGCATAAGCAGGCTGCTGTTGTATAGTAATGGCCATGCGATCCTTGGTTTTGATAGCCCATAACTTGCGCAGCGCCCATAATGTCGGCTCGTTGCTACGGACGGCCGAAGGTCTTGGCGTCAAGCAAGTTTTCCTGACTGGATATACGCCGTACCCCCTCCGCCCTGCGGATGGCCGGCTGCCGCATCTGACCCAAAAAATTGATAAACAAATTGCTAAAACCGCTTTAGGCGCCGAGAAAATGATCGCTTGGCAGCAACAAACTAATGTTGATGAATGCATCACAACGCTTAAAAAGCAGGGATTTATGGTAGCGGCCTTGGAGCAAAGCCAGACTTCGATTGACTTAGCTAGTTTCAAACCACCTAAAAAACTGGCCTTGGTTGTCGGCCGCGAGGTCGAAGGCATCGAGCCTGAAATTTTACAATTATGTGACCAGGTCCTGGAAATCCCCATGCAGGGACGCAAAGAATCATTTAACGTCGCCCAAGCCGCCGCCATGGCGTTGTACGAATTGCGTTTCCACGGCTAGCAATATGTTATAATTAAATAGTTACCTAAAAAGAAAAATATGTCGCTCGCAACTAGACCCAAACCCACCGTTCATCACAAGAAACGGCAGGCCGGACACCACCGGCACAACAAAAATTACGTCCGGCCCTACTGGCCCTACTTGCCAATGCTGGCTATCGTTGGCATCGGCCTACTAGCTAACCAGGTTTGGACCGCTGATAGCATGCAGGCACCTGCCGCCAGCCAGCCGCTGACCCGCGTCCAAGCCCTGACCGGCAACCAAACCGGTTCATTCTTAGCCATCGTCATTGCCATAACTGCTGCCGCCTTTGCACTCTTTGTCTTTCGCCACTCCATCCGCCTGCACCGCCTGATCAACAGGGGCGAAGCTTTCGTATCGCAAAACCCCTGGCTGGATATAGTCACCGTAATGGTCTTCACGGCCGGTTTCGTCCTCACCCGTCCCAACGGCGTTATCGGCTAGCTTATTGGATGACTAGGTTGTCGGCGCCGACTAGTTCTTCCAGTTTGGCCACGCCAGGGCTGGAGCGGTCAATGCCGCCTGGCAACTTGATGGCTTGCTTGGAGGCGTCTTCGCCGAGAACCAGGACGACTTCGGTGTTACCCCGATGGGAATCGATGGTTTGCTTCAAGGACAATAGCATTTGTTCATCATTGGTACTCAGTAGCCTAACGTAGACGCGCTGGCCAGTTCCCGGTCCGGAAAAAGATGCGGATGAATTGGGAACAACCTGCGGCAATTTAATTTTTTTGCCATTTGATTTGTAGTCCTTGGCCTGGTCGGCGGTGATCTCGCGAGCCGTGTCGACGATCAGTTTGACCTCGTCACTGGGGCCGCCACCGCGGCCGCGCGAGCTAATCTTGCCCGTAATTAAGAGAACCCTGTCACGCTTCCATAAACCAGGCGACTGCTCAAGGTTTTTTGGAAAGAGCACAATCTCGATTTCACCTGATTGGTCCTCAAGACGAACAAAAGCCATTTTCTGGCCGTTTTTAGTGGTAATTTCCCGTATATCAGCGATAGCGCCGCCAATAGTGACCGCCTGGCCTTCGTGCTCTATAGCCAAGCTATTAAGCGGAACGGTCTGCTCGCTTAAGATGGTCTCAAAAAGTTCCAGGGGGTGCTGGCTGAGGTATAAGCCAAGCAGTTCGCGTTCCCAAACCAGTTGTTCATGATTAGAAATGGCCGTAGCTGGGGCTAGTAATTCCAGCATAGGACGGTCCTGGGTCATATCCGCTTGGTCGCCGAAGATGTCAGTCTGGCCGCTGCTGGCTTGCTTCTCTAGGCGACTTGAAAATGCCAGCAGCAGGTCAATGTTGTGCAGCAACGTTGATCGGTCGCCAAACCGGTCAAAAGCGCCGGCCTTGATGAGGCTCTCCATCGGTTTACGGTTCACCACCCGGCTGCTGACACGGCGCAAGAAGTCTTCCACGCTTTCAAAAGTGCCTTCGGTCCTGGCCCGCAAAATCTCCTCGACAACGCCGGTACCGACATTTTTGACGGCGGCCATGCCAAAGCGGATGTGATCCTTGCCAGGCACTACTGAGAATTCCACGAATGATTCGTTAACGTCCGGCGGTAAGACGGTAATCCCCATATGTTTGCACTCGGCGATTTCGATGGCCAAGCGGTCAGTGTCATCGAAGTCGCTGCTCATTAAAGCCGCCATGTAGGCCGCCGGATAGTTGGCCTTGAGATAGGCTGTCTGGTAGGCAATCATAGCGTAGGGCGTGGAGTGGCCCTTATTAAAACCGTAGTCGGCGAACGCCTCCATCCGCACCCAAAATTTTTCGGCGAAGCTGCGTTGCACCTGGCTGTGTTTGATCATGCCATCAATGAAAGCGGCTTTCATCTTGCCCATGGTTTCACGCTGTTTTTTCCCAATGGCCTTGCGCAGCGTATCAGCTTGGCCGCCGGTGAAACCACACATGTCCTTACTGACCTGCATGAACTGCTCCTGGTAAACCAGGACGCCATAGGTGTTTTCCAAAGCCGCTTTCAGCCCGGGATGTTCGAAGACGACCTTCTCTTTGCCGTGTTTGCGGGCAATGTAATCGTCGATGAACTGCATCGGGCCAGGCCGGTACAGGGCGTTCATGGCGATCAGGTCGTCAAAAACCGTCGGTTTCAACTGTTTGAGATAGCGTTTCATCCCGGCTGATTCGAACTGGAACACGCCAGTCGTATCGCCGCGCTGGAACAGTTCGTAGGTTGCCTTGTTGTCTAACGGCAGGGCATTAATATCTATATCGTCACCATGGACACGCTTGATGATACGCAGGGCGTTATTAATAATCGTCAGGTTAGACAGGCCTAAAAAGTCCATCTTCAATAGGCCGAGTTCTTCGATTGGCCCCATGGAGTATTGGGTGGCAATGACGCCCTTTTGGGCCATTTCTAGTGGCGTGTAATAGACAATGTCTTCAGGCGCGATGACTACGCCGGCGGCATGCACGCCGTGAGACCTAATAGTACCCTCCATCTGTAAGGCCAGGTCAAAGACGCGCCGGGCCGTTTCATTGGTTTGGTACTCTTGTTTGAGCTCGTTATTTTCCTTGAGGGAAGTTACCAAGGGGATATGGCGGCCCTGCACCGGTGGCGGGATCATCTTGGCCAGCCGGTCGGCTTCGGCATAGGGCACCTGGAGGACGCGCGAAACGTCGCGCACGGCGTTGCGGGCCGCCATCCGGCCGAAGGTCACGATGTTAGCCACCCGCTCCTTACCGTATTTATTAACGCAGTACTGGATGACTTCTTCGCGCCGGCTGTCTTGGATATCGATGTCGACATCAGGCATGCTGATGCGATCCGGGTTGAGGAAACGCTCAAACAGCAGGTCGTAGGCCAGAGGATCTATCTCGGTAATCTTAAGAGCGTAGGAGATGATGGAACCAGCCGCGCTGCCCCGGCCCGGCCCGAACACGATGCCCTGGTCCTTACCCCAGTTAATGAAATCAGCGATAATAAGGAAGTAGCCGTTGAAACCCATTTGGTTAATCACGCCCAGCTCGTAGGCGGCCCGCTCCAAAACCTCTTTGGATAAAGTCTTTTTGGCGGCTGCCAGACTCATCTTTTGGGCTGCCGGCTCGTCAATTGGTTTGTCGCCTTGCCGGCCATAGCGCCCGGCCATGCCCCGGTAGACCGCTTGCTCCAAGTGAGTCTTCTCAGTTTCCCCTTTGGGTACAGGAAACTTGGGAATCAGTATCTTCCCTAATTCGATCGTCAGGTCGCAGCGGTCGGCAATCGCCCGGGAGTTCGTCACGAACTCAGGATGGGCGGCCCCCCACCGGCCGATAACTTCCTCTGGTTTATTAACGTACAGCTCAAAGTCTTTCAGGCTCATGCGCTTTTCGTCGCTCAGGAACGAGCCGGTCTGGACGCACAGCAGGATCTCATGAGCCTCTTGGTCACTCTTGCGCAAGTAATGGGCGTCGCAGGTCACGACGCAAGGGATAGCAAGTTCCTGGCCAAGCAGGATTAACTGGTCATTAATGGTTTTCTGCTCGCTCCAGTGGCCAGGGTGGTCCGGATGGCCATGGTCCTGGATTTCCAGGTAGTAGCGGTCGCCAAAAATTTTCTTATACTGGTTGACGATCTGCTTAGCCTGCTCATATTGGCCTTGGCGCAGGGCGTCACCGACCTCGCTGCTGGCACAGCCGCTGAGACAAATCAGGCCTTCGTTGTGTTTCTCGAGCAAGGCCCGGTCAATCCGCGGCTTATAGTAGAAACCTTCCAGGTTGGCGATCGTCGACAGGGCCATCAGGTTCTGGTATCCCTCCTGGTTCATGGCCAGCAGTATCAGGTGATAGTACTGCTTATCCTTGCCGGGCTCTTTGTCATACAGGCTGCGGCTAGCCACATAGGCCTCAATACCGATTATCGGCTTAATGTCTTCGTCCTTGGCGGCTTTGTAAAACTCAATAGCACCGCTAAGGGTGCCGTGGTCAGTGATGGCTACCGCCGGCATACCGGCCGCCTTGACATGCTTAATCAATTCCGGCACCTTGGTCAGGCCATCTAATAAACTGTACTGCGTATGGTTGTGCAGATGTACGAAATCGCTGGCCGCCAGCTTAACCGGCGCTGTCTTTTGTTTTGCCAAAATACCCCTCAGGAACTCTTAACGTACTATTAATTATACGCTTGCCTTGGCACTAACTGAAACCTGAGATGTTACTTCTTGAGATATTTGCGCAGGCTTTTGACGGCGGTGTTGGCGTTTTTAACGGCGCGTTTCAGGTCTTGGTCATCGGCGTCGCCCTCGTGGATGGCGCTCAGGACTTCGCGGGCCTTTTCTTTGGTATCTTTAGCCCTATCAATCAGTTCGGCAGCTTCTTTTTGGGCTCGACTGCCGAGCTTGTCGCTGCCGGCTTTGGCGTCTTTGATGGTTTTGCCTAGTTCAGTATGGAGCAGCTTGAGGTCTTTTTCGGCTTCGGTACGGCTGCGCTCGGTGGCATTACGGATGTCGTCGCGGGTGTTTTTGCCGCTCTTGGGGGCGGTCAGGACGCCGGCTACATAGCCTGCGGCCGCGGCTACTGTACTGCCGATAGCCAGGCGTTTAAGGGTTTGGCGTTGGCGGTCTCGTCGGCTCATCATTTACGGCTCCTTTGCACGAGTTTAATAATATTACGTACTAACTTAAACATGGCTAATCGTCCTTGCGTATCCTTCAGGACTTCAGCGGCCGATTCGACAGAATCAACCACATCTTCGGCTTTGGCCACTACCCGCTTAACGCTGGCAAGAACTTTCAGCAGAACGATAACTAAGGCTATGCAGAGGATAAAAAACAGGCTCAGCAAGCTGGTTAATATGATAACGAGTACGGTGTCAGTAGTAGTCATAACAGACAGTATATAACTAATATGTTGGTTGTCCAGTTAAGATTTTAACTGTTGTCGCAAATATTCCTTTAGGGCTGGGCCGATGTCGTCACGCTGGAGGGCAAAATTGAAGACTGTTTTAAGGTATTCCAAGGGGTTGCCAGTGTCATAGTAGGTACCATCTTTGATCTCCAAGCCATAAATATGGCGGCCGTCTTGGATCATGGTTTGCATAGCCTCCTGGATCATGAACTCGCCGCTGGCCGGATCGTAGGCATCGCGCTGTTTTTGCAAGTAGCCGACCAGGCCGGGCTCAAATAAATAGCCGCTGACCGAGGCCAAGTCGGAAGGGGCTTTGTCGCGGCCAGGCTTTTCGACGATAGTGGTCATGTCAACCAGGCCGGGCGCCAGCTCTTTGCCGGCAATGTAGCCATAGCGTTTGTAGTCCTCGTCGCCATCGCGCCGGATAGCCGTGATAACGGAGCCGCCCCGCTCTTCGTAGACCGCTAGCATCTGGGCGAACCGACTTGGTTCAGCTGACACGAAGTCATCGGCGAAGGTATAAATAAACGGCTCGTCGCCGATCAAGTGGGCAGCATTAAGTAGTGGCGTGCCGGTCCCGTAGGGACCCTTTTGACGGATATAAGCAAAGTCCGCCAGTCCGGAAATCCGGCTGGTCGCCTCCAATAGCTCCTGCTTGCCCGCTTGCTCCAGGTTACTCTGCAAATCTGCACTAATATGGTCGAAATGATCCTCGATAGTGCGCTTGTGATAGCCAGTAACAATAACGATATCGGTAATACCTGCCCCCGCCAGTTCCTCGACGATCTGTTGGATAATCGGCTTGTCGACCAGCGGCAGCATCTCCTTAGGCATGGCCTTGGTCTGCGGCAGGAAGCGCGTCCCGAACCCGGCGGCGGCGATAACTGCTTTGTGAACTTTCGGCTGGCTCATTAGTGATGATTGTACCACGAGATTATCGGCCTTAAGAAGGAAAATCTAACTAGAAGATCGATAGGTCATAGTTGCTTTCACTTTACTTTAGTATATAATAGTAAATACATGTCTGCTGACTTTGAAAGAGAAATTACCCATATAGCGGCGCAGATCGAGCCAACCTACACATTAGCGCCGGAAACAATTCATATCGCCGTAGCCTCCCTGGAAGAAGTTGATAGAAGATATGGGCCTGATTCCGATAATCCCCTACCATTCCATAATGCCCCGCATTCGCTCGGTGTCGCCCGGCGAAGTGTTAGGCTGAATAACATTCTCTACCGTTATATAAAGCCTCAGTGGCGGCCGCGGATTTTTGATCTAGGTATTATTGCCGGCACAAATCATGACAGGGAGCAGGATCTGGGGCCGGCAGTTAACGAGCAGGCTAGTGCCGAAGGAGCAGTCGAGGAGGTCATAGCGGCAAATGGTGTACTTAACACTAAGATGTTCAAGCAGCGCTTGATACGGGCAAACTTGGCTACCGCGGCTGAAATGCAGGAAGACGGCAAACTCATCCAACCCAACTTGCAAAAAGGTTCACGCGATCCGATTAAATTCATTATGGGTTTCGTTGACATAAACGGCATTGCCATGGAAGGAGACAAAAGAATGTGGCCAGATGCCACGAATATATATTATGAAACTACTGACGAGCCAACGAGTGAAGATTTATGCGCGTTTCTCATTGACCAGAGGAGATTTTTGAGACACCGCTTGAACGATGGGATAATAAAGTCAGATATTGCCTACTACTTTCCCGACGATATTGACCCCGTATATAAAGATATGCGGAAAGCCTTTCACGGTAATATTGCTAGGGCTTTCAGTCTAGCCGTCTTATTAGGCGAGAGATCAGAGTTGCAGCATTCCGTCAGTCGATTAGCTAAGGGTGTCAGCGGCTTAGACAGATCAAGCTTAGGAGATATAATTGGCAAGATGATCCGCAGCAAAGTCTCCCGCGAGCAGTAAAGTACTACAAATCGAGCTGCTTTTTGATGAGGTCTTGGGCGAGGGAGGGGTTCGCCTTGCCCTTAGAGGCCTTCATGACTTGGCCGACCAGGAAGCCGATGGCTTTCATCTCGCCATTTTTGACGTCAGTGGCGGCCTGGGGATTATCGGCCAAGACTTGCTCGACTATTTTGGCGATGGCACCCTCGTCGGAGACTTGTAGCAGGTTTTTATCTGCCGCAATTTCTTCGGGATCGCCGCCGGATTTGAGCAGTTCGGTTAAAACTTCTTTGGCGGCGGTCGAGCTTAGCTTATTATCGGAAACGAGTTGCGAAAGTTTTATTAATTGATCGTCTTTAACGGACTGCTCTTCTGCTTGGTCGGTCTCGTCATCGTTGGTCGGCTGCATCATCCAGAACGCTACCCGGCGGGCATGTTCGGCATTGCCCGTCTCTAAGATACGGGAGACTAACTTGGCGGTTTCGGGCACGGCTATAATGTCGGCGGTCACTTTGTCATCGATGTTGATGGCTTTGAATTTAGCCCGGTAATCGTCGGGTAGGTCAGGCATTTCGGCCTTGACCTTGGCGACGTAGTCGTCGGTGATGACGATTGGCGGCAAATCGGGGTCGGGCATGTAGCGGTAATCGTCGGCGTTTTCCTTGCTGCGCTGGGAGAGGGTCTTTTGCTTGGCGTCGTCCCAGCCGCGGGTTTCCTGGACGATTCTCTGGCCTTTCTCCAATAATTCAATTTGGCGGGTGACTTCGTACTCAACCGCTTTTTCGACACTGCGGAAGCTATTGAGATTTTTGGTTTCGGAACGGGTGCCGAGTTCGTCGGTCTGGCTGACGCTAACATTAACGTCAAAGCGCATGTTGCCGTAATACAGGTTGGCGTAGGACACGTCGGCATAGCGCATGCGCAGGTAGAGCTCGCGGGCGTAGGCCTTGGCCTCGGCGCTAGAGTGCATGTCCGGTTCGCTAACGATTTCCAGCAGCGGCGTGCCGGCCCGGTTGAGGTCGACCAGGCTATAGTCCTGGCCAGCCGCATGGGTGCTCTTGCCAGCGTCTTCCTCGAGGTGAGCGCGGGTGATGCCAATGGTTTTAGGCTGGCCGTCAACATCAATAGTAATGGCGCCTTTGCCGATAATCGGCTCGTCGAACTGGCTGATCTGGTAACCCTTCGGCAAATCGGGGTAAAAATAGTGCTTGCGGTCAAACTTGCTGAAACGCTCCGGTTCAGTGCCGAGGGCGAAAGCTGCTTTGGTTGCGAGATGGATGGCTTCTTCATTGAGCACTGGCAAAGCGCCGGGTAGGCCGAAGTCGATATGGCTGACCAGCGTATTAGGCGGCGCTTCGCGGGCGTCATTGCCGACGGCTGAGAACAGCTTGGTCTTAGTCTTGAGTTGGACGTGGCACTCGATGCCGATAGTGGTGGCGTACTTGGCGCGCGTCGCCGGGCTTATCATTGCTCGAGGGCTCCTAGGTCGCGCAGGGCCTGGCGGAAACCGGCCAGGGCGTTCAAGACATCGCTCTTCTTAAGCTTGCGGACGTCTTCGTTCACAATCGTTTTGCGCAGCTTGTGGCCAAACCAGACCGTATCGTTGCTGCTCAGTTCGTGCTGGGCGGCCACGAGGCGCTCCCCGGCAGTTTTACCTTTGTAGCGCTTCTTTTTGAGGGCGTCGCATAAGAGGTCATCGGCCTCAATGATGGCCTGAGGCCAGGTCTTACGATTGGAGCAATTGTGTTGTAAGGCTTGCCAGCGCTCGGTGAACTTAGTCACATTCAACTTACGTTTACGGCGAAAAATCCTGATCATGCCAACGCCTCTTCGGTTTGCCTGGCCAAGGCCAATAGTTCGCGGTCCGCCCGTTGCGGCGCCATCAATTGCAAGCCGACTGGCAGCCCGTCTTGCAGGGCAGCCGGCAAGCTAATGGCCGGAATACCGACCAGATTGGCCGCCACTGTCAAAATGTCAGCTAAATACATCTGGAGGGGATCGCCGCTGTTTTGGCCAATCTTAAAAGCGGGGGTTGGCGCTACAGGTCCGGCCAAGAAGTCGACCTTGGCAAACGCTTCATTAAACTCATTAATCAGCTTGGTGCGCACCGTCTGGGCCTTCTTGTAATACGCGTCGTAGTAGCCGCTACTGAGCACGTGGGTACCGATCATAATGCGGCGCTTGGCTTCTTTGCCGAAGCCTGTCGAACGGGACTTGCTATAACTTTCATCAAGGTCTTGCGCACCAGCATAGGTGTGGCCGTAACGTTGGCCGTCATAGCGGCCAAGATTAGAACTGACCTCCGCCGGACATAAGATGTAATATACAGCCAGGGCCATATCTAACGAGGGCAGACTGACTTCAATAACTTCCGCCCCGGCGACCACGAGCTTGTCCAGCGCCGCCTGTACTTCAGCTTTGACACCGTCGTCAATACCTTCGGCCATATACTCTTTTATTAGCCCGATTTTTTTGCCTTTGAGGTCGCCCGCCGCCGCTGCATAAGAGGCCTGCCTTTCAATAGTTGTAGCATCCAGTTCGTCGCGGCCGGCCATGGCGTCAAGTACCAGCGCCGCGTCTGCCACGTTGCGCGTCAGGGGGCCGATTACATCCGTGCTGCTGGCCATGGCCACAACCCCGCTGCGCGAAATTAGGCCATAGGTCGGCTTGTAGCCAACGCAGCCGGAAAAGCTAGCTGGTTGGCGGATAGAGCCGCCAGTATCAGTACCGACCGCGAAAGGGGCCATGTCGAGTACGACCGCCGCGGCCGATCCGCCGGAGCTGCCGCCGGGTACCCGGGTCTTATCATGGGGGTTCTTGGTCGTAAAGAAATCACTGTTCTCGGTGCTGGCCCCGTGGGCGAAGGCATCCAAATTGGCTTTGGCCACACAAATGGCGCCTTCGGCCTCCAGTTTTTCAATGGCCGTCGCCTGGTATGGCGCGTTAAAACCCTTGAGCATGTTGCTGGCGGCGGTAGTCTCAGCGCCGAAAACCAAGAAGTTATCCTTGGCAATAAACGGCACGCCCGCCAAGCGGCCAATCTTCTCACCTTTTGCCGTTCGCTCGTCGATGTCTTTAGCCCGTTCGCGGGCCCGCTTTTCGGTAGTGGCAATGATGGCGTCGTATTCGCCTTTGTCGGCAATGGTTTTCAAGGCTTGTTCGACCAGGTCAACTGCTTTGAGTTCTCCGGCCTGCACCTTGGCGTCGATATCAGCGATAGGTAACCACTGGCTCATCCGATCATCCGTTTCACTTTGATTTGCTCGCCCTGGGTTTGCGGCACGTTTTTCAGTAATTCAGCCGTCGCGTAGCCGTAATCCTTGACCTCGTCCTGGCGCATAACATTGGTCAGCCCGGTAACCTGGTTAGTCGGTTTCAGGCCTTCGATGTCAACACCCTGTAGTTGCTCAACATACTGCAAGATTTCCGACAATTCGCTCTGGAACTCTTCAACCTCCGCATCAGAGAGATCCAGCCGAGCTAATCGAGCCAATTTTAAGACATCATCCCGCGTAAGTTTCGCCATAGTTATCTATAATTATAACAGAGTAATTATTAAATGTTGTCTGCCTGAAAGCCCGGGTTTAATGAAAACACTGCCTCATCAAAATCTGCTTTACAAACGGTAAACATAGGAATACGATTATGCTAAGTAAGATTTTTTACAGACAAAACTATGAGCGAACTAGCTCCTGAATTAACCAGACTGGCAGACGAACTAGCTCCTGTCGTGGGGATTGGCGGCTTACTAAGCGTAAAAACTCAATGGCCTTACTACGTGCCTCTGTTGAGTGGTTCAGATGGCGGTTTATCGGCAAAAGAAAGATTCCTGCCTATCCCTGACAGGGGCTTAAGTCCTCTCCCGGAAATGTACGGCCAGCTCGAGGAGCAACTGGAAGCAATACATGAAAGAGTGCAACAACGTGTACGCCTGTTCGGTCACTCCCTCGGCGGTTTCATGGTTACTAAACTAGCCCTCGATCATCCTGACAAAATAGAAACCGTCGATTGTTTAGCGGGGGTACAGGATGGAGTAGAAGAGTTTACCTTTACTGGGAGACTTCTAAAACACTTACTCGGCAACCCCGTCCATGCCGAAGATCTACTGCGTGATTCGGACTTAATGATTGAGCACCGGCAAAGAATCGCAATGGAGTGGTCAGCCCGTATCCCCTTGCGCCTAACTTCTCCGACTTATGATGACTTAATCCCGATACCTCAAGGCTTAGGTCTGGAATTACCGGATGGACAACAACCAGAAAGAAGGATTATAGTACCTCGTTTGCCGGGTTTGAGTTTTGGCATAAGGGAGAAGACTCAGCACTTGGAAAATGTGACGGAATTACGTTCCTTCCTCCCCGCTAGCCATATGGACCTACCCCTGTGTCCTCCTGTCATTAGTTCTATGCGACAAGCCAGGCGTGACATACTAAGACATGGTGCAGAACTTTCTGCTATGTCCCAAACTGGCGATGCCCTGGCCGCCCTGCCTGCCGTAGCTTAAGTAAGGGGGACGTCCGGAAACATATCGGCCATATCGTTAATCGCAAACCTTCCCCTGTGCTGTACTTTGTTGGGTTCATAAATTTTACATTCTTCCGGGGTGAAAAGTATCGGAGCGAAACGTAAAATCTCATAGCCGATCCGTCCAGCTATAAAGCCTTCATCAGGATACTCATTTATTGTTCCGAACGTAATTCCGTCAGGTAATAAGCCGAGGTAAGAGCCTCTCTCACTACTGAAGGCCACCCCTTCGTGATAGGAAACATGACGGTCATCAAGCTTAGTTTTGAGGGCCTCAAGAGCAGCCGTTTTTATGCCAGCTAAGCCTGCTGTGCGCCAGAGTCGCGGCGGCAAAAATCGAGCCCTAGGATCACGCTCATACTCTGTAAATACAACTTCGCCATCCGCATCTTGCTGAAAGTCCTCAGTCCTGACTTTACGCCAGTCTAGCTGGACATAGGAAGGCGAACTCGAGCCGGCAAGAGGGCTGAGCAGCTTCCATTTCAATCTGTGGCCGGTTGGTCGGGCCGACTCAAAAGCCTGGTTCATCTACCTATTTTATAACTTTTTCTTGATATCGTCAATTAGGTCGCGGAGTTCAGCGGCGGTTTCGAACTGGAGGTTGGCGGCGGCCAGGTCCATCTGAGAAGTCAGGTCTTTGATCAGGCTGCCGTACTCGTCCTTGGGGATCTTCTTGAGGTCGAGCTTGGCGCGCTTGGCTTCGTCGGGCAGGTCAGGACGCATGCCCTTTTCGATGGCACGGGTGATGCCGGTTGGCGTGATACCCTGCTCTTTGTTATAAGATTCTTGGATTTTGCGGCGGCGGGTGGTTTCGTCGATGGTTTTTTGCATGCTCTTGGTGACATGGTCGGCGTACATGATGACATGGCCCTTTTCGTGGCGGGCGGCGCGGCCGACGGTTTGAATGAGGGCTTGCTCAGAGCGTAAGAAGCCTTCTTTGTCAGCATCGAGGATAGCAACTAAGGAAACTTCCGGCAGGTCCAGGCCTTCACGCAACAGGTTGATGCCGACTAAGACGTCGTACACGCCCAGCCGCAGGTCGCGCAAGATATCAGTCCGGTCCAGAGTATCGACATCGCTGTGCAGGTAGGCCACTTTTATATTGATCTCTTGTAAGTATTCCGCCAAGTCTTCGCTCATACGTTTTGTGAGAGTGGTCACCAGTACCCGCTGATGCTTTTTGATGGTGTCGCGGATCTCGGCGATCAAGTCGTCAATCTGGCCCTCAATCGGCCGGACTTCAATCGGCGGATCGAGCAGGCCGGTCGGACGGATGACCTGCTGGGCGGGTTTGGGGCTGCGGCTCAGTTCGTACTCGGCAGGCGTGGCTGAAACATATATTGTCTGGTTAAGATGGCGCTCAAACTCCGTGAAAGTCAGCGGCCGGTTATCGAGCGCGCTGGGCAGGCGGAAGCCGTGCTCCACCAGCACTTCCTTGCGGGCCCGGTCACCATTGTACATGCCGCGAACCTGCGGGATGCTCATGTGCGACTCGTCGATCATCATGACGTAGTCATCTGGAAAGTAATCCAATAGCGTGGCCGGCTGTTCGCCCGGTTCGCGGTTGGTCAGGTAGCGGCTGTAGTTCTCGATGCCTTTGACGAAGCCGGTTTCCTGCAGCATCTCCAGGTCGAAACGGGTACGCTGTTCCAAGCGTTGCGCTTCCAAGAGCTGGCCATTCTTCTTAAATGTCAACAGCCGGTCAGCTAATTCGGTCTCGATGTAACCGAGCGCTTGCTTCAGCTTCTCCTGCGGCGTGACATAGTGCGAGCTGGGGAAAATTTTGTAGGAATCGAGATTGGCCAGAATTTCCCCTGTTAGTGGATCGAGTTTGGTGACACGTTCGACTTCGTCGCCGAAGAATTCCATCCGGTAGGCCAGCTCCTCGCCGGCCGGAAAGACGTCAACCACGTCGCCCCGCACCCGGAAAGTGCCGCGATGAAAATCGATATCATTGCGCTGGTATTGGATATCCGTCAGCTGCCGCAGGAACTTGTCGCGAACCTTGCGTTCGCCGACTTTGACCTCAATCGACAGGCCATTGTAATCATCGACCGAACCTATACCATAAATACAACTGACGCTGGCCACGATAATGACATCTTCGCGGGCCAGCAAGGAGTCGGTCGCGGCATGCCGCAAGCGATCGATCTCTTCGTTGATCTGGGAATCTTTTTCAATAAAGGTGTCCGAGCGGGCGATATAGGCCTCCGGCTGGTAATAGTCGAAGTAACTGACGAAGTAGTGCACGGCATTATCCGGGAAAAAGTTACGGAACTCGTTATAAAGTTGTGCCGCTAATGTCTTGTTGTGGCTCAGCACCAGTGTCGGCCGCTGCACGTTCTGGATAATATTGGCCATGCTGAAGGTCTTGCCCGATCCGGTCACTCCGAGCAGCGTTTGGTTATGCAACCCATCGTTGAGCCCCGCTGTTAGCTGCTTGATCGCCGCCGGCTGATCGCCCAATGGTTGGTAGTCACTCTTTAACTTAAACTTCGCCATCCTTATATTGTAGCAAGCCTAGCCGGCGTGGGGGTGGCGGGGCGTATCGGGTTGCAGGAACCAGTGGTCATCGTCCTTTTCAAGTTGCCGGCGAATGTCGGCGTATTTGCGGTCGAGAATTGTGATAATTTTTTGGACCAGGCGTTCTGGATCATCGTCGTAGACCACTAAATCACCGTTGGGCGGCTCCAGGATCTCCATCAGTTTGGGTATCTCGTCGGCCGTGCCGCCGCTGCCAATCAGGACGCCGCAGGGTTTATGGGCCTCCAAGGCCGAGGTAAATTCGTGCAGGCTGCCGAAACGGCCGCCTACAGTTATGACGGCGTCGCTGGATTGGACGAGGTAGAGGTCGCGACCGACATAATTCAAGCCAGTAAAGTTAATGAAGTCAAAACAATCGCGCGGCAAGCGGTACTTGCGGGCGTGTTCGCGCAGGCTTACGGCCGGTGAGAAACCAATGCTCATGCCGCCGGCTGCCCGGGCAGCAGTAGCGGCGTAATACGGCAAACCAACCGTAGCGCCAGTCGTCAGGATGTGTCCGCTGCTGGCAATCGCCGTACCAAGCTCGCCGGCTAGCTTAGCCGCCGTTATAACCGTGTCACCAGCCGCGGCGCCTGAGACGCAGATGGAGTAGCGCAAACGTTTATCGTGGCCATGCGGTGTTGGGCTCATACTTCGGCTAGCTCTTCGGCTAATTGGGGCTGGGTTTCGCCGAGCAGGGCTTTTTCGACTGCTTCGGGGCGCAGATAGCGCAGCAGCAACTCGTGCCATACCGAGCGTTGGAAATAATGAGCCAGCCGCTGTTCAAACGGCAGTTGGTTGCAATAATTCAGCGCCGCGTCCACGACGTTCAAAGATACCGGCCGCTGGTCATGTAACAGGCTCAGGTGGGCGCTCTGGCGCCAGAATGCGAAACTCGGTTCGATGGCCGCCAGGGTATCCTCGATGGGGTGCCAAGCGATATCTTCCAACTGCACGTGCGGGTCAAAAAATCCAGCCTTGTCCGGACGCGCCAACCGGCCGTAATACTGTTGGACAAGGTGCCACGGCACAGGCTGCCCCAACAATTGCGGGCCCAGGTGAGGTTCGCCAGTCGCTACGGTCTGGACCAGCCGGCCGAAGTCGGGCCGGACTTGGCAAAGCTTGAGAAAGGTGCCGGCTGCCCGGATTTCATTGAGATCATGCAATGCCAGCGCCAGGCTGGCGGTCGTCGTACCGCCCGGAGCTTGCGGTGATAGGGGCAGGAATACCAGGGCGCCCAGCTCCTTAAAGCTCAGCAGATTGTGCTTGCTGGCATCGACAATCTCTTTCGCCAACTGCTGCCAACGCGCCGAGTCAGGCTGTAATAAAGCGATTTTGCGGTCCTCGAAGTCGCTGGGCTGGAGTTTTTTATACTGGTCAAGCAGCCGACGTTGCCAGGCCAAACCTTCGGTCAGCCACGCGGCGCTTAGCAGTAAAATCGTCGACTCGTGCTTCAGGAACGAATCCAGCGACCGGTAACCGAGCCGTTTCATAGCGTGTTTTGGCGGTTGTCTCTTAATCATAGCCTTGAGGACGCTGGTTTTGAGCGCGAAACAACGCTTGGAGTCCGGTAATTCCTGCAAGACATGGATCATACCGGCTACCACGTCGCCTTCAGCCGAGATATGCGTGGCGGCCCGGGTCCGCAATTTTTTGGTCAGTCGGGCATCATCGGCTTTGATGCGTTCTTGCAGGGCGTGGTACAACTCTTGCGGCGTGGTGTCGTGCGGATCTAAGCCTAATTCCCGTAACTTAGCCAGCGTAGACCGCCGGATCTCGGTCGTGAACCGAATATCGTTATTAGGATGCCCAGCGGCAGCCTCCATGCGGTTGAGGTTCAAGCGGAAAAAGGGTTCCTGCGCCGCCAAAGCCTCCGATAAGTAACGTGTCATCGGCCTACCTTCTCCAGCTTATTTTTATTTTGCCTCGGCATATGTATCCTTCATCTACAGGTTAACATAAGCGGTGCCAGTACGAAAGCGCCTACTCCATTCGTGAGGGATGATACCAATCTGGGGCGTGCTGCAAGTAGGCTTCGATTTCGTGAGAGCTCAACAGGCCGGCCTGGGCGCCAACCTTCTGTACGACGCTCATAGAGTTGATTGGCGCCCAGCGCAGCGCATCCTCGAGCGACTTGCCCTTCATAATTGCGGCCACGAAAGTCGTCGCGAAGGAGTCGCCGGCGCCTGTCCGGTCGACCGGTGGTGCCGGATCTGGATATAGCGGCATTTGGAAGCGGTTTTGGCCGTCCGAGGCATAGGCGCCGTTGGGACCGTCGGTAATCACCACGATTTTAGGACCTAAATGATGCAGCTTATTAAACAGGTCGTGCAGGTCGTCATGGTTGCCTTTGCCGACGAAAGCCGCCTCTTCGCGGTTCAGCACCAGCACCTCGCTACGGCCATAAATTCGATGCAGGCGGTGAGTGCCGGCCTCCATCTGGAAGGTGGCGGGCTGGAAAGCCAGCTTGACGTCCGGGTTCTCGTCTAACCAGTCAGACACCTCGTCGTGATATGGCAAGGCATGCTCGCTGACCGAGCTAAAGTAAATCCACTTGGGCGTCTCCTTGGGATGGAGGTGTGGCCAGTGGTAGTCGTACTCTTCATGCTTGATTAGGATGGTGCGCTCATCTTTGTACCAGAGAACATAGTGGTAATTACTCTTCTTACCGGGATTAATCCGGACGAAACGGGTGTCGACCTTTTGCTTATCCAACGCCTTGATCATATCGCGGCCGTGGTCGTCGGCGCCGACATTAGTAACGAAAGCGCTCTCCAGGCCCAACCGGGCAAAGGCAACGGCGGCATTGGCAGCATTGCCGACCGCCTCGATCACCTCGACATGGTCATAGGGCAACTTGGTACCGAATTTCATGGCCAGCCACTTACCCTGGTCATTCTCGTAGGTTACCGCCTGATCATCCTCCAGTTTGATGAATGCGTCGGTGACGATATCGCCGATACTAACGACGTCAGGTTGCTCTGCCATGCCCACTCCTTAGATCTTGATCTTGCTTATGCCTTTAGTGTAGCACGGCCGGCAATTGACAATTCAAGCGGCATGCAGAGCTTTTCGAATCCTTTTGATGCCATTGTCCTGGCGATCATTACGCTCCTGCTCAGCCTGTTGCGCCCGTTTAATCTGGTCGACTGTAGCTTGAACCTTGCCTACCTGATCACGTATTGCCTGTAATCCGTTCTCCGTTTGAATCATCAAGGTATCATCGAGCTCCTCAATACGTTTGATTAACCTGGTTTCTAGCCTTTGATTAGCAATATCAAGCAGTCTCTTGATGGCCACCAAGTCTTGATCTGTCAAACTCATGCTCATAATTATAGTGCTCGAGGCGAAGGTGGCCTATCTTTCCAACCGACTATTTTCAATAAATCATGCTTTTTTAATAATTTCTTAGTAGGTCTTGCGCATTCCAAGCATAGTTGAGCGGCGCCAAAATTGTAATGGTAACGAATATGCAGGACATCATCCTTGACTTTCTGTCCGCAAATATCACATACGTTAATTGTCATACAGCCAGTATAAAACCGCGGCTTGGACTTGTCTGTTGTAACTTAAAAATTACACTGGAATTTAATGTTTCGTTCGTTTTTCAAGCACGGCGTGGGCCGCCAAGCGGATGTGCTTGGCGTCGAGGCCGAAATGTTCCAGCAGCTGGTCGGGCGCGCCGGATTCGCCGAAGCGGTCTTGCATACCGACCCGCTTGAGTGGCGCCGGAAATTCCTCGGCTAACAATTCAGCGATAGCACCGCCAAGACCACCGATCACCTGCCCTTCTTCGGCCGTTACCACGGCGCCGGTTTTGCGCACGCTCTTCAGGATGGTCTCAGCGTCGAGCGGTTTAATGGTAGGTACATGAATAACCTCCGCCTCGATCCCGTCTTTGTACAGTTTTTCGGCCGCTACCAGCGCCTGATAGGTCATGGTTCCGGTGGCGATCAGGGTAACGTCGGCCCCCTTGGCAAAAACGTAGGCCTTACCGATCTCAAAGGGGGTCTCGGCCGTGGTGATGATCGGGGTCGCTTCCCGCGCCAGCCGTAGATAATTCGGCCGCTTATCCTTGGCCATAGCCAGAGTGGCCTTCTCGGCCTCAATGCTGTCACATGGCGCTATGACGACCATATTCGGCAATACGCGAGTCAAAGCTATATCTTCCAGCATCTGGTGCGTGGCGCCGTCCGGCCCGACGCTGACGCCAGCATGCGACCCGACCACTTTGACTGGCCGGTCGTTTAAACATATAGTAGTACGGATTTGTTCCCAGTTGCGCCCCGGGCTAAACGCCGCGTAAGATGATACGAACGGAATCTTGCCCATCGCCGACAATCCCGCGCCAACCGTCACCAAATTCTGCTCAGCTACGCCAATCTCGATATATCGCTCCGGAAACTCCTTGGCGAACAAACTCATCTGCGTCGAATCGGTCAAATCCGCGCAACAAGCCACGACATTTTCATCCTTCTTTCCAGCCGCCAGCAAACCTTTCCCAAAGCCCTTCCGAATCGGTTCCATTTCTAGCTTGCCACTGATATCAACCAAATGCATATCACTCATGTTCGCTCCGGATTTTGCCGCCGAGGGTGCGCAGTTCGTGGAGGGCTTTGACGGCTTCCTCATGGTCGGGCGGTTTGCCGTGCCAGCGGAAGTCGTACTCCATGAAGTCGACGCCTTTGCCCGGCACGGTGTGAGCGATAATCATAGTCGGCTTTTCGACTATGGCCCGGCCCATGGCGCAGGCATCGATGACGGCCTCGATATTGTTGCCGTCGATTTCCAGGACGTGCCAGCCGAAGGCCTCCCACTTGGCTTTGAGGTCTTCCAGCGGCATGATGGACTCGGTAGGCCCGTCAATCTGGATATTATTACGGTCAGTAATGGCAATAATATTATGCAGCTTGTACTTGCCGGCCAGCATAGCGGCTTCCCACACATTACCCTCATCCTGCTCGCCGTCGCCCATAACGACATAGACCCAGCGGTGCGACTGGTTGTCCATGCGCAGCGCCAGGGCCATGCCGCAGGCTTGGCTAAGACCGGAACCGAGCGGGCCGCTAGTAGTCTCTAAGCCCGGCAATTTCGTTCGTTCGGGGTGGCCCTGCAGGCGCGAGCCGAGCTGCCGTAGGGTGAGTAATTCTTTCTTGTCAAAATAGCCGGCGTGCGCCATCGCCGCGTACTGTACCGGCACACAGTGGCCGTTGCTGAGCAGGAAGAGATCGCGCTCCTCCCAATTCGGCCGTTTGGGATCATACTTGAGAATGTCAAAATATAGTGCCGTGAAAACATCGGCCAGACCGAGCGGACCGGCGCTGTGCCCGCTACCGGCATGTTCCAGCATCCGGATAATGTCCTCCCGGATGTCGTTGGCGATCGTCTCCAGCCGCTCCAGCGGTAATTTTTGCAATTCTTACCCCTTGGTTACTGCTACCAGTTTAGCATAAGCCGCTTGGGGGTTTTTGCTTTTCTGGAGGAAGCCGCCGACATTAAGGACATCGACACCAGCGTCAACAAGCTGACGGGCGTTCTGGTCATTAATGCCGCCGTCCCAGCTGATCTCGACGTCCGGGTGATGGGCGCGGATCTTTTGAACTTTATCTAAGAGGCCCAGGTCGGCTTGGCCCCCGTGTTTGCCTAAGTCGCCGCTAAAGACCAGGACGTGGTCGAAACTATGCATAATCTGGTAGGCGTACTCCACGGGCGTGTCGGCTAAGATCGCCAGGCCGGCCTTGATATTTTCGGCATGCAGCTTGGCAGCAAAATCCATGTGATGGACATCAGCCTCGTTATGAATAATGACCAGGCTGGGTTGCAACTGTATGAGTAGTCCCAGGTATTCCATGGGCCGTTGGTACATCAGGTGGAGATCGGCCTTAAATACCAGAGGCCACCAGATCTGCTCCAAGGGTGGCGACTTGGTCGGGGCGAACTCGCCGTCCATCAAGTCTATATGGATACGTTTGGCAAATGGCTCCAGCCGCTCGATTTGCTCCCGGTATTCATGTGGCTCAAAGGCCGTCACAGTTGGGCAAATAACCGCCACATCAACTCGCATCGTCTAGTTTGCGGACACGGCGGACATGGCGTTCATCATCACTATAGGGAGTTTGCAACCAAGTCTGGATGGCCTGTTTAGTCTCATCAATCGTCAGGAAGCGGGTCGATAGGCTGAGCATGTTGGCATGGTTGTGCTGGCGAGATAGTTTTAAGATCTCGTAAGGATCATTGCTAGTGTGGCCCTCGATATCAACGGCTGACTTAGCTGTCACCGGCCCGTAGAAAAGCGTACAGCGCACACCTTTGACCCGATTAGCCGCCATGGCCTCGCCTTGCCCGCTGCCGCCGAGGATAATGCCGGCTTCGCAATCCCCATTGGCCACGGCCTGCGCGGCCGGAAAGATAAAGTCTGGATAATCATCGGTCTGGACGAAGCTGGCCGGCCCAAAGTCTTGGCAGTCATGACCCTCAGCTTCCAGGAACTCCACCAAATGCTTAACATGCTCAAAGCCGGTGTGGTCGGCGCTAATAGCGATCTTCATAGGCTTAATAGTATAACCCCGCGGGCTGGGCGGCAAATTTACTTGCCGTGGGCGGAATGGTGGCCGCTCTGGTGTAGCAGGCGACCGGTATCGGCCACGACCTCGACCAGGCGGTTGGAGTAGCCCCATTCATTATCGTACCAGGCGACAACTTTCAGCATGGTGCCGCCGACGACGTTAGTAAGCTTGAGGTCGACGATGGCGGAGTGGCTATTACCGAGGAAGTCGCCGCTGACCAGCTCTTCCTCGGTGACATCCAGGATGCCTTGGTAGTAGGGCTCTTTGGCGGCTTTCTTGAAAACTTCATTAACTTCTTCGACGGTCACGGCCCGTTTAGTGATGATAACGAAATCGCTCAGGGATACCACTGGGGTGGGAACACGGATGCTCATGCCGCCGAAGATACCTTGCAGCGCCGGCAGCGCCAGGCCAGCCGCCTTGCTGGCGCCGGTGGTGGTGGGCACGATGTTCTCAGCCGCGTTGCGGGCTTCGCGCAGGTCTTTGGCCGGGGCATCTTGGAGCTTCTGGCTGGCAGTGTAACTGTGGATGGTAGTCATCATGGCTTTTTCGATGCCGAAGTTGCTCTCGATCACCCCTGCGACCGGTGTAATGCAGTTAGTGGTGCAGGAAGCGTTACTGATAATGTCACCGGCCTTCTCTAGGTCGTCTTCGTTAACTCCTAAGACAATTGTGGCAGCGCCTTCGCCCTTGGCCGGCGCGCTCAAGACAACCTTCTTGGCTCCGGCATCGATATGCGCCTTAGCCTTAGCGGGATCGACGAAGAAACCGGTTGATTCGATAACAACGTCAATCTTGTGCTCGGCCCATGGCAGTTTGGCCGGATCCATCTCGGCCAGGACGGCGACATGCTTGCCGTCGACAATGATACCTTTGTCATCGAAGCCGACTTTCTCCTTGTAGGTGCCGTAGTTGCTGTCGTGCTTGAGCAGGTGGGCCAGGGTTTTGGTATCTGTCAGGTCATTAATGGCGACGATCTCCAAGTCGCTGCGGCTAAAGGCCACTTTAAAGGCGTTGCGCCCAATTCGTCCAAATCCATTAATTGCCACCCGTGTTTTCATGCTGATTCCTTGTTTATGTGTTTATTTTAATGCTTATGGCTAAGATTGTAAAAGGCCGAGCTTGACGATGCAACTTATCGGTCGACTGTCTTCCCGGTAAATTCCGGTAACGCCAGTAATTGATCGAGGCTGGTAACCCCTTCTAACAGATCAATACTTTCTCCCAAGTAGCCAGCATTCTTCATTACTAAAGCTTTTAACTCGTCGAACGGTAAACTGCGGGTGGTGATTTTTTCGCCAGGATCGAGGTGCGGGTCTTGCTTAGAATCGGCGTCCCAGGCGAGCAACACGTAGACGAACCACTCCATCTTACGGTAAGGCTGTGAAACTTTAATGAAGCGCCACTGCTTAAAACTGTAGCCGGTTTCCTCAAGTACTTCGCGCTGGGCGGCAGCCTCGATAGTAGCATCGGTCTCGTCGACCCGTCCGCCCGGAAAACTCTGGCGGGCGCCCAAATGCGGCTGCTCATCAGTGACCACTAAGATTTTGTCTTCGACCACACAGATCGTGGTGACCGTGTCCGGCCGCTTTAGCATCTCAAAGGTATGCTCAGAACCGTCGAAAAGTTTTTGCGGCCACTGGTAAGCATCAAAAATCATGCCTTTAAATGCTCGCTCGGCCTGATCCGGAATCAACACCGCGTCTTCAGGAATAATCTTTTCCATGAATTATTGCGTCCGGTAGCGGTCAATCGACTCGGCGATGATGGCTTTAGCCGCTTCGGCGTCGCCCCAGCCGAGGACTTTGGTGCTGCCGGGCTTTTTGAGGTCTTTGTAATGTGTGAAGTGGTGCTCGACAATTTGTTTCCAGCGCTCACCTAAATCATCGAGCGTGTTCAGCCAATCGCCGTCATTACGGTCATCGGCGGCCCGCACCACGATCTTATGATCACCTTCGCCATCGTCTTCGAAGTTCATAATCCCGAGAATCTTCGCTTCCAGCCAAATACCTGTTGGCAGTGGCTCGTCGCAGACGATCAAAGTGTCCAACTCGTCGTTGTCCTCGTCCAAGGTCTGCGGAATAAAGCCATAGCTGCAGGGTTTGGCGAATATACCAGGCTCGACCCGGTCCAGCATAAAGGCTGCCCGTTGACGGTCCCACTCGATCTTCAAAATCGATCCTTCAGGGATTTCAACGACGGTATTAACCGTGCCGCTTTGGTAATCGCCGGGCTCCAGGACTTTATTAAAATCAGGCATAGTAATAATATTGTACACTAATAGATATGAAAATTATCGGCCACCGCGGCGCCCGCGGGCTGGCTCCGGAAAATACTATCGCAGCGCTCAACAAGGGCCTGGAACATCACGTCGACATGTTGGAGTTCGACCTGCGCGTCACCAAAGACATGATCGTTGTCCTCCACCATGATCCAGATCTGACCGATCCCAACGGCGAAAAACATCGCATTGCTGAAACTACCTACAACGAATTAAAACGTCACAAGCCGGACCTGGCAACCTTAGAAGCAGCGCTGGAACAGTTCAAGGACAAGGTTACGTTATATATTGAGGTCAAGCCCAATGTGGCTGTTGGACCAATCGTCAAAATTATAGAAAAAAGTATAGTAATCGATACCTCGCAAAAGCACCTATTGCTCGGCTCCAAAAGCCAAGCAACTTTACGGCAATTACATGCCGCCTTGCCTGGAATCCCAAAAGTCGTGATCGAGCCGTGGAGCGGCGTCCGGGCCCACTTCCGAGCCCGCCAATTAAATACCAAGCTGGTTAGCATGAACCAGCGCTGGCTATGGCGAGGGTTTATCCGCGGCTTCAAAAACAATGGCTGGGAATTGTACGCCTATACCTTAAACGATCCGGTTAAAGCCAAACGCTGGACTAGCTGGGGCCTAGCTGGCGTGGTGACCGACTATCCCGATCGCTTTGAAAAGCGCTGATTTGTTAAACTAGGTGTATGCGAGCTGTTTTTGAACATAGCCAGGAAGAGGCTTCGAATATCACGACCTTTTTCTTCCGGCCGGAGAAGCTGTTGGGGTACACCGCCGGCCAGTTCGCCGAATGGACGATTAAACATCCTGGGCCAGATAACCGGGGTATTAAGCGCTGGTTTACGATCTCATCTTCGCCAGCGGACGAGCTAGTAAGTTTCACGACTAAATTTAGTGACAAGGGCAGCAGCTTTAAGAAAGCCGTCAGGCGTTTGCGGCCGGGCGATGCCATCCAGCTGAGCGATCCGATGGGCGACTTCGTACTGCCCAAACTCATCCAAACACCGCTGGTCTTCGTGGCCGGCGGCATCGGTATTACGCCCTTTCACAGCATGCTGGGCTGGCTGGCCGCCACCAATGAGACACGTCCGATTAAATTGTTATATGGCGTGAGGACCGAAGACGAGATAATTTTCCAGGAGACCTTTGACAAGGCTAACCAGCACGCTACTATTGTCGTCAGCCAACCCACAGCGGCCTGGGGCGGCGAGCGCGGCAGTCTCAGCGCGGAACTAATTCTCGGGTTGGAAAAACCGTCTGAAGACACGCTGGTCTATGTCTCTGGCCCGGAGCCGATGGTCGAAGCCCTCGAAAAAGACCTGAGGAAGGCCGGCCTGCAAAAGCACCAGTTCGTCGGCGACTTCTTTCCTAATTACACTGGGGTATAAAGCTCTTAGTTCTGGGGCGCGTGGGGGCGGCCTTCGAGGTATTCGCGCAGCTTGAGAGCGGCCGTGGCACCTTCGCCGGCGGCCGAGGCGATCTGCATAGTGGCACCGCTGCGGATGTCGCCAGCAGCAAACACCCCAGGCATACTAGTCTGTAAGCCTGGGTCAGTCAGCACGAAGCCGATCTCGTCGAGCTTGACCGGAGATTCTTTGACGAACTGCGAATTGGGCATCAGCCCGACGAAGACAAAGACACCGTCGGTATCGAACTCGGTCTTTTTGCCGTCCTTGGTGCCAATAACTTTGGTCACAAATTTGTCTTGTCCGATGATTTCGTCAGTGGTGGTACCGATATGCAGCGTAACTTTGCCATTATCAATAAACTTTTTCAACTCAGCCTGCAGCACGTCGCTGGCCTTGATGGTTGAGCGGACTAACAGATCAATGTGGCTGGCGAAACGCGTCAGGAAGATAGTTTCCTGTAAGGCCGAGTTGCCACCGCCAACTACAACTAGACGCTTGTCGCGGTAAAAGGCGCCATCGCAGGTGGCGCAGTAATGGACGCCGCGGGCATAAAACTCCAGCTCGCCCGGCACGCCGACCTTTTTATAATCCGAGCCGGTAGCGATCAAGACGGCCTTGGCGAGCATGTCACCGCTAGTGGTTTCCAGGCGTTTGTAATCGCCTTCGTCATGGATGGCCGTGACTTCGCCCAGCTCGATAACGGCGCCGAAGCGCTCAGCCTGTTTGCGCAGGTCATCAGCCAGTGTCAGGCCCTCGATACCATCCGGGAAGCCGGGGTAGTTGTCAATCTTATCGGTCACGGCCGCCAGCCCGCCGACCACGCCGCGCTCGAACAGCAGCGTCTCTATATCTTCCCGCGTCGTATAAATAGCCGCTGTCAAAGCCGCCGGCCCAGCGCCGACCACGATCACGTCATGCTTCGGCAGGTCTTTCACGTCACTCATAGGCTCTCATTGTAGCAGTTCCTGGGCCGGAACCGGTTAGGCTACGGCTGGCGCTAGACGAGCCAGGTTGTAGCCGACGATAACTTCTTGGGTGTCATCCTGCTTGGTCACGACAGTGACCGGCACGGTCATAGCGCCGCTTAGCGTCAACGCTTCGGCTTGGCGGTGCGGGTGGTCGTCGAGATTGACCTCCTCGTAGGTCATGCCTTTGGCGCCCAGGTACTTCTTGACCATCTGGCAGTAGCCGCAGGTGTTAGTAGTGAATATAGTGATGTTTTTGACCATTGTGGTTCCCCTCGTTAAGCGCCTCTGGCACCTCACCGTGTCTCTCAGGTACGGCTACAGTCGTTTTTAGGGCGCATTTGTTTATTTTAATTGTGCTTAGATCAGAACAATTCTGACTGTACCAATGATTATATATAGCGTTCGCGATAAATTCAAGACGCTATATATTGTGCTTTTTAATACAATTAAGCGGTACAAGGGTTACTGGCCGATTTTGTGGACGGTGACGTCGAAGACTAGGTCGGCGTTGGCGGGAATACCCGAGCCGGCCGGCGGATTGGCGCCATAAGCCAGCTTGGCCGGAATTAGCAAACGGCGGGTGCCGCCGACTTTTTGACCTGGTATGCCTTGGGTCCAGCCAGCAATCACTTGGTTCAGCGGAAAGCTGACCGGCTGGCCGGTGTCTTTGGAGCTTTGGAAGATGACGCCAGTCGCGGCGACAGCGCCAGTATAGTCAACCGTTATAGTATCGCTGGCTTTGACGGCGGCGCCGGTACCGGGCGTGGTGTCGACTTCCTGCAACTGCGGAATACTGGCGATCGGCGTGAAATCTGCTAATTTGGTACCCTGTAACTTGTTGGCGTTGTTCACTGGTTTCTCCTTCGATTGGTTGGCGGCAGTGCTGGCGGCACCGTCCGACGCTTTACTATTATGGTTCTGCACGGCTTGGTAAATCACGCCGATAGTCAGGGCCGATGAGGTCAACAAAAATAGCCCCGCGAAAAATCCGGCAAAAGCGCGTTCACGTTTTCGGGCCATTACATTCCTCCGTTATCGTACGTATTATACATGGAAACCGGCTTAATTTGGGTAACTATTGCCGGCGCTGGTAATGAAGAGGTCGTGGGGGTGGCTCTCGCTGAGAGAGGCGCTGGTAATGTGGCGCAGGACGGCGGTTTCCCAGAGCTCTGGGATAGTCTTGGCGCCGACGTAGTATAAGCCGGAGTTGATGCCTTCTACCATGGTGGAGGCCACGACGGCCAGGTCGCCGCTGGAGGGCACCAGGCCTTCGACGCCTTCGGCGATCAGGACGGTTTTGCTACTGTAACTTTTACCGTGGAACTCGTCCTCGGAGCTGATCTTCTTGCCGCGTTCCATGGCACCGATCGAGCCCATACCGCGGTAGCCCTTGAACTTATAAGTATCGGCGCCGTTAATAATGCTGCGGAAGCGCGACGGGACCTGGTCTTTGGTGAACTCGATGACTTCCCCGGGGGATTCCTCTGTGGCGGCGAACAAACGGCCCATCATGACCGTTGACGCCCCGGCAGCCAGCGCCTTAGTGATATCGCCGAAGTAATTGATTCCGCCATCAGCGATGACCGGAACGCCATGCTGCTTGGCGACTTCGGCGGATTCGATGATAGCCGTCAGTTGGGGCACGCCCATGCCGGAGACAATGCGGGTGGTGCAGATGGCGCCAGGGCCCATGCCGACGCGCAGGCCGTCGGCGCCAGCCTTGATTAGGGCTGTGGCACCTTCAGCGGTGGCGATATTGCCAGCGATGACGTCAATCTTGTGATGCTTTTTGATAAATTCCACGGCCTCGATGACGAACTTGGCAAAGCCGTGGGCCGAGTCAACCACAATAACATCGGCGCCAGCTTTGACTAAGGCCTCGACCCGCTTTTCATAGCCCGGACTGGAGCCGACGGCCGCGCCGACTAGCTGGCCGGCTTTTTTAACCTTGGCTACTTCAGCGGCCTGGTCTTTAATCGTCAAGTTGCGGTGAATAGTACCAATGCCGCCAAACTTGCCAAGCGCGATAGCCAGCTTGCTCTCGGTGACAGTGTCCATGGGCGCCGATACCAGCGGCTTCTTCAACTTGATATTACGGGTCAACTGCGTTGTTAAATCGATCTCGGAACGAGAAAACCCGGCATAACCGGGTTTGAGTAGCACGTCATCGAATGTCAGCGAAGGAGTGAGGTTGATTTCCATATTACATTCTACCCCGAAACCACTAGCTTTGTCAAAGTTTGAAAAGCAATTTTCTTTTAGATTCTTTCGGCGTCGAACTTGTTTTTGGCTGTTTCGGCCGTTTCAGTGAGTAATTTGTTAACTTCGGTGTCAGTCAAGGTGCGGTCAGCGCTAGTGACGGTTAGGCGGAAAGTCAGCTGCTTATGTGCAATGTCGTCGGGTTTTTGATAGATATCTAGTGGTTCAAACTGGGCTTGGATATCATCGGTTTGATTATCAAGCTCCTGGGTGAGAAATTCATATAATTCCTGGTAGGGTATGTCAGATGAGACTTTCAAAGTGATGTCCTGCTTGACGCTGGGGAAACGAGAGAGCGGAGAGTAGGCCGGGCCGGCGTTAATGACGGATTGGAGCGCTGTGGTGTCGACTTCGAAGCCGGCGGCGTACTTGGGCAGCTTGAGGACGCGGGTCACACTGGGCTTGAACTCGCCGATAATACCGAGGAAATCGCCGTTCCTGAAACTCACCATGGCCGTCCGGTTCAGGTCATAGGGCTGGACTACCGGGTAGTGGCGCATACTCTCAGCGACCGGCTTGAATTCCAGCTGGCCCGGACTGGCCAATGCCTCGAGGTACTGGCGGGCTTGGTAGTAGGGCGCGCCGACCGGCCTGGTCTTTTCATTGGCCGTTACTATCAACGCGGTGAATTCAAACTCGTCCGGCAGCCCTTCGTCAGTTATATGGTCAAGGTCATGGGTTTTGCCAAGCTCAAACAGGGCGAACTGGTCATAGCCGGCCTTAATATTCATATGCACCTTATCCAACAGGCTGGGCATCAGGCTGATGCGGAAGTACTGCAGGTCGGGACTAAGGGCATTGGACACCTGGAAGGCCTTGGCTTGATCCTGCCCCGTCTTGTCGAACAAGTCGCCGTGCACGAAACTGTAGGTCAGTACTTCGTTGGCACCGGCCTTGCTTAAGCGGCCCCGGATAGCGGCTTTCAGGTTAAATAAAGCGTCCTCAGCAGCCGGCGTCAGGTCGCGGGCCGGCAGTTCCAGCGGCAGTTTGTCGTAGCCATACAAACGTCCGACTTCCTCTACCACGTCTTCGCGCAGCTCAATATCGGTACGCCAGAATGGGGCCTTGACAGTCATCGCGTCGGTAGCGGTTTCGACCTGGAATTCAACGTTTTCCAGTAGTTTTTTTATCTCTTCGACAGAAAGCTTTAGGCCTAAACGCGCATTGATAAATTCGGCCGATAATTTGACTGGCGGATGCAGGCTACCGCGTTCTAAAACAGCGCTGTCTACGTGATTATCATCCACGACAGAGCTAGCAACCTTACCCTCGGCATGCGCGCGGATTTCATCGACGATTTTCGCCAGGACGGCTAAGTTCTGCAGCGGACTTTGGCCCTTTGTGAAGCGGGTCACCGCTTCGGTGAATAATCCATGCGCCATACTGGTACGCCGTACCGAATACATGTCGAAGTTGGCACACTCTAAAATAATATTCGTGGTGTTATTGTCGACCTCGGTTTCACTGCCGCCCATTACCCCGCCAATACCGATCAGCTGCTTATCAGTTGCAATCATAACGGCTTCCGGCCGCGGCTCGATTTCCTTGTCATTTAATAACTTTACTCTCTCGCCAGGTTTAGGGTTGCGCACTACGAGGCTCACTTCACCGTCGCTTAAGGCTTTGACTTTATCGTAGTCATAAGCATGCAGCGGCTGGCCAGTCTCCAGCATGTAGAAATTGGTGTAATCGACGATGTTGTTGATTGATTTTTGGCCGAGTTCGGCTAACGCCGTTTGCAGCCAAAGCGGACTTGGGCCGACCTTCACATCGCTCATAATAACGGCGCAGAAACGCGGGGCTAATTCTGGCACTTCATTCCTGATCGCAAGCGTTAATTCCTGGCCTTCGATAGCAGGAAAATCGGGGGCCGGATTATACCAATCAGGACTTTTGTACGACATGCCCTGGATGCCGGCCAGCTCGCGGGCAATGCCAAGAAACCCGAAGCAGTCCGGGCGGTGGGTGAACATCTTATTCTCGATGTCTAGAATCGTGTCGTCGAGGCCTAGAGTTTCAGCGAAATCCGCTCCCGCTGGTGCCTCATCGGCAATTTCTAAAATGCCGTCGTGGCCTTCGCCCAAGGCTAGCTCTTTTGGCGAAGCCAACATGCCATTACTCTTTTGGCCACGAATTTCGCGAGCTTCCAATACAAATGGATCTTTATCAAAAGTTTCCGGGACAGTCGTGCCGGGCGGCAACCAGGCCACGGTTAGGCCTTCGCGGACATTCGGCGCGCCGCAAACCACCTGGACATGACCTTGCCCGTCACGTTCAACGTCTTTCGCCACGCCGCCGTCATCAATCTTGCACAGGCTTAACTTATCGGCGGCAGGATGTTTGACACAAGACACCACTTTGGCAATGATAATTCCTTGGTATTTCTGGCCAAGATTGATAACTTCGTCGACGCCACCCAGTTGAGCGCCCACTTTTTCAACTAATTTGTCGACGCCAATGGCAGTAATATCGTCAGAGCTTTTATATTTTTCGCCTAATCGGCGAGCCATGTTCAGGCTGACTTTCATGCGAATTGCCTCAAGAAGTCCAGGCGGGCGCTTTCGAAGAGGCGGACGTCTTCGATGCCGTACTTCATCATCACCAGCCGGTCGATGCCGCCGCCCCAGGCGAAGCCGGTGTAAACGTTGGTGTCGATACCCGCCGCATGAAGGACATTAGGATGGATCATACCGCAACCCAGCAGTTCGATCCAGCCGGATTGGCTGCAGATCTGGCAACCTTTCTTATCGCAAAAAGGGCAGCTCAGCATGAACTCGAAGGACGGCTCGGTAAACGGAAAGTAGAACGGGTTGGTCCGGACCTCCAGCTCCTTGCCGTAATACTCCTGCAGGAAGGTCTTGAGGGTAGCGATCAGGTGGCCGGCGTTGATGCCTTTGTCAACGTAGACGCCTTCCAGCTGGTAAAAGGTGTGCTCGTGACGGGCGTCGAGGTCTTCGTTGCGGAAGACGCGGCCCGGGATAACGACGGCAATCGGCTTACCACGGTCCAGGCCTGCTTTGTGCTGCTGCAAAACGCGGTGCTGCATAGTGCTAGTGTGGGCGGGCGCGATGAAGGCCTTGTCGTTAGCGTCGGTCTGGGTGGTCATGAAGGTATCGTAGTCGTCGCGAGCGGGATGGTCTTCGGGAAAGTTTAGGCTGCCAAACATGTGGAAGTCGTCATCGAGCTCGCGCGATTCGGTGGCCGTGAAACCCATGCGGTAGAAGATATCGAGAACAGTCGCTAGCTCGGTCATTAACGGATGTTGGCTGCCCGTCTCAGTCGGTAATAGGCGTGGTCGCTTATCGGCCGGTACGTTGACGTCAAACGGCGCGGTGATGTCGATCGGTGATAGCGCTTCGGTTTCGTCCTGCTTAGACTTTAATAATTCAATTAACTCGCCGCGCAACTGGTTGATCTCTTGCCCGAAGGCGCTGCGCTCCTTGGCCGGCTTGGTTTTGAGATCTTCAAACAGTCCCCGCAGCTCCGGACTGCGCAACACCGCAGCATCACCCTCGCCTGCTCTTTTTTTCAGCTCATCAGCCAACTTCTGGTCAATCATATCTGAGAATATTGTACCAGAGGTGCTAAAATTACTAGATGGCGAATTTTTCTTTTGACGTGGTGAGCGAGTACGACAAGGCCGAGATGAATAACGTCTTCGACCAGGTGCAGCGCGAGATTGGCAACCGCTATGACTTCAAGGGCACGCCGGCAGCGATCGAATGGTTGAATAGCGATAAAACTGGTTTCAAGATTATAGGCGTGGGTGATTGGCAAATCGATACTATCTTGGATATCGTGCGAAAGAAGTTGGCGGCGCGCAACCAGAGCCAGAAAGTGCTGGATGTTTCCGGCGAAGTCACGGAGAGCAACCTGAAGGCGACCAAGGAAGTACCGTTCGTCCAAGGGCTCGGCCAGGATAAGGCCAAAAAGATCACTTCCCTGCTGCGCGATAAATTCCCGAAAGCTAAGGCCCAGATCCAGGGCGACGCTGTCCGCATTACCAGTGCCAAGAAGGACGAGCTGCAAGCTGTCATGCAACTGCTGCGCGCCCAGGACTTCGACTTCCCGCTTAGCTTTAACAACTTCCGTTGACGTATACTAAGCATATGCCGGATCGACCAGATGTGCTGACCCAAGCCAAAGCCGTGCTCGAGATGAACGACCGCGGCAATTATACCCAACCAGCCCATGGCCTGTACCCGCACCAGTGGTTGTGGGACAGCTGCTTTATCGCTATTGGCCTCAGGCATTTGGATGTCGGACGGGCCCAGTTGGAGTTGCAAAGTTTGCTGCGTGGGCAATGGCACAACGGTATGTTGCCGAATATTATCTTCCGCGATGATGCCCAATACCGGACCGATCGCAACCTCTGGCGCAGCTGGCTTAATCCATACGCGCCCAATGATGTCACGACTACCGGCATTACCCAGCCGCCGATGCTGGCCGAGGCCGTAGTGCAAGTCGGCAAGAAGCTGGCGTGGCCGGAACGGCGGCATTGGTACCGATTAATGTATCCCGCGCTGCTGGCCTACCATGAATGGCTGTACGCTGAGCGCGACCCGCACCGCGAAGGCCTAGCAATCTTGATCCACCCCTGGGAAACCGGCCTCGACAACACGCCGCCCTGGATGGCTGAAATGCACGAACACCGCCTGCCGTTGTGGATCACGCTGATCAAAAAGCTAAAACTGGAGTGGCTCATCAACTTGTTTCGGCGCGATACCAAGTCGGTACCGATGGACGAGCGTTTCTCGGCGATCGAATCGGTGGCCCTGTTCGACGTCCAGCTGCGGCTGCGGCGCAAGGCCTATGACATTAATAAGATTCTCGACCATTCGCTGTTTACCATTGAGGATTTGGCCTTTAATAGTATCCTCATTCGGGCCAATAGCCACCTGCGTGACATCGCTACCAGCCTGCGCGAGGAGTTGTCTCCAGAGTTAGAGCAGCAAATGACCAAGACTGAACCGGCCTTGGAGGAACTCTGGGATCCCTATGCCGACCAGTACTACTCGCGTGACTTCGTGACGCATCGGCTGCTGAAGACGCCGAGCATCGCCACCCTGTTACCGCTGTACGCCGGCTCCATCTCCAAAGATCGGGCGGCGCAATTGGTTAAATTGCTGGAAAACGAACACGCTTTCGGGCCGGCCTATCCGGTGCCGAGCGTGCCGGTCAGCTCGGAATGGTTCCATCCCCGCCTCTACTGGCAAGGCCCCAGTTGGGTCAACATGAACTGGCTAATTATTGACGGCCTCTCGCGCTATGGCTTCAATGACCACGCCGCTGCCCTGCGCGAAAGCACGCTCGAGATGGTGGCCAAATCTGGCTGTTCTGAATACTTTGACCCACTGACCGGCGAAGCCGCCGGCGCCGACAACTTCTCTTGGACTGCCGCCCTGGCCATCGACCTGGCTAAATCTACTAAATAAAGCTAATCATCAAGCAGCTGGGGCTTATCAAGGGCCAACGGTTCAACGGTAGCCTCGGTGTCGGCGATCTTGACGATGTCGCGGTCGATTTTGCCGAGTTCCTTGTAAGTCGTATTGAAATGACCGACGGTGGTGCCAAGGCTGCTGCCTAGCTTTTGCATATAGGTGTTGTGGGCCAGCAAGTGCTTGCTCAGCTGCTCGATGTTTTTGCGGATTTTTTCGGTGTCTTTATGGATCTCGATGGAACGCAGGCCTTGCATAATGGTCTGGAGCATGGCCGACAGGGTGCTGGGGCCGACAATGGTGACCTTTTTGTCGGCGGCGTACTGCATTAAGTTGCGGCTGTTGACACCGGCCAGGCCGACTTTGTTAGCCAGCAGGTCGTAATAAATCGCTTCGCTCGGGATGAACATCAGCGCCTGGTCAAGCGTGCCCTTGCCTGGCTTGATATACTTGGCGGTCTCGTCGATACGGCGCTTGAGGTCTTCCTTGAAGGCGCGGTCCAGGACCTGCCGTCCCTCATCCTTAGCCTCGACCAACCGGTTATAATTCTCCAGCGGGAACTTGCTGTCGACCGGCAGGACCTTGTCGTCCAGCTTGATCGCGGCGTCTACTATCAGGCCATCCGCGATCCGGTATTGTAACTCATAGGTCCCGGGCGGCAGTGTATTCTTGAGGATCTGGTCCAGGTAGAACTCGCCGATGACGCCGCGCTGCTTAGGGTTTTGCAGCACGTTTTGCAAGGTCTTCAGCTCCGAGGCGATATCGCCGACATTTTTGTTGGTGCCCTCCAGTTTCGTCAATTTCTCCGTAACTTCCTGGAGAATTCTAATACTGGCGGCCGACTGCGAGGCCAGCTGCTTATTGCTAGCGCCTAACTGGTCGGAAAGTTGCTTCTGCAAGCCATCCTTGAGCTCCGTAACGGACTTATTAAGTTCGGTCACGTCGGCTTTGAGCATTAGCGAACTCTGTGAATCACCGGATGGCCGCCGCACCACCAAACCCAACAACACCAAGGCCAAAACTCCCAAAACAATAACCGCGATAATCATAAGTTCATTATAGCGCTAAAACACTGCCGGAGTTAGTAAGATGCCATGCAAATACCGCTATCGTTTCTGACTATCGCCATGCCGTATTCTTCTGTAAGCAAAGCTTGGCGCTCGCAACCAGGCACTTCGCAGTGCACGGCAGTGTAATTGCCATGACTAATTTCCACTCCAAGTTTTTCTAGCATACCCTTTACGAGCGGCGCGCTACTAGCTATACCATCGACCTCGCTAAGGATGGTGTCGAGACACACTGCCGGAACCTGACCAGGATCGGTCTCAGTATTTTCCAGGCCTTTTTCAATACCCATGCTGAACTCCTTAATTCAAGTGTCATTTAATATCTCATAAGAATGGGCTTATGTCAATGCGTTTTTAGAATCTAGCTTTCGATGGTGACAGAAGTTCCGACGCGGGACCAGTCGTACAGCCATTGTGAGGCGCCCAGTGGCAATTCGACGCAGCCGTGGGAGGCGTCGGCCGAATTGGGGCTGATGTTGCCGAAAGCGTCGGCGGCCCGCCAGGTAGCGTCATGGAAGCCGTAGGTACCATACTGGTTGTTGAGGAAGGGCATCCAGAAGTGGACCGGGTCGCTCCAGCTGCCGGTTTCGTCGGAGCCGGTTAAGGTCAGGTTGGTGTGCTTAGAATGGATATGATAGGTGCCGGCCGGCGTCACCGTAGAGGCGTGGGCTGTCATGCCGGTAATCACGGCTGAATCGTAAGCCATTTGGCTTCCCTGGCAGGCCCAGAGGTGACGCTGGCTAATACTGACCCGGATCAGCTGGCCGGTTTTGTTGGCGGAACACGGGCCAGTGGTAGAGGTTGGGGCTGGGGCGGCAGCGGGCGAACTATTTGAGGCCGGCGTCTTAGTAGTTGATGTCTTGCTGGCCGGCGCCGAACCGCCCCGCAGCAGAGGCGTGATTATTAGTACTGTCAAGACTAGCAGCGCCAGCAGCCCCCAGCGCAGCAGCGAACGACTGCGGCCGGCGCCGATTATCTGTGGAGCTCCGCCGGCCAGGGCCACGGCCCGCCGCCCGGAATGATAATACGAATAGCCGACCAGGCTGCCCGGCCGAACGGTTTTATGCTGGAGAGAAGAGCTGCTCATAGCGCCATGTTATACCATTTTTTTTGATCGTATTTATTTTTATAGTAACCCTCTTAGTATATCACCCCTGCCTCTCAGGCGAAACGGGTAACAGCGAACATAAAGGCGGCCCCCAATATAGTCAGGCCAATCGTCTGGTAACTGGAATGCTGGCTGTGGGCCTCGGGCAGGATTTCGCTGGCGCCGATGTAGAGCAAAAAACCGGCGAAAAAGCCTAGATACAGCACCAGCCCCGTATCGGAAACTGTGAAAAGCAGCGTGGCCAGCACGCCCACCACCGGCGCTGCCGCATCCAACAACAGGAACATAAAGGCCCTAGGCGAACGGTTTTTGTTGAGCAGCATCAGGTTGACAGTATTGAGGCCGTCAGTGAAATCGTGGGCAATCACCGCGATCGCTACCGCCACGCCAATCGTGGTACTCGCCTGAAACCCCAAGCCGATACCTACCCCGTCCAGGAAGCTGTGGCCGCTCAGCGCCAAGGCCGAGGCCACGCCGACATGCGGATGCCGGTGGACCTCATATTCAGACTCGTGGGAATGGTGGATGAGGATACTTTTCTCAACAATATGGAAGAGCAGGAAACCGCACACCAGCGCTACCATGGCGCCCGTAGCGCTACGGTGCTCGGCGCTTAGGATTTTGAAAATCTCCGGCAAAAGGTCAAAGGCGACGACGCCCATCAGCACGCCAGCGGTATAGCCCAGGAAGCGATGCATTTGGTCCTTATGCCGAAGCGCGGTCAGGCCGCCGCATAAAGTTGAGAGAAAAGTTCCGAGCGCCAGCAATATCGGTGTCATACTGCCCAGTCTAAGCAGCCGTCAAACTTATTGCAAATTTGTCTTAAAAACATAGAACCGGCGCGAAATACGGCCGGTTCGGTAGGAAGCCTCACACTTCCTACCATTCAGCTTATGCCCGGCCAAATTAAAAAGCAACGTGACTTTCGTCACGTCCCAGACGGCTTACCCTGGCTATGGCGCATTTCACGCAGAACCTGCCTGGAGGCCTTGAAAGAGGCCGCGATAACCCCTAAGCCGGTGATACCGGTGACAGCGTCCGGCACGTCAAAAAAGATACTGGCCAGCAAGGCCGCCGCCAGCACCAGGATGGCATAGTGGGCGCCATGCTCCAGGTAAATATACATGCTCAGCGTCCGTCGCCGTACTATGTAGACGGTCAGGCTGCGCACCCACACTGCACCTACACCCAGGCCCAGCACGATCAACAACACCTTGCTGGTGATGGCAAAGGCGCCGAGCACGCCATCAAAGCTGAAACTGGCATCCAGGACCTGCAAATACAGGAAAGCCAGGAAAGCGCTCCAACCAGTGTAGGTTGACCGACCGCTTGGCGTCAGCCGGTTCAGCCCACTAATCAAGGCGTTGATAGCCAGGTAACTAATTACGCCTATCAAACCGGGTCGCCAGACTTCGCCGCTATTGTCAGAGGACCAACCTGCCAAGCCGACAACCAGGGCGCTGATCAACGGCGGTTGCCAGAACATGCCACCGAAACGCTGCAAGGGACGCTCCAGCCGTTCCAGCCAAAGCACTTCGCGGTTATCGTCAAACAGAAAGTATAAGGCCAGCGTCAGCAGGAAACCGCCGCCAAAGGCCGCGATGGCGGTGTGGGCCTTGGCCAAGTGGTCGCTATAGGCCGTCGGTTGGTGCAATGCTTCTTTGATCACTTCGCCCCAGCCTAAATGAGCTGTCAGCATAACGATCAGGATCGGGAAGACCAGCCGCATGCCAATAATAGCCACTACCACGCCAACGGTTAGGAACAGCTGTTGCCAGAAATGCGACAGCCGCTCTAGGACCTTAGCGTTAATAATGGCATTGTCGAAGCTAAAGGCGACTTCGATAGCAATCAGTACTGTCACCGTTAAGGCGGCGCCTGGCCCAAGGGCAATCAGGGCCGTCAAGATAGCGGCAATAGTTAATAGGCCGGAAAAGCCGAAGTATCGTAACACCCTGTTATCCTAGCATATCCGGCCGCCGCCAGCGCGTTTCATTCATGAACATTTCATGAAACGGCTTACAGAGCGGCGATAATACGCTCTACCAAAAAGCGGCTAGCCCGTTTGGATATAACGTGACGCTCCCGGATGGTGTGGGCTGTCACTTTATGAGCGGCTTCCCCGAAGATTTGCTGCGGCTTGCCGCGGATCACCAGCATATCATAGGTGCCGTAAATAACCTCCATTGGGATGGCGATACGCTTAATATCGTCAGCCGCGGTCTGCTGCATAATGGTGTGTTCCAGGCTTTTGACGAACGGCTGCCAGGTGGCTTTGGTGACTTCAAAGCCAGCAATCTTCTGGGCCAGGCGTTCGGTCAGGCGGGCGGTCTTGGGGTTGAAGGTCGGCTGGTAACCCAGGATGTGCTTGGATAGCCGGGCATAGAGGTTTAGCTGCAATCGGTAGCGCCGCTTCTCAGGCAGCCCTTCTATCAACGGCATTTGGTAGAGTACCAGGTGTTTGACGAGATCTGGCCGCAACCGGGCGATGCGCACGGCTACCAGGCAGCCCATGGAGTGACCGACCAGGACCACGAGCTGATCAGCCTGCAGCCGCTTGATAGCGGCGATAACTGCCTGGGCGTGGTCATCCACGTTGTAGTCCAACCACTTTGGTTTAGGTGAGGCGCCGAAGCCCAGCAGGTCAAAAGCCACCAGCCTACAAGGTGCCGGCGCCAGGCCTTCGACCACCCGCTGCCAGGTCTGGCCAGTCCGGCCGATGCCGTGCAGCAGTATCACCGTTTGGCCGCGACCACTATCCAGCGGCTTAGCCAAATTATACGGCCGCCGTAAGGTCTGGTGCCAAAACCGGTCGAATACGTCTAAGCTCATACCCTTAGTATAAAGTGTTATACTGTTAGTGATAATGCCTGACGCGACATATGTGACATCCAACGGAATTGACCCCTGATATGTTCGGTGACAGTACACTCGTGATTATTGTAGAAGTTACCCTGCTGGTTATGGCTTCGGCTGTTTGTTCCGGCCTGAATATCGCCGTCATGTCACTGGATATGGGCGAGTTACGGCGCAAGGCCAAGCTCGGCAATAGGGCGGCCGCCCGCGTCCTGCCGCTCCGGCGCAATACACATCTGACCCTGGCCAGTATCCTCCTGACCAACGTGGCGGCCGTCTCGGCGTCATCGCTGGTACTCGACCAACGGCTCAACGGCTGGGCCGCCGGCCTGATCAGTACGCTGTTGATCGTCGTCTTCGGCGAAGTTATCCCACAAGCGCTATTCTCCAAAAACCCGCTGTTCTGGTCCAGCCTGTTCGCGCCCCTGCTCAAGGCCATGGCTGTCGTGACCTATGTCGTCAGCAAGCCCTTGCAGTTGCTATTGGACAGACTATTCCCCATGCAGCGCAGCAAACTCCAGAGCCGCCACGAGCTGGGCCTGCTGATCACCGAGCACCTGAGCAATGACAGCAGCGAACTGGACGAGGACGAGGTGGAGATCATGCGCGGCGCCCTGCAGCTCAGTGAAAAGCGGGTCCGCGACATCATGACCGACGTCCGCCACACCTATTGGATCACGCCGGACACCGAGCTGGACGGTGCCAAGATCGACGAGATCAAGGAGAAGGGCTTCAGCCGCATCCCGATCTTCAATGCCAAGCTAACTAAGTGCTACGGCCTGCTGCTAATGAAAGACCTGGTGGACATCGACTTCGACGAGCACCACTACAAGCCCGAGGATATCCCGCTGCACCCGACCCAGCTGGTCGGCAGCATGACGGCGCTGGACACCATGTTCCGCAAGTTCATCAGTGCCGGCGCCCACTTGATCCCCATCGAAAAAGACGACGAGATCATCGGCGTTGTTACCATCGAAGACCTCCTGGAAGAAATCATCGGCCACGAAATTGAAGACGAAACCGACCGCCAGCGCCACCTAGCCAAGTAGCGGCCGGGCCGCGGCAAACGTCTGGACCGCGAAACTCTCGAACAAGGCCGCTGGTTGCGGGCTGCCGACCAAAGCGGCATACGGCAAGATAGCGCCGCTGAAACCCTCTGTTTGCCAATGTGCCTCCGGTGGTAACTTCAAAGTCTGGAAACCAGCCGGTTCAGGATACGCCGACAGGTATAAGTATGGCTCAGCCACCGTCTCGTCGCCAGTCGACCAACCTACGGCCAATTGCCGCTCGTCATCATGCGGGAACCAGACCAGCGACAGGTCAAAATGGTGCGGATACAGCAGGATCGGACTAGCCACGCCCTTTTTGAGTGTCATCCGCAGCTCGCGGAACTGCTCTTCCAGCCACCACAAGGCCTCGGCGTAATGCGCGGCCTGCCCAGGGTCAAAGCTACTGCTTCCAGTGAACGGCGGGTTTTCCAACTCAGCGTCGGCACCAGCGGACTGCAGCCAAACCTTCACTTCCGCTAATAATTCCGGACCGTCGCAATCGACCAGCCGCCAGCTATCGGTGCCCAGCCGGACTCGCTGCCGGACCAGGTCCAGGCTGGCCCGCACTTCTTCGTCATTCACCTTAAACGGTTGCGTACACATCCCGCGCATATTCACCTCCAGCCCGTACTGCCAATCCCGCGGATGTTTGGGCACGAAGGCCCGCTGCAAGCTGCTCAGCACCAGCGCCACGTCACGCAACCGGTCTCGCGTCGGCGCCAACTTGTCATATTCCAGCTCCGGCAAAGTCTGTCCCATACCTCTAGTATACGCTGGAAAATTCTTAGACTTATAAGTCTTTTAATTTACATTAAATTATTGTAGAGTACTTGTAATATGACCGCCGAAAACTTAATACCCGCCAACCCGGTAAGCCTGGCTGACCAAGAGGCTTTGCAGGCTTTTTACAATCCGGTCGGCTCAATGGCGGGCGCGGAGGAACACGCCACGTTGAGGCGGCTAGACGCCATAGCCGAAGAACTTGATTTTACCGACACGCCCTACTGGGTACACACTAATCGCGGCTTCTCTATCCCGGCCAGTTTTGAAGCCAACGAGGGCGCCTCTATTATTAACTTTTTTAAACTAGTCTTCGAAGGCACCTTCATCAGTTACGCCAAACTGGCCATGGGCAGAATCGAAGGGGTTGATAATAATGGGGTTGAAGCCCTGTGCTTGGCTTTCAACGATGCTACCTTACTACCCTACTTTGATCCTATTCCTGAAGAGCATTTGCTTTACGTGCCCGTGTTAGCGGTTGACGAAATCGACCCTATCGACATCACCGCCTAGACGATATGCCGGTGCATGATAGCCAGCAGCCGGTGGTAATTGGCATAGTAAAGGGCGGCGTTGAAGACCAGCAACAGCGGGAAGACCCCGAACGTCTCGGCGGCTTTGCCGGTGGTAATCCGGAAGGCCTTGAGCGGCGGCAGGCCGAACTTGACGGGGATGGGCAGCAACCACGGCACGCCCTCTTTGGTCAGTGTGTCCATAATGAGGTGCGACACCATGCCGATAATAAACGCCCACCAGACTAGCCCGATATCGACGTTTTTCATAATGGGCTGAAGGAATATCAGCAGCCAGTGCGCCCCAAAGCCGAAGACCGCCAGTCCGAGAATGGAATGGCTCAGGAACCGATGACCGCCCAGCAGCCGGTCAAAGATCCGCCCAAAGAACCCGCCCACCGGCAAATTCCGCCAAAACGGCGCCGTCGGCTGGTCCACATCCGGCGCGATCCCCCCGATCAAGTTACCGAACACCGCCACGATCGCCGTCGCCAACGTCACCGTCCTGAGCGGCTCCGCCAACACCACAATGCCCAGAGCCGTCACCGCCGCTAAATCATGCGTCCGTGCTGTCATATTGCTTTAGTTTACTCCACCCGCCCGGAAAAAGCCTATCTGCTATTTAAGCGGCGGGAACTAATTCCCGAGGTCGTCGTACTTCATCAGCCAGCAAGGCCTCGAAGACGTCACCGATGCCGCTACTATATTCTCGAAAATAGCCTTTCTGAGCGATATTATCACCTACCCTGATGCCGGTTTTCGAGGTTTGTCTGTGCCAGTAACCATCGTGAAGGTTAGTTTCAAGGTCAAATGTAGGAGCCATGTCTTCGTTCAATATAGCCAGCTCGACCTTATAAACACCCGATTCTTGTTGCTCAATACCTTTTAGTGCCGTCGGATATTTAGCCGCCCGGTAGTCGGTGGGATCAGTCCCTTTAAGGTAAAGCATCATCGTATACAAGCCGTCGATACACAACCCGCTCTCCATAACTCGATTATCCTCGCCGGCAACATATTCTTCGACCGGACAATAACCTATTTCGAAATTACTCATTCATACTTTTATACCGCATACCAGATTATTAGTCCACTGGGAGTCTTTATAAATTGCTGACTAAAAGTTTTCGCTCCCGCGGCCCGTCCAGGTAATTGAGGGAAATTGTGTTATAACTTATAATATGCATAGTCCTGAGGGTCCACAGAGGCCCAGTAATGAAGAAACCGCACGTGAGGATGCGACTATTAGCTTGTTTACGTCATTGGGCGGGATGGCAGCCGGCATGTTCTTTGCCGTCAATGGCGTAGGTGTCGCCCGGTATGGCTGGGACATCGAAGCCCCTTCAGTTGTGGTCAACGGCTTATTTGCGACTGGTAGTACTGGCTTTGCTTCTCATCAATGGGTGAAGTTCCACCGCTGGCGGGATTCTATTACTTAGCTTTGGCTCTGTGCTCCTCGGTGATAGCATAGCGGAGGGCGAGGAGGAGGGCGAGGTTGACGAGGAAGCCGGGGATGGCGCCGAATTGGATGCGGGAGAAGATGAAGAATTCGGTGAGGAGCAGGTTGACCAAGACGGCGCGACGGAAAAGTTCGAAGGCTTGGAGGCGGGAGCTGAGGATGCGGACGGCCCCGACGATGGCGAAGGCGCCGGCGGCGGCCGAAGTGGCTAGCTGGCCGATGAGCAGGTTGTTGGCGTAGGAGTCGTGGGCCTGGAAGATTTGGTGCAGGTCGTCGAAGTTATTAAACACTGTGGCCAGTGTGACGACCACGAAGGCCGCCGCCTGGGCTACAAATAGGATACCGATTAGGCGGCGGGAATTATGAGTTCGCCAGAAGCTTTCGTACTGCTCGTCGACGAACTTGAGCCAACGCTGCAGCCGATTCGGCTCGGACGGCGCTACGGTATCCAGGCGTTTCAGTAACTGCTTGAGTTCCTGGGTGATGGGCCTAGCCTGGTCGGCCTTGGCCAGCAACTGGCCGATGCGGCGCTTCTCGGTCGGGTCCAGGTCTTGCAAGACGGCTTCTTCTAACTGCGCCAGGGCGTTCAGCTCGTACTCGCGCTCGGTCAGGCGATTGATCCGGCTTAAGGAATTAAACACCAGGTACATAATCATAAAGATGGCGTAAATCAGGCCGATGGTCGGGCGGAAGAAGTAATTATTGTCATGGGTGATGAACTTGCCCAACTCGTCGATGAAGATGCCGAAGCCGATGCCGCCGACTAACGAGCCGAGTTTCTGGACACGCTCGCCCAGGAAGGTTAGGACTAATGTTATGGCTACTAGCATCAGCAGGCCACCGTATAACATGTGGGCGATGTGGAAATGGCTGCCGCCGACAGAGGGGTAATGTGTCAGGTAGAGGAAGAAACGGTTAAGCAGCAGGGCGCTGATGCCGGAAACCAAGAAGACTTCCAGGTGGTCGCGGGCGTTAATATTGCGGTAAAACAAGGGGCGGGACATAGGTATCCCCCATTATAGCTGGTGTTGTGAGAAAAAACTTACAGCGCGGGGTTTTTATAAGGCTTATGCTAGGGACGTTAACAAGGAGAACCAGCAATGAGCAACAAAAGTAAGAAGTGGGCTAAGATCGCTAAACAAGAATTCGCAGCCTTAGAGATAGAGGCGCAGCAGGAATGGGCTGACTTGCACCACAAAGTTGCCAGCCGTTCTTAAAAATTAACATTTAAACAAAATTTAATAATTTCAGTAGGGGTAAGGAACCAATCATGAGAGAGCATTTAGCATTTAGCCCGGTAATCGCCCTTGAGCCGCGTGACTTGGACGTCATTGAGACTGATGCGGCTGATGTGAACCCGGAAGTTATTGACAGTTTCGGTTTTTGTATCGTTTAGGGTTTGATCGTTGGTGAGATGTAGTTTTGGCGGGTGTGTAGCAGTATAAATTTGATTTGATTAGCGTTTGCGCTGCTTGGGGTCGAGCTCTTTTTTGCGCAGGCGGAGGTTCTTCGGCGTGACTTCGAGGAGTTCGTCGTTTTCTATGAAGTCGAGGCATTGCTCCAGGCTGAAAATGGTCGGCGGTACCAGCTGGACCACGCCGTCGCTGGACGAGCTGCGCATATTGGTCAGGTGCTTGGCCTTGCAGACGTTGATTTCCATGTCTTCCTGGCGGGTGTTGAGACCGATAATCTGGCCGGCGTAGACCTTCTCGGCCGGGCCGATATAGGTGGTGCCGCGGGCTTCGGCTGATTGCAGGGCGTAGGGCGTCGTGGTGCCGGTCTCGAAGGCGATAAGCACACCGTTGCGCAGCTGTTCCAGCGCCGGTGCGACCGGCTGGGCGCCGATGACCAGGCTGTTCATGACAATGGTGCCTTTGGTGTTGGTCAATAAGATGTTGCGCATTCCTAAGAGAGCGCGGGTCGGCATTTCGTAGATAAGCTTGGTGACGCCCTTGGGGCTGGCGAACTGCTCCTTGAGGGTGGCCCGGCGCTGGCCGAGTTCCATCTGGACCGTGCCGACGTGCTCGGCCGGGACTTCGATAATCACTTCTTCGACCGGCTCGACGGTCTGGCCCTTTTCTTCATGGGTGACGACCTGGGGGCGGCCGACTTCGAACTCATAGCCTTCGCGGCGCATGGTCTCAATCAGGACGCCAAGGTGCAGCTCGCCGCGACCGGCGACCGTAAAGCCGATGCCATCGTCACTGACTTGCAGGCCGACGTTGGTTTCCAGCTCTTTTTGTAGCCGCTGGCTGATCTGGCGCGAGGTGTTGAACTCGCCCTCTTGGCCCTTGAAAGGACTAGTGTTGGGGCCGAGATAGATGCGCAGGGTCGGGGCTTCGACCTCGATAACCGGCAGGGCCTCGGGTTGATCGGCGTCGGCGACGGTCTCGCCAATTTGGGCGTCGGCCACGCCGGTCAGCTGGACAATATCGCCGGCCACGCCTTCGGGAACTTCGGCCTTGGCCAGGCCATGGCTCATGAAGACGGTATCAACTTTAGCTTTGGTGATGGTGCCGTCCTTTTTGCATAAAGCCACCTGGTCGCCGGGCTTGATGCGGCCGCGGGTGATCCGGCCGATGGCGTACTTGCCCTTGAAGGTGTCGCTAGCCAGCGCCGTCACCAGCATCTGGAAGGGCTTGTCGAGTTCGACGCTGGGGGCGGGCACGTGCTCGATGACAGCTTGGAAAATGGGCTCCAGGTCGGCCGTCTCGTTCTCAGGATCGCCAGGAATCTTATCCCATGCTTTGCCTTCCCGGCCGATAGCGTAGTACACCGGGTAGTGCAGCTGGTCTTCATGGACAGCCAGCTCTAGGAACAGATCGGCCAGCTCGTCCTCGACCTCTTTAATGCGGGCGGCGTCTTTGTCTATCTTATTAATAATGACGATGGGTTTGAGCTCTGACTCCAGGGCCTTTTCCAGCACGAATTTGGTCTGCGGCATCGGGCCTTCCTGGGCATCGACAATCAGGATGCAGCCGTCAGCCATGTTGAGAGTGCGCTCCACCTCGCCGCTAAAGTCGGCGTGGCCGGGCGTGTCGATAATGTTGATGCGGTAGTCGCCATGCTGCACAGCTGTCACCTTGGCGGTAATGGTAATCCCCCGCTCCTTCTCCTGGTCGCCGCTGTCCATGATCAGGTCCTGGCTCATCTCGGCCTGGTTGTCGCGGAAGGTTTGCGACTGCTTGAGCAGGCCGTCAACCAGTGTCGTCTTGCCGTGGTCGACGTGGGCGATGATGGCGATATTACGGATTTTGGTCGGGTCTTGGATAGTCTTCATAAATAAAAACGGCGCTTAGAGTCAGCGCCAGGCTTTCTTATCTGTAATTATAGCATAAGCGTCCGGTTTGGGCAATTAAATAATTATTAAATGTCCCGCTTATCTGCCGCTAATATTTGGCTGGCGCTCACGGCAGTTCTATAATGAGACAACTATGAGCGATCATGATGGCATATTACTGGTGGACATAAACCACAAGCTGGATGCCATTCTAGAAGGCCAGGAATCCATGGCAAGTGTCCCGGGCGACATAGCCCATCTGAAGGACGATATGTTCGAGGTCAAGGGTGATATAAAGGTTATGAAACTCGTCCTCACAGACCACAGCAAGATACTCAATGAACATTCCGAGGTCCTTAGTGACCACACCAAGATACTTAATAAACACTCTAAGATACTCAACGAACATTCTAAGGTGCTTAATCAGCACTCTATACTTCTTAATAACCATTCCAGGGACATTGCTGAGCTTATACTAGCCTAGCTATGTGCTGACCGCTGTTATAATAGAGGTATGGACCAGAGACCATTAGCAGAGCGGCGGCGGCCGGAGAGTTTGGGCGATATAGTCGGCCAGGAGCATCTGGTGGGCGCCGGCAAGATTATCCGCGAGATTATTGATAACAAGCAGCCGACCAGCCTGATCTTGTGGGGACCGCCGGGCAGCGGCAAGACGACGCTAGCCCGGATTATTGCCCGCGAGACTGGGGCGGAGTTCGTGGAATTGTCGGCCGTGGCGGCTGGCAAGGCCGATGTTATGAAGGTTATCGAGCTGGCCGAGCAGAACCAGCGGCTGGGCATGCAGACCATCCTGTTCGTCGATGAAATCCATCGCTTCAACAAGGCCCAGCAGGACGCCTTCCTGCCCCATGTCGAGGACGGCACGATTACGCTGGTCGGGGCTACTACCGAGAACCCTAGTTTTGAAGTTATTAATCCACTACTGTCGCGTTCCCGGGTGCTGGTGCTGGAGCCGCTCAGCAAGGACGAGATCGTTGAGATTATCAAGCAGGCCGCTAAGGCCGAGAAGCTGGGCTCTAAAAAATTGCCGCCTAGAAGCATCGACCTACTGGCTGAATTGTCCGGCGGCGATGCCCGGGTGGCCCTCGGTAACCTGGAATTGGCCGTGCAACTATCAGAGAAGAAGACGATCACGCCGGCCGTCATCGAAACCGCTGCCCAGACCCGTCTGCCCGGCTATGACAAGAAGGGAGAATACCACTACAACGTCATCAGCGCCTTTATCAAATCAATGCGCGGCTCTGACGCCACGGCGGCGCTCTACTACCTGGCCCGCATGCTGCAGGCCGGCGAAGACCCCAAGTTCATTGCCCGGCGGATGGTCATCTTTGCCAGCGAAGATATTGGCATCGCAGCGCCGGCCGCGCTCAACCTGGCCGTTTCGACCTTCTTGGCCGTGGAGCGGATCGGCTTGCCGGAAGCCCAATATAACCTGTTCCATTGTGCTACCGTCATGGCCAAGGCGCCCAAGTCGCGCCAGGTAACAAATGCCATGGGTGCCGCCCTCAACGCCGCCCGCGATTTTCCGGAAGCCCCGGTGCCGCTGCAGCTGCGCAACGCCCCGACCAAGCTCATGAAAGACCTCGGCTATAACAAAGGCTACGAGTGGCAGGCCGACTTCAAGCCGGGCCAGGGCTTCCTGCCCGACGAGCTTAAAGACCTGGACTTTTTTGGCTGAATAGCGGCTCAAGAGCGCGGTAAAAAAGCCAGGGGTAGCTGGCTAAACAGAGCCCTGTGAGCGTAATAAAGGCGTTCAGGATAAGCACGCCTTGGCCTTGCTGCAATAATATCACCAGCGTCCAACTGCCCAACCCGGCATATATTACTACTAACGCCATCAGCAGGCGATTAGCGGGCTCTCGGCGTAATAAGCTAGCGAGACCGACGAACAGGCCGAGGCTAGCCACCACACTGGTAATACCATGGATAAATGTCAGGAAATGACGCGTAAAACTCGGGCACTGCTGCAAGGCCGCGATACAATGCACCTGATAGAGCGCGGCAATAATCGTCCCGGCGCAGAACACCACCATACCGCCCAATGTCACGCCAGCCAGGCGCTTGTCTGGGGGCTTCAGGTATGACCACAATTGCCAGCAAAGCGCCAGCATCAGCAGGCCGCAGACCACGTCACCATACGTGAACAGCCAGGCGTAGGGCTGCCCACGACCGGCTAGTTCGCTGGCCAAGCCCTTTCGGGCAACCACCGGATTAAGCACGTAGCCGAGCGGCCATGAATTGTATATAACACCGGCCGCCGCGCTGACGAGGGTTAACTTTTGCCAAGAGATTTTTGGTTTAGATACCATTATCTAACTATTGTAACTGATGGCTAGCTAAGCTTTGGCGATTTGTTCCCACGGCAGGTCGGGCTTGCCGAAGTGGCCATAGGCGCTGGTGGCCGAGTAGATCGGGCGGCGCAGATCGAGGGTGTCACAAATGCCGTTAACAGAAGTGTCGATGAGTTTGTCCTTGAAGGCGTGGAGCTCTTCATCGCTGACGGTCGCCGTGCCGAAGGTGTCGATAGTCTGCATCAGCGGCCGCGGTTGGCCGATGACGTAGGCCAGGCCGACTTCGCACTTGGTAGCCAGGGCGGCAGCCACGATGTTCTTGGCGATGTAGCGGGCAGCATAGGCGCCGGAGCGGTCGACTTTGCTGGGGTCTTTGCCGCTGAAGGCGCCGCCGCCGACGCGGGCGTAACCGCCGTAGGTATCAACCACGATCTTGCGGCCGGTCAGGCCGGCGTCGCTCTCCGGGCCAGGGATATGCCACAGGCCAGTGCCGTTGATGATGATGTTTTCGTCCTTGGGCACGGCCAGCTTGTACTGCTTTAAAACTGGCGTGACGATCTGTTGAATAGCCTCGGACCGGACTTGCTCGGCCGAAGCTTTTTCGTCATGGGCGACCGCCAAGACCAGTTTCTCGATAGCTACCGGTTTGTCATTCTCGTAACGGATAGTGACTTGGGCCTTGCCGTCTGGACGCAGCCAGCCGAGGTCACCGCTTTGGCGGGCTTCGTCAATCCGACGGGCTAAGGCGTGGGCCAGGGCAACCGGCAAAGGCATTAACTCCGGCGTTTCATCAATCGCGAAACCGAACATCATGCCTTGGTCGCCAGCTCCCAGTTCGTCACCGCCGTCCACGCCCAGCGCGATTTCCGGCGATTGCTGGTGGATGTCATTGCTGAATTCGGATTCGGTGCTGAAGCCCCACTCCTTGACGGTATAGCCGAGCTCCTTGACCTTTTCTTTAACGATATGCTCGAAGTTTAATTCGGATTTAGTCTTAATTTCGCCGAACAAGGCGATCTTGTTAGCGCCGGCGACAGTTTCGATGCCGGTCCGGCTGTTCGGGTCTTCGGCTAGGGCAGCGTCGAGAATGGCATCGCTAATGGCGTCGCAGATCTTGTCGGGGTGACCGGCGCAGACTGATTCACTGGTAAAATATTGGACTTGGCTTGTCATAAAAAATATCCTTCCCCCGTATGTAAGGAAAGGATATTACAGGTTCGCAATATCTTTCCCGAACGGGACTAGATGAAGCACCAACACCAGGGTAGGCAGGTTGCTGGCAGGTCGGGGAGCTAGGTCTCTCGCTGCGCTCTTTATATTTACGAATTGTTAATGCTAACTATTGTAGCACGCCAAAGTTGGCTGGGCTAATAGGGACGGCTCTTCTCGAAGTCTTCGGTCCACTGACCCTGGGCGGCCAGTGAGTTGGCCTTGCAGCGGAACAGGTAAGCGGCCAGGGCCTTGTCCTTGTCACCGGCAGCCCATAGTTTGAGCACCGGGTTTTGGATGGCACGGCTATAGCTGAAGGTTAGCGGCCACGGCAGATTGCCAAGACGTTTCATGGCGTCGAGGTGGGCGGTGGCTTCTTCCTCGCCCTGTCCCCCGGATAGGAAGACCACGCCGGCAACATTGTTAGGCACGTGCTCTTTTAGGCACTCGACCGTCTGCTCAGCGACGGCTTGGACGTCAGCCCGGCCGACGGCGTCTTTGCCGGAAATCACCATACTGGACTTCAGGATCAGCCCTTCGAGGAGCACGCCTTGCTGCTTGAGGGCGGCGAACACACAGTCCAAGGTGGCAGCGGTGACTTCAAAACAACGCTCGATAGAGTGGTTGCCATCAAGCAGCACTTCCGGCTCAATGATGGGAACGATGCCGGCCTCCTGGGCCAAAGCGGCGTAGCGGGCCAGTGCATGGGCATTAGCTACCAGGCAGGCAGTCGTTGGCAGCTCCGTGCCGTCAATCGTAATAACGGCCCGCCACTTGGCGAAGCCGGCGCCCATCTGGGCGTATTCGGCGAAGCGCTCGCGCAGCCCGTCCAGGCCTTCGGTAACTTTTTCGCCCGGATGCAAGGCCAGGTCTTTTGCGCCCATGTCGACCTTAATGCCGGGGGTAATGCCGCGCTGCTTGAGGACCTCGGGGAACGGCAGGCCGCTATCATCCTTCTGGCGGATGGTTTCGTCATACAGGATGACACCGCTAATGAATTCCTGGTTGCCCTCGCCGGCCAGCAGCAGTTGACGCCAGGTACGGCGATTTTCTTCAGTGTTTTCTATGCTAACACTGTCGAAACGCTTAGCGACGGTGGCGCTGCTCTCGTCAGCCGCCAGCAGCCCTTTACCGGTGGCCAGCATGGTCTGGGCGGTGGTTTTTAATTGCTCTTCATTCATGACGCCTCCTTGACGATGTTTTTATTACCGATAATCACGGCTACCCGCTGGTGCAGCGCGCGGGGTAATATATCCAGAATAGCACTATTGCCGTCCGTAGCCGCGCCGCCAGCCTGCTCGGCCAGCCAGGCGATGGGCTTGGCCTCGTAATTCAACCGCAATTTAGGCTTGAAGTCACCTTTGCCCGACGTATCGACGGCCGGGTAGATATAAATGCCACCCTTAATCATGTTGCGGTGAAAGTCTGACACCAGTGAACCAACATAACGCAGCTTCGGCACTTGCTGCCGGACCTTCGCCAAATATTTCTGGTCACGGTCGGAAATATACGGCGTATACGCCTCGTTAAAACTATAATATGGACAGTCGTCCGGGATCTTGACATGGTCATCACTCAGTATGAACTCGCCAAGGTCGACATCGAGCGTGAACATGTGCGTCCCGTCCCCCCCAGGTGAACACCAGCATGGTGCTGGAGCCGTATAAGACATAGCCGGCCAACACTTGCACGCGGCCGGCCTGCAGGAATTGCTTCTCGTCAGCCGCCGACAGGCCATCCAGCCGCTTATGCACTGAGAAGATCGTGCCCACGCCGACATTGACATCGATATTGCTGCTGCCATCCAGCGGGTCAAAGGCGATGACATAGCGCGCCGCTGGATTCTCCAGGTCAACGACGGTCGCTTCCTCTTCGCTGGCCAGCGCCGCGAACAGCCCGGTATTACGCAAATACTCTTTGCAGAGGTCATTGGTATAAATATCCATCTTAGCCTGGGTCTCATCCTGGATATTAGTGCTGTCTGCCAAGCCGCGACTATCGACCAGTCCGGCCCGGTTAGTCCGCGCCGAAATCAACTTGCCGATGGTAGCGATGTCGGCCATCATCATCACCAGCTCGTACTGCTCCGGATGGTCCTTGAGTTCCTTCAGGAGATACTGCTGCAAAGTTGTCGGCGTCGTCATGTCTCTATTATATGCTATAATTTAACATCGGTAGTGGGGATTGGCCAAGTGGTAAGGCAGCGGATTCTGGTTCCGCGATCGGGGGTTCGAATCCCTCATCCCCAGCCAGCAGCTATATAACAGAGATAGACCGTATTGCTATGCAACGGTCTTTTTCTTTTGTAAAGACTCATTAACAGAGGTGAGTAAGTTCGAATCCCATTTCCCTAAAATACGGCTCTAATTTCAGCTTGTTCTTGCTACTTAGTCCAGCTTTGCTAGCTGTTTGTCGTGGAGCTGGAGTGTGAGTCTAAGCCCTTTATAGAACTCTGCCTTTTGCTTCTCATTGCCGTTATTGAGCAAGTAACTCGCATAGGCATGCAGTAGGTCTGTTTGTGTCCGGATATCTTCCTTCGCACCTTTCATGGCAAGATCTTTGGTCATATCCTGATATTCTTTTAGACAGTAGCGCAGTTTTTCGGTTACATGCACCTCGCCGATCTTAAGCTTTGCAATAACGCCGAGCAATTGCTCCTCTAGCGCCTCTTGCTTGATATAGGGTTCCTTACATTCATAATCTATCTGCCTCGTACAGTGGTAATAAACGTGCCGATTCCGGCCGCCATCTACACGTTTCTTGAAATGTTCTTCGCCAGTTATTTGCGAGCCGCACCCAGCGCAGTTGATTAGCCCTCTGAAGGCGAACTCTTTCATGCCCCACTTGGACTTCCGAGGTACTTGAAGCTGGATCTGGACTTTATCATACAGTTCTTTACTTACGAGTTTTGGGTGAGAGCCGTCATACCAGGTGCCGCCTTTCTTCGGATATTCAAAGACTCCATAATAAAATGGGTTTTTAAGCATTAGGTAGAGCTGACTTAGAGTGATCTGTGCCCCAGAACGTGTTGTAAAGCCTTGTTTGTCCAGCCATTTCTTGACTGTACGCCCACTATCGCCCCGAAGAGCAATGCGTTCAAACAATTCTTTAATAAATGGTGCTCGCTCAGGATCCTCGACAATGTCTTTGACGCCATTGAAGGCACGGTTATAGTAGCCTATCGGTGGCATGCATGGTCGCCACCCCATTTCACATTTAGCACGGATGCCACGTTTAACATTTACGCCTCGGTTATCGTTCTCGAGCTTTGCTTGGCTACATAAGATCATAAGCAAGAACTTCTCTTTTGGCGTATTACTAAAGCTCTGGCCAAAGGTTCGTATATGGACAAGATGATTTGAGTCCATTAAATCTACTAATGAGCCGAGGTCACCGGCATTTCTTGATAACCGGTCAGGTGCCCAGGTTAGTATGCCCTGAAACTTATCGCTGCGAAGTTCGGCTATCAGCTCCAAAAAGACCGGGCGTTGACCTGATTGCTTGGCTGAGTGGCTCTCTTGTTTGATTTCTGTAACCTGTAGCCCTTCGCGTTCGGCCATGGCTGTCATTTCCTTGATTTGGGAGTCAATGGACATGGCTTGGCGTTCGTCGCTCTCAGTGGACTTACGGGCATACAGACAGTATTTGATCCCTTGCTTTTCCATACAAGGACAAGGTACCGCGAAGGCGTAGGAAGTCTAGGCTATTTTTTATAGTAGAGTGGCTTGTAGCGGAATGCCTTTAATATCGGCTCAATATCTTGATAGGTTTTACCCGCTAGGTGATTACCTAGCATCAGCTTTTCTTGGGTTACATCTGCTAAACAATAGAACGGAGGCGTGAATTCTGCTTTGTCCTCCAAGGTTTTAAACTCAAAATCAATCAACACCAAGCCAGTCAGATCACCCTGAAATATGTCCAGTTCTATCATGTAGTTTCCAACAGAGCTGCTAAAGCGTCGCTTCTCAAGCTTTTTACTGCTTACTCGGCTCAATACCCAATACTCTGCCTCATTGAGGAGGATTGTATCCTCATAGTGAGCCGACAAGTCACCTTGCTTAAAGGGACTTTTCTTGGTTATTTCGTAATGATTGTCTTTTTTACGAATGCGGAGCTGGGGAAAATCAACGTCTTCGGGAACGTAAATATCGATCAGCTCCTGTCCAACAGCGTTCACAATTTCTACAGGTATCTGCTTTGCTAAGTACGTAAGTTCTATCTCAAGATCATCGCTTTTACTCATAAACTCAGACCGGAAGGCTCTAGTAAATCGTTAAATTCTAAGCCTTTGCTGTACCTAATGCCTTTACCCAAAGCATTAGAAGGGCCACACTCATCACAACGCCATTTATTAGTAACAGATTATCGTCTTTGGCGCTTACGAGGATTATGGAATTAACGTAGAGAACCGTAAGACCAATTCCCATGACTGATTTAACTGCCTTGTCTTTAATTTCAGCAGCTACAGCGCGAATAGCAGGCAGTAAGCTGACTGAAATTATAGCTATGTATAGAGCAACTGGTACGGACTGTAGGCCAAAGTATAGAAGACCTTTGTCTGAGAAGTAGGGCGCTGAGGGGTAGAAGAATGTTCGAGCGATAAAAGTTGCCGCAATCAAAAGGATAACAATTGCCGAAAGCGTAGTGGCTTTAGCCGGAAGTTTTACTGATGCAGCTTTTGCGTATGCAATATGTGCTAACAGGAATGGAATAACACCAGCTAAAATGAGCGGCTTGATGTTATCTGGTTTTGTTAAGACCACCGCCGTCCAAGCTGCGAGCCCTAAGGAATAGCCAAGCATTCCCCACCCGAAGTCCTTTAAGACTGCTTTTTTCTGACTCAAGAAGTACCATGCAAGTATGGCCGTCCCTAGTGTCCCATGTATGAAAAAGAGTGACACGAATAAGTTTGATGATGTACTTTCCACTTTTTGCCTCCCGAAGTTAATATGCTTTATACAAATAGTAGCATAAGCATTACAATTTTGTTCACTAGCTGGGGATTAATATGAGATACTAATTTATATGCAACCGGAAACAAAAATGGAAGTTAACCAATATATTGCAGCTGACCACCCTTTGCAAAAAGTGTCCGTACACGTTTCGCAGGTTCTTATTTACCCCTTACTACTAACACTACGGTTATTAGTAGTAAGAAGTAAACTGCATCGTGACGATGCTGGTCTTGACCTAGCGAAGAACAGTAGTGGAACAAAGTATGTTCTATACGCCAATCATCAGAGCAAATTGCCGACTGCCTGGAGGCACTTGCCTTGCGACTCTATGGCATATTAAACGGGGTTGGTGATCAATTTGTTTCTAACCTCGTAACGAATGCTCAGCCACGCCCTATCGTATGGTACCTTTGAACTAATCCTCTGTCAGGACCTTTGAATAGGTAAGGTTGAGATCTTGTTCCCACCTTGAACCGTCTTTGGCAATCTCGCCTTTGCCGATTATGGTTTGCTTGTCGTCGGAAATTGTGAGGGTGTTGCGCTGGGAAAATTCCGGGCCGTCACGCCAACATTTCATCACGTTACCTTCCAGGCTCACTTGGATATGTCGCGAAACGCCGCGCTGGTCGTAATAAACCATTGTGTAGGTACCGAGCGTGTTGTCACTGCCTATTATTGCTAGCCCTACCGGAATGCCGACGTCTTCTTCGATGGATGATTCCACCAGGATGAAGGCACCCGACTCATGCCAGCTGAACGTCGTCCGGCCATGCAGCGTGGTGTCAGGTATCATACCGTGCGTCCCGACAGTCTTCCAGGCACCAATGAAAGGCGTAAAGGCCTCGAGCGCCTCGTTAGGCGGAAAAGTTTTAGCTGCTTGCTTATCTCTCATGTCTATTCGGCCAGGTTTTGATTATTTAGTTGCTCTTGGCGGCACGCTCCAGGCCAGCAACGTCGATCTTGATCATCTTCATCATAGCGTCGGTAACGCGCTGGGCGGCAGCCCTGTCCTCGCCGCCCATCAGTTCTTCGAGTTGTTTTGGGATGACTTGCCAGGACAGGCCGAACTTGTCGGTTAGCCAGCCGCATTGGACGGGCTTGCCACCGTCAGCCAGCAGGGCGTCCCAATACTTGTCGACGTCGGCCTGGCCATCGCAGAGGACGTAGAGCGAAACTTGCGAGTCGAAGGGGAAGGAGGGGCCGCCGTTCAAAAAAATATACTTCTGCCTCATAATCGTTAACTCGACGATGAAGACGCGGCCGGCTTCAACATCGGGAATATTCTTCGGCGCGGACGTGACTTTATCAATCCTTGAATCTTCAAACAAACTGGTATAGAGTTTGGCGGCCTCCTCAGCCTCCTTATCAAACCATAAATGTGTCGCGAACTTGATTACTGACATAGAACAACTCCCTCTTATCATAATTAGTATAGCTTCTCGTGATTGACTAGGCTATAGGCTCGGTGCGCACCATAAAGACAATAAGATCGTTCGGGAACAACTTACCATGCTCCAGTGCCACGGCGAGGGACGGTTTAGCCGGCCGGACATTTTCCGGCCCGTACTTTTCCATGAGCTCAACATATGTACCGCGCGCCTGCTCTACCAATCCTTGGTCTTCTGGCGTCTCATATGGCAGCTCCACAACCTGGTGCAGCGGAGTGTCAAAGAATGGATTTTCAATTACGATTATAGGTATGCCGGGTGACGGTTTAATTTCGATTATCCTGAAACCTTCTGCCTGGCTTTGAGTAATAAACTTGGCTCTTTCAGCATCTACGGCAGGAGTCACTAGCCTTGATAAGGGTGATTCGTTTTGGTCTCCATGCATACACATAGAATACAATATTGCAGGTAGTATCACAAGGGTTTAGGCGCGGCCGACCAGGCCCAGCAGTTTGGCTTGCGGGCTGGCGTCAGCGGGGACGTCAAGCGCCGGCGGGAAGACGCCCATCTGACGGTAACCTTCGATAACCGGGCTGAACTCGTCCAGTAGCGCTTGGACAAAGTCGTCCGCCATCGCGGTATCGGCGCCGATCAGCTTGGCAATGTCATAGGAGCGGAAGGCCCGGAAGCTAATAATATGCTGCAGGTACTCCTCGGCCGGGAAATCGCCGTAGGACAGGTGCACCACCCGCTCCAACTCCCCAAAGTCGCGGACGGCGTCGTTGGCGCGTTGGCTGTACTCAGCGTAATTCCCTTTGACGTTTTCGGCTGTGAGCAAGGACTCGTACTGGTCCCCAACCTCTGCCTTGGTCTTGGCGGCCAGGACCTCCGGTACCCAGGCGTCGTCATAAGTATGGTATTGAACGGCCGCCTTGAGCTTGGTCGGCTTGGTGGAAGTACCCTTGGGCATATCCAAACCCCATTGGTCATCTTTGATCTGATCTATGGCTTTCGCCAGGGCCTCATTAGAGGTAATAAATAGCTCTTGAATTGTCATGGACGGCTCCCCTAGTTACGCTACGTCTTATTCTACACCCCTTAGTTATCCACAGCCTAGATTTGACAGCGCAGAATCTCTATATATAATTCACATCAATAGTAATTAAATAAAAATGGATTAAAAAATGCTTAAATTGCGCAGATTAAATAATAAGGGATTTTCCCATGACTTCTTGGCGATCCTGTTCGTCGTGGTCTTCGCCATCGTTGGAGTCGGCTACCTCGTAGCCAGCCATGCCGACACCCAATACACTTCAACCAACGACTGGAAGTCCTTCCAGTACGTCCTAGGTTCCGGCACCACCGCCCAGCTGAAGCACAACCGTTATCACCATCTGCTATTGCAGTTTAATCAGGGCAACACTGGCTATCACGCCAGTGACGTAGCCATGTACCAGCTGACGCTGCCGGCTAACACGACGGCCTCTTCCCTGACCGCTAACGTGTCTTATGTCAACACTGGTTACAACACCATGTTCGTCGCCACCGGTTCGCCAGCGAACCAGGTGTGGAGCGTCAGCAAGGCTTCCACCCAGACCAACCAGACCATTACCCTGGCACTGGCTAACAAGCCGACCGTTCTCTACTTTGGCATCAGCGCCAAGGGTTCTAATGGCGGTTTTAATGGTACTTTTCCCGGCAACCGCACTTTTATGGTTAACTCCTACACCCTGAATGGCACCACGACGAATGGTACAAGCACGCCGACTGTGGCTCTCAGCGCTAATCCTACGACCGTTAATTCTGGCAGCAGTTCGACTCTGACCTGGTCTTCTACCAATGCCACCTCATGTACGGCCAGCGGCGGCTGGAGCGGCGCTAAGGCCACCAGTGGCACGGCGAGCACCGGAGCCCTCAGCACCAGCACGACTTATACGCTAGCCTGCACCGGCGCTAACGGCACGGCCAGCGCTAACACCTCGGTAACTGTCGCTGGCGGCGGCGGTGGAACTGGCGGCGGAGCGGGTAACGGTACACTAGTATTTAATGGCACCTTTGATAGTAGCTTAAGCAATTTTCCGAGTAGGTTTGGAAACTGTTACGCCGTTGATAGCCCTTCACAGCTTCGAATGAACCTCACGTCATCCTGCAATCCGGGCGGTGACGGCCATTACCGAGTAGATATTTGTTCCTCTATCGGTTGTGATCACGACAAAACAGGTGCTTACTACAAGAATGGACTCGCCACTTGCACGTCGATACCGATAAATCTCGTCAATGTACCGAAGGTACCATCTAATAGTTGGTACGGTTTTGCTCAGATAAAGGACTGGGAAGCCCAAACTGGAGGCTGGTGGTTCGGCATCCGTTCCGATCACGCTGGGTATAACCAATTCCAGATATCGTTCGGCAGCGGTGTTAACACTGCCTGGTTCCACGATATTCCATCGTCCACCTGGAACACGCTTAGCATCTGCACGAACAACGGCGGCGGTAGCGCAGGTGTGGTGTACGGCATCTACCTGAATGGTGTCAAACAGACTTTCACCAACGGAAACGGGGCTGGGAAACAAACCCTCAGCGGTGTCCCGATCATTAACGACGGCGCGGGGTCATGGCCTCTCAGCATAAATGCTTACACAGGCGGTTCACCAGTACCTAGTGAGATCATACACGGCTCACCGCTGATCTACACTATGGGTTCCAATGGTTTGCCACCGATGCCAAGTGGGGGCTGGAACAGTCCTAACTAAGCGTCACCGATCGAGTTGACTTACACTTTCAGCATGCCAGCACAGTCTGGTATGCTGAAAGTAATTTAAGGAGGACATTGGCGTGCTTAAAGACAGCAAGGCGTTTAGCGGGTTTTCGGTTAAGGATCAGGCCGCCGCCAAAGAATTTTATAGCCAAACGTTGGGAGTAGAAGTCGAGGATGGGCCGATGGGCCTACGCTTAAAGCTAAGGGGCGGCCTAAGCATCTTTGTTTATCCGAAAGAAGACCACCAAGCTGCTACCTACACCATCCTCAACTTCTCAGTCGACGACATTGACGCGGCCGTCGCGGAACTCAAGGACAAGGGCATTACTTTTGAACAATACCCTGATATGACTGACGACAAGGGCATTGCCCGCGGCATTGCCGCCAACCACGGCCCGGATATCGCTTGGTTCAAAGACCCCAGCGGAAATATCCTATCCGTCTTACAGGAAAGTTAAGATAGCCTTAACCGGCGATGATTCGCTGCAACTCGGCGGAAATTAGTCGTGGCACATTTTAATGTCAGGCAGGTAGAATAAGTTGTTCCAATCTTTGTATTGCCGGCCTGGGGTGCTAATAGTGACAAGTGGTGATGCGGCTGATGAGCCGAAATACTTACAGCAAAAGCCCTGGCTTGGGTGTTAGCCCGGGGCGATGACATCGTACCAATCCCCGGCACTAAGCACATTAAATACCTCCAAGAGAACATTGCCGCCGCTGATATAGACTTAACCGACGAAGACCTACGACGCCTTGACGAGGCCGCGCCTCAAGGGGTTGCTGCCGGGCTGCGCTACGCTAATATGTCTACGGTTAACAAATAACTCCGCCATAATAATCTAGATGTGAGTACCAATAAGGTGGCCGATCAAGGCAGTCACGGCCATGGCCGCGCCACCGCCCAAGAAGACACGGGCCGCGGCCCGGACTTTATGACCACCGCCAATGTAGGCGCCGACTGCCCCCGAAATCGCCAAGGCAAGTAATGATACGGCGACGATGGCCCAGCCATTCTGGCCGCCGGTGGTAAGCACGGTGGCCAGAATTGGAACGAAGGCACCGAGCGCGAAAGACACCGCCGAGGCCAAGGCCGCTTGTCCCGGGTTAGCTAATGATTGGTGGTCGATGCCGAGCTCGTCACGGGCGTGGGCCGCTACGGCGTCATGCTCATGTAGTTGCTGGGCCACTTCTTGGGCTAAAGCCGGTTTTAACCCCCGCTGTACATATATATTAGCTAACTCTTGTAGCTCTTCTTTGGGATTCGCGGCTAGAGAGCGGCTTTCAATAGCAATATCGGCTTGTTCAGAATCAAGCTGTGAACTGACCGAGACATACTCGCCAACAGCCATTGATAAGCTGCCGGCAAATAACCCAGCAATACCAGCCGTTAATATCCCCGAGCGGCTAGCGGACGCCGTCGAGACACCGAGCATTAAGCTGGCCGTCGAGACTATACCGTCATCAACGCCTAGAACCGCAGCCCGCAGCCAGCCCGCTCGCTGAGATTTATGGGTTTCCCCGGGATGAGGCGTCGATTGCATACACGTATTGTAACCGACTAACTAATTAGTTGCGAAAATCACCCTCGACTTAGGCAGCCATCATCGAAATCAAGGCGTCATAATCGTCAATATTAGCTTCGTCTAAGATTTTGTCGATAGGTAGGGTCTGGGCCATCTCAACATGCTTCATAGCCTGCACCTTGCCATCTTCTGGCTCGGCGGCAATTACTTCAACTTTGGCGCCAACGTCTTTAAGTGCTTTTAATGGTCCGATGGATTCAGCTTCTTCAAAATAATTATCGACTAGTATCGCGACCGTTTTGCCTGATAAATCTGCCATTATAACCCTCGCTTATAGTTTGTGTGATGCTTTTAGAATCAAGTAATTAGGGCCGTAGCAACAATGAAATTTATTGCAAACCCTCGCAATCACCGCTGTTTTAGCGTATACTAATAGATGAGAGAGCAGACAAATGTACAAGTATCTAATTACCGAATCTACGACCGGCTATGAAATTTATGTCGATCTTATTACGTCTGCGGCCGGGCATTACCTAAGCCGCCAGCCATACGTCATCAACCTCATCAAAGAAGTGGTGCTGCCAATGAAACTTACCGGGCCGCGCGTGGTTATCGAACATGATATGGGCCGCGTTATCGGCAACACCGACATCGTCGAGACCACCGAGAAAGACACCATTTTTTACGCCCAGCCGACCAAAAAAACCGTCTTTTCGCGCTATGCCCGCAACCGTTACCCTTCGCCCAGCCGCAAGCTGACAATCATCCTGGAACAGGATGCCGAGGGCAATTACGAAGTCCATGATACCTGGGTCGGCCCGTGCAGCCCGCCGTTTCCAGGCGACGAGCGCGCCACTTCTACCAGCAAGTCTTATTGGGAAACCCACGCCTTGGTCCAGGACGCCCAAGCTGTCCAATCCAAGACTATCACCAAAGTCTGCCCCTATTAATCCGACTAATCCGATAAGTTTGCTTTTTGATATTAGTTATGCTAGAATTAAGATATTGTTTTAATGAATCCGACTTAGTAACTACGTAACTCGATTTCATTCCGACAATCGATTACTAACGTACTAAACAAAAGGATTCATTTTTTATGTCTTATTCCCAATACAAATCGAGTGGTTATAGCTATAAACATCGGCCCAATCGCGGCCGCCCGGCCAGCCGTAAAGGTAAAAAAGAATATATTAACCCGGCCCGCTTTGTCCAGGCCGCCAAGCCGGTCGACCAAGCCGAGTACGTGCCCAAGCATACCTTCTCGGACTTTGGCCTGCAGCCATTACTTGACGCCAACCTGAAGGCCAAAGGCTTTATCAGTCCCTCACCCATCCAGGACCAGACGATCCCGATCGGCCTGGCCGGTACTGACGTTGTCGGTATCGCCAACACCGGCACCGGCAAAACGGCGGCTTTCGCCGTGCCCATCCTGCACCAGCTGATGATTCATCCTGAAATGTCAGCATTGATTCTGGCACCAACCCGTGAGTTGGCTCAACAGATCGAAGAACAGTGCCGCAGCATCGCTAAAGGTAGCGGCCTCAGCGGCGCTATCCTAATCGGCGGCGTCGCCATGGGACCGCAATTACGCGACCTGCGGGCCAAGCCCCGCATCGTTATCGGCACGCCGGGTCGTGTCAAAGACCATGCCGAGCAAGGCACCCTCAAGCTAAGCCGATTCAATATCACCGTTCTTGACGAAGTCGACCGCATGCTGGACATGGGTTTCATTAACGACATTCGCCACATCCTCAACCTGACGGCCACCGAGCGCCAATCATTCTTCTTCTCGGCTACCCTAGATGCCCGCGTCAAAACCATCATCGATAGCTTCTCCCACGACCCGGTTCACATCGTCGTCAAAACCGGCGACACCAGCGAAAATGTCGAGCAGAACGTCGTTACCTACAGCGGCCGCGGCCAAAAAATTGATAAGCTCCACGACCTGTTACTCCGCGAAAAGGTTGGCAAAACGCTGGTCTTCGATGACACTCATCGCAGCGTTGAAAGGTTAGCCAAAGAGCTGCAAGACCGCGGCTTCCAAACCGACGCCATCCACGGTGGCCGTTCGCAGGCCCAACGCCAGCGCGCCCTCAAGCGTTTCAGGGACAACGATGTTAAAGTCCTGGTCGCCACTGACGTGGCCGCCCGCGGCATCGACGTTGTAGACATCACCCACGTCGTTAATTACTCGGCGCCCAACTCCTACGGCGACTATGTCCACCGCATTGGCCGGGCAGGCCGGGCAGGCCGGGCAGGCTTCGCCCTGACCTTCGTCGAGCAGTAAGCTTTACTTAGTAGCGGCAGTAATGTTGACCATCCAGTCAACGCCATACTTGTCGGTCACTGAACCGAAGATGTCACCCCAGAATTCTTTATTGAGTTCCGCAAAGACCTTGCCGCCCTCGCTGAGCTTACCAAATATTTCGCGCAAACGGGGCTCATCGCTGCCGCCCAGCGACAGACTGACCTTAGCGGCAATCGCGCTGGCTTTGGGCGTATCGCTGGCCATCAGCTTGATGTCGCCGCCCTCCAGGCGGGCGTGCATGATGGCGTCTTCGCTCATTTCTTCATTGGCAGCATGAACATCAGCGTAGGTTTGCACTGTCAGTTCGCCGCCGAAAATTCCTTTATAAAACTCCATCGCTTCCCGGCAATTACCTTTAAAATACAGGTACACATCCAATTGCACGTCGCTCATAGCTCCTCCTTATCCTTAATAACCTTATAATAAAGCAAAACGTTGCCGGACTTAAATTCACGGCTTTTAGTGAGCTTCAGGTTCAGTGGCTGCTGGAGGCCAGCGAACAAAGGTGTGCCCGCGCCGATAACCACGGGATTGACCATAATATAGACTTCGTCCAATAAGCCCAGTTCGATCAGGCTGACACAGAGGTTGCTGCCGCCGGCGCCGAGGGCTTTGCCGGGTTGTCGCTTGAGCTTGGCAATCTCAGCGGCCACGTTATCTTTGACCAGCCTGATATTATCAGTTTGGCCGCCCCAATCAACGCTCTTGAGAGTGGTGGAGAATACAATTTTGGGCAGGCTGTTCATCAAAGACGCCACGGCAATGTCGCCGGACTGGCCAGAGGTGGGCTTGCATCGCGGCCAAAAGCCGGACATCAGCTCATACTCCCGACGGCCAAACAGTTGGACACCACTGTTCTGGAGCATATCAGCAGCAAAGAGATTGAACTCCTCGTCGACATTGTGCCAACCCAGGTCATGGTCCGGCCCCTCGAAATAGCCATCGAGGCTGACCATAAAGAAGCCGTAAATTTTTCTCATGAGTCGAGCTGTCTTGAAGTTGAAATGCCTAGCCGACAGTGGGCTCGGGAGTCGTGGGTTCTTGGCCATCAGCTGGTGCTGGCGGTTGGACTGGTTGGCTTGGCGGCGCGGCGGCGGGCGTCTCGGTCTGGGCATCCACGCCTGAGGCAGTCGTTACGCCAGCATCCTGGACTGCCTGGGCATCTAAGCCAGAATCAGTGGCCGGATGGTCGGCCGGAATGGGATTAGCCGGGACATCATCGGGCGGCGCGGTCGGTGGCGGACCGTCCTGCGGCAAAGGCTGTTGGCCCGGCTGGGGATTAACTGTACCAGCCTGGGGCTGCAAGGCGTCATCCGCCGAAGGTTGCACGTTACTATCATTTGTATCTTCTGGCGCCATAACAGTACTCCTTATGCTACTTAGTATGTTACGTAGTATATAGGATAGTGGGCCGGATTCCGCAATTATACTCAGCATGTTAAATACTTTATTTGTTTTTAAGGATATGTACGCTAGAGTGGCGGTGTGTTGCAACTACCGGATCTCGAAAAATCTTACTGGCAAGAGAATTATCCAGCCAGCCAATATCCGGAATTAACGGCTGGCCTGCAAGAATGCTGCCACGCCGACAACCAGCGCCAGGCTGGCAATAATCAATGGTAGGGTGTTATTGGAGCTATCCGCCTTCGGTGGTACCGCGGCCAAATCATTAGCGACTTTGGTGACCGAGAACGGCCCGGCATTACCTGTGGCGTCATCGCTGGTCTTCGGTGCCTGGTCCCAGTGAACAACGGTGCCATCGACATATGTCTGGTAGGCTTTCCAGTCGAGACTAGTAGCCTTAGCCGGTACTTGCGCCCCAAAGCCAAAATCGGCGCGTTGGCCGACCGGAACCTGGCCGCCGCTCCAGGTTATCGAACTAATCTCGGCATCCGAGCCAGAGCCGCTAGTAGTGGTGCTGATAGTCCAACCGTCCTCCTCAGTCGGGACGACTGCGCTAACACCGCTCGGGATGTCCAATTTGACTTGGACGATCGGCGTTTGTCGCTCATTGGGCGAACTGACATTAAAAACCAGCTCCTGGCCGATGTCGGCTTGCGACGGCGTCACGATGACATGGGCGCTAGCCAGTGCCGGCAGCAACAAGGCTAATCCGGTTATAGCCGCGCTCCAACTGCTTATTTTTTTTATAATCATGGCTTCTTCCTCCTTAATTTATTAATGGGCGGTTTTGCCGGTTTGCGCTGGTAGCGCTGGCCAGCTTTGACGGCACTATAGGCGATCATGGCCAGGATTATCAAACTACCGGCACTGATAATTATTACTGAGGCGCCATTGTTCGTGCCAGGCGCGTTGGCAACTCCCGTTACGCGTACCAGATAATTAAGTTGGAAGGCATGGAATCTACCGTCTTTTGCGCTGCCGCTAATAATGACGTCATAGACGCCGGCCGCTGGGAATCGCACGGTCGCTTTGCTATCCAGCGTGGCGCCGCTGGCATATGGTTCTAACTGAACAGTTTGCAATACCTGGTCATTACTTTTGATCATCACCTTACAAACGCAGTCTTGCAGGCTAAACGCATTAGCTTGGTTGCCGAAAGCTATATCCAGCTCGGTCGGCTGGCCAGCCTGGGGATTATCTTCCGGCGGAATATGCAGGACGCCAGAAGTACCATTGTCCTGCTTGAGGACATGGGCGGCCGCCAGTCCAGTCGTGCCAAAACCGGCCATTAGCAACAAGCTAAGTGTTAGGCTGGCTATGTGCAATAGTTTTTTCATTTCTGATGATGTTGATGCCGGCCTTCGATCGGATTGTAACCCAGTTTCTGGCCATAGCCGTAATTAAAGATAACTACCAACAGTAATGCCGTACAGCTGATAGCCAATATTTGCCATATCGTCGGTCGTTCGGCCCGGATAAAAGCGATATAAACGTGCAAACTGAGTATAACCAACGCCGCGACGCTTAAGGCGATCAATTCCGGCCAGCCGGTAGCGTGGACCCCAATCATGAAAGCGTGCAGCAGGCTCACCAGTAGTGCTGCGTAGACGAAACGGTGCAAACGAAACCACCAGATGCCCATACCGCGAAACGCCCGGTCAAACGAGGTAAAAGCCATGACCAACAAAATAATGATACCGACCACTGCCAAGCCGAACGATTGCTGGTAATTACGTGGCAGATCGAGCGGATTAGCTGAATTGAATAGCGCCACGTAAGCAATTGTGGCATGCAAGCTGGCGAACCAGGCAGCACTGATACCGATCAGCCGCCTAGCATCAAACATGATTGACTTAAGCGGCAAACGGGGCCAGGTGCTATAGACCGGCCCAATAGCCACAGCCATTATTAAAAGGCCGAGCGCCAGCCAGGCATAAACCTCCTCCAGCCTGGTGGCGAACAGTATCGTACCGCTGTACGAAGCGCTAGCCCACCACCACGTCTCCAGCGTCACGACTAGCGTCGCCACCGCGATATAGAGACGGACGCCCTTGCGCCAATGACCCAACGTGTCAGTTAAAGTTATCAACACGCGATTCCCAAACAATTCTAATTAGTAACGACTACCGTGCCATGCATGTACGGGTGGGGCATACAGTGGAAGGTATAAGTACCAGCTTTTTTAAAGGTAAAGCTGTACTTTTCGCCCTGGCCGATTAACGGTCCGTTGGGCGCGTCAGCCGAGACGGTGTCAGCGGTAACGGTGTGATGTACTTGGTCCTGGTTGGTCCAGGTCACGGTAGAGCCAACTTTCACCTTGATAACCATAGGACTGAACATGTAGTTCTGGATATTGACAGCAGTCGTAGCTACAGCCCCGCTAGTGTTAGCGGAACTACTGCTCTTAGTAGTCGTCGGGCTGGTATTGGAAGATTTGTGACCGCTGACAGCAATCACCGCTATGAGCGCGACCACTATAACTACCGCCATTCCAATTAGTAAACCTTTGTTTTGCTTCATAGCGCCTCCTGTCTCATTAATGTTTCCTATTATAGTTCACGCCTCAGGTTGGTACAAAAAGCGGGCGGGGCTGCTTGCCCTCACCCGCTGTTTGGTTATGCCAAGGTCCTAGAGTTTTAGTCCTGGAACTTAGCTGGGAACTGCTTGACGATGCCGCCAGCCAAAGTACTCATGAGACCCTCGAGGTGCTTGTTAGCCATCTTCAACTCAGCCGCCTCATCGGTGTACTTAGCCTGGACGTGGTCGTCGATCATAGTAGCCGTCATGGCAACGTGGTCACCTAAGCTTGCCTCCAAAGTGGCTTCTGGCAGGTTGGGGTTGGCCTTTGCCAGGAACTGGGCCAGCGGCTTGGTGTAGTTGGTCTGAATCGAAGCCAGCGCAGCTGTCTTACCGGCAGCATCGCCCTTGCTGTCAGCTACGGCGTAGGCGACAAACTGGTCAAGGTGTAACTTCCAGACGCTGTCAAAAGTCGCCTCAGCTGATTTGCCGTAGACACTGCCAACAGCAGTACCGATGTCGTTGCCGTTCGCGTACAACGAGGCAGCGGTGGCCGAAGCATTGGGGCTGCCATCGAGCGCGCCATCAACGGCTTGGTCAGTGTAAGTCATGTGCTCCACGCCAAGGGTTACTAGGTCAGACCGCAAATCAGCGGCTTTGGTACCAGATGATGGAGCCGATGACGTACTGCTAGTACTGCTGGTGGTTTTATTATTATCGGCCACTTTAGCTCCGGCAAAGCCGATAACCAAACCGACGATGACAGCAATAGCTATATAAGCTGCATTGCCTGATTCGTTCTTTCTTATGTTCATAGTTCATCCCCTTGGCTCTTATAGCCATTACTAATAGTTGTAATTACATTAAATTACTTAACTAAAAATTTAGCAAGCGAATTTTCAGCTTTTCCACAGACTTATTGTTTTCACCCCTGTTTTTTTATAACAGCATCGCTTGTGATAATTGTCATCAAAACTTTGTGATACGTAGCCAGGTCTTTTTCCGTTAAGCCAGATAACAACCTACTGAGCGATTTATTCAAGTTAGAATCGACAGTTTTGATGTATTTTTTGCCATCTGGAGTAACCGCTAATAGCTTGGCACGGGCGTCAAATTGGTTTTGGACACTAGTAACAAGCCCTCGCTTCTGTAAATCGCGGGCCATAATCGTAATTAAAGGCGCTTTGACATGTAGCTCACGAGCAATCTCGGCTTGGCGGACACCGTCGCGGGCCTGCATGATGATACCAAGCATTGACCAATAGGTAGGGGTTAGCTCGTACCGTTCAAGTAGCGCGTAGACATGCTCTCGTAACAGTCGATAAGCTTTTGCTTGGACGGTTCCGGCCATATAAGTTGGTAGATTCATAGGCTATCTGTTACTATTAATTAAGCTACTTAACTATGATACGCGTTTTTAAATATTATGTCAAAAACTAAGCCCTTGTCGCGGCCGTTATCAACCACCCTAAGGGATCGCTACAGCCTCATAGCCGCCTGGAGTTTAGCCGCTATCGTCTCCATTATAGCCATTGCCGCGTGGGGCAAGGATTATAGCTGGCACATCCTGCCAATCAATACCTACCAGCTGTTCCCTTTATTAGGGCTGCTGGCTTTCAGTATTATGTGGTCGCATTACGTGGCGGTAGTTTTGCGCGACCGGCTGGACTTGGATAGCAGCGTTTTAGGCGGTTACTTCCGATTGACTGGCTATGCCGTGCTAGGCTTGATATGCTTGCATCCGGGCATTCTTATATACCAGCGGCTCCGCGATAGTTATGGTTTTCCACCTCACAGTTACGAGAGCTACGTCGCGCCGGGGTTAGGCTGGGTGACAATACTGGGTACGGCCAGTTTGCTGGTCTTCCTGGCGTTCGAATTGCGCCGCATCTACGGCAAGCGTCCTTGGTGGCATTATGTAGCTGATGCCAGCGACGTGGCTATGCTAACAATCTTGTATCATGGCTTGCGCTTAGGTGGACAGCTGCGCCATGGTTGGTTCCGCGGGGTCTGGCTGTTTTATACTATTACATTGGTTCTAGCCCTGGTTTATAAATATTCACGCCGTTACCAGCAGCAGCGCCCGGCTGCTCCAGCCGCTTAAGCTAGTGAAGACGCCGCTCTATAACTTTCATTCGACATGGAACCTGGTGGCACCCCGACAAAAGGTATGGCAAACCCTGACTGGCATACCTTTTTCATGGCAGGAGTGGTGGCCGCAGTTAAGTAACGTACATAATATGCGGTTGGTTGATGGCCTGACTGGCAGCACCTTCAGCTGTACCTGGCGCTCGCCGACGGGTTACCGCCTAAACAGTGACATAGTTATCGGCACAATCGAGGCTGACAGGCAAATAACGCTTCATTCTGACGGAGACCTGCGCGGAACCGTCACCTGCCAGCTGGGTGAAAAGGCGGGGCGTACCACGATCGAAATAGATTGGCGGGTGCAAACGACGAAAGCTTGGATGAACTACTTAACACCGTTGCTACGCCCGGTCTTTATCTACAATCATCATGCCGTCATGCGCAGTGGCGAACGCGGATTACGTTATTATCTGCATACCAAAGCGTGATCTAGATCATTTTATGAGTGACGTAGCGATGGTAGTTTTGGGAGGTGGGCGCCTCCGAAAATCTTATCAATACCCATGCACAAGTGCTAAAAACCCAGTCGCTCGATCAAAATACCTTTAACGTGGTCCTGCTCGGCCCTTCCGGTGCCGGCAAATCATCGGTCGCCGAACAATTATCAAAGCTAGGGATTGCCGATGTTAACCCGACAGTCGCTACCAGTCCGCGCCGGCAATTCGAATCGGCCGCGACGCTTGATCATATCTTCGTCAGCCAGCAAGCTTTTGCCGACCAGAAGCAAACTGACAGCTTTGTCGTTAAAAAAACCTACTACGGTTTTGAATACGGTGCGCCGCACTTACGGGAACCGCCAGTCGGCCAAATCGCGCTAATTGTCCTCAAGGCCAGCTTTATGGAAGATTTTACGGCCTACTATCATGGAGCGTGCATCTATCAGATTGAAACGTCCCCGGAGACGGCCTACCAGCGCATGCTCACGAGAGGCCATAGTTCTGACGCTGACATTATTGACCGGATGAAGCAATATGGACCGGAATTGGACGGCGGGCGTCAGTTAGCCCACGCCATTTTTAATAATGACGGCCGGCTCGATACGACTGTCAAGCAAGTCGCTAGGCGAATCCTACAAGACATCGCTGCCAGCTAGGATGATACTATTGGTATAGTATGAGACTCAATCTGTTATGCTGGATTTTCTAAATACTTCGGCCGAGCTGGTGGCACCACGGCTACTAGGTTGCGTATTGGAACGAGTGATTGGCGGCCAAACGCTGCGGGCCCGGATTGTCGAAACAAAAGCCTATGATCAAACAGACGTAGCCAGCCATAGCTGCAAGGGCCGGACGCCACGGACAGAGGTGATGTTCGGCGACTATGGTCATCTATATGTGTACTTCACCTACGGCATGCATTACTGCTGCAATGTGGTGGTCGGGTCGGTTGGGCATGGCGCGGCAGTCTTAATCCGGGCGGTCGAACCGCTAGCAGGTGAAAGCGACATGGCTAAACGACGGGGCGGGCGGGCAGGCATTGAGCTGACTAACGGGCCGGCTAAGTTCTGCCAAGCTTTTGGGATTGATCGAAAATTAAATGGTCATGACTTGCGTGAATTACCGCTACGACTGGTAGAGACTGAGAGCATGGCTCGGGATAAAATCATCCAAACCACCCGCATTGGCCTCAGCCAAGGCCAGGCTGTGCCGTGGCGCTTTTACCTGGCCAATAATCCATACGTATCAAAAGCCTAGCAATAATGGAAATTCGACGGCCGCTTTGTTACAATGGCCTGACTAGTTAGTTCCAGACATTCATCATGAAGAATCCCCAAACCAGCATCAAGGTCGCCGTCGTCGGTGTTGGCAATTGTTTTTCGGCCTTGTACCAAGGGTTCGCTTACTACAAAAAGAACCGTAACGAGGAAGTACCGGGCTTGATGTTCGAAGACATTGGCGGCTATGCGCCAACAGATATAGAGGTCGTGGCGGCTTTTGACGTTGATAAGCGTAAAGTCGGCCAGCCAGTCGGACAAGCCATCTTCGCCAAACCCAATTGCGCGCGCGTTTTTATGCCCAAGGTGGCGGCTGGGCCGATTGTCCAGATGGGTCCGGTGCTGGACGGTGTTTCAGATTACATGTTGGAACAGCCGGAGGACGAGTCATTCCGTGTCGCCAAGACCAAGCCAGTTGATGTCGTCAGGGCCATCAAGGCCAGCGGCGCCGATATCCTGATCAATTACCTGCCGGTCGGCTCGCAAAAAGCCACTGAGTTCTATGCCCAGGCGGCAATTGACGCTGGTGTCGCCTTCCTCAACTGCATCCCGGTCTTTATCGCCAGCGACCCCAAGTGGGAGAAGAAGTTCATTAAAGCCGGCCTGCCCATCGTCGGTGATGACATGCGTAGCGCCTTTGGGGCAAGCATCCTGTCGCAAGTCTTGCAGGAACTAGCCTTTGACCGCGGTTTCGTCGTCGACTTCCACCAGCAGATTAACATCGGCGGCAACACCGACTTTAATAACATGATGGTCCAGTCGCGCCTGGCCTCCAAGAAGAAGTCCAAAGAAAACGTCATCCGCGCCCAGAACGACCTGCGCGGCATCCCCGTTGCCAAGCACAGCCTGTTCGCCGGCCCCAGCACCTACCTGCCGTACCTGCAGGATAATAAGGTCGCTTACTTCAACCTGCGCTTGCGCGGCTTCGGCAACGCGCCCGTTACGGCCGACATCAAGTTATCCGTCCAAGATTCCGAGAACAGCGCCGGCGTGGTGATCGACGCCATCCGCTACCTGCAAGTCGCTCGCGAGCTCGGCGTTATCGGCGCCCTGCGCGGTCCCAGCGCCTGGACCCAAAAAACCCCGCCGCAGCAGATGCGTTACGCCGACGCCAAAGCCGCCTGCGAGTCCTTGGCCCGCCGAGAAGTGCCGGCCGCTCACCGCTCCTGAAGCCGCCGTTCCGCTTCAGCTTGTTCTGCCGTCTGATAGACACAAAGTACGTTGGAACCATTGGCGCGATTGCGTTCGGTGCGGGCAGTTGCCATCCGCTCGTGCAGCGGGTGGACATCCTCCCAGCTTGCCAGCTGTTGGAACGGGCCAAACCTCTGCATATACCGGTCGGCTTCGGTAAGCCCGACAATTACCGGCAGCAAATGGATATTGTCGCGGGTTACCATTTCCGCCGAGCCATAGGTAACACGGCGCAGCGTATGGACATTACCGTCCTCTTCGCGCCCGTGGGTCGAAGCCAGCAAGGATTCACCAAGTACTACCGCTCCGAGCGCCATCCACTGCTTAATATCACCTTTCAGCCTATCATTATGCTCGGGTATATGGTTAGGCGGCAGCGCTTCGGCCAGACCGGATTCAAGAAAAGTCTTGCTGCGCGGATAACTCAAATAAACCCGGTCGCACATCGCTTCCAGAACCTGCATGCACGGTATAGTTTGGCCATAAACTTCGTAGCCTAAGACAGATAGCATCTTACTAACGATTATGCCCGCCTTGAAGGGCAATCTATCCGTCTGAGGAAGAGACATATTAGCCTTGCGCAAAGAGTTGGTAAACCCCGCCAGAGGATAGGCCGGGCTGGTAACGTCATCGTGGTCAGTCGCTATAACAATGCTCTGGTTGGCCCGAAGCAAACTTTGGGCCTCCTGGCGTACCGGTGGTCCGCCTTGCGTGCCGTCCACCAGGGCATACGACTCTTCGACAAAGTTGGGCATGGCCTTTTGGCCGACAAACTCTATAAAGTCAGGCGGCCCGAGTTTGCCTTCGGTCCGATAAACTCCAAGCGCTTGGGACGGGTGCTTGTCCGTATCAGGCGTCAAGATCTTCAGCTGGCCATCCGATCTTTCGACATGCGGCAGCGCCATGTCTCTCAGCTTGTCATACAATACGGCATTGGCCTCCGGAGAATAAAGTTCTGTATGCATAGTTTTAATTATTGTCTGCCTGCCGATAATTCTGCGGCCATATGGCGGCTTCGCTGCATGCGGGGGGCTAACACGGACATAATAAATGCCGGTCCATATTCCGCTTCAATTGCCATCGGCTGGCCGAAAACAACCGAAGAACGTAATAAGCCGCGGCCATAGTCGACTGCCCCCGGCACTATTAACACCTTCTCCGGGTGATCGATCCCGCAAGCTACTCTGCCGACACCCTGCCGTAAACTGTCGGCAGTTATCGGCGCCTCGTCCCCTTTAGCCCGCCGTTCACTGCGGGGAAATAAAGCTACGTTGCGGCCCTGGTTAATATTTTCGATGGCCGTCTCCACAAGCGCGTCACCGGCCCAGCGAATTAACTGTTTAACGGTAGCCTCATCAGGGTGCGGTTTAAGACTAAGGTTTTCATAATCTTTTTGACGAAACGTCGGTTTCGCGCCGGCGTGCCCCAGAAACCAGGCTACCGCGGGATGCCAGTTAAAGGCTTCGGCCTTGGCGGCAATCACCGAATTGCCTTCTATGGGCCGTAGGGACCGTTCTTTGTGAACCACTCCAGCCATGGCAAAGGGATCAAGGATAGTAGCATGCTCAAATGAGAGCAGAACCTGGCCGCCATTTTTAAAATGTCCCTCAAGAGTCTCTCTTGTGTCCCCTTCAAACATGTGGCGCGAACCTGACAAAGTCAGAGCCCCCGCCATCAACGGGTGCACCACTCTCTTCATAAGGGCGGGGTTCGGGGGTAGCTGACGATAATAATGATACAAGTCATCAACTGCCGCCTCATTTTCCAGAGAGGCTGGCGGCCTTTTCTCAGATGTCATGATAAAATATTATATCAGCTGTTTGATAATTACACCATTATGCACAGTTAGGCAAATATACGGTAGACGCCTAATTTGACGCCGCTGTCCGCTGGGCCATATACTAGTCAGGCATGGGTAAACCTCAACTTGTTGTCTGCGGCTCGATCGCGATTGACCGGATTATGAACTTTTCGGGCCGCTACCGCGACCTGATCAAGCCCGACAAGCTGCATGCCCTGTCGATCAGCATGCTGCTGGACAAGTTGGAAGATTCGGCGGGGGGCATCGGCGCTAATATCGCCTTTAACTTGTCCCTGCTCGGCGAAGAGCCGGTATTGGTTGGCTCAGTCGGCCCGGACGCTAAAGCCTACGTGGTCTCATTAAATGACCTGGGGATAGACACTTCGCATATTCACTTTAGCAAGCTGCCGACAGCGTCGTTCAATGTAATTACGGATAGCGAAGACAGCCAGGTGGGCGGCTTTTACCAGGGCGCTATGAGCGACAGCGAATCATTGAGCTTCCAACCATGGCAAGGCAAAGAGGCGGTGGTGGTGATCTCGGCCCACAACCCGGAGGCCATGAATCGACAAGTTGCAGAATGCCGGGATCTGAATCTGCGGTTAGTCTACGACCCCGGTCAGCAGGTCTCCGACCCGGCCACCGATTTGGCTGCGGGCATTGAGGCCGCCAAAGTACTCCTGACCAACGACTACGAATTAAGCGTCCTCTGCCAAAAGGTCAGTACTACGCCCGACAAACTCAAGACCAAACTGCCGCTCATGGTCACTACCCTCGGCAAGGACGGCGCCACGATTGACGGCACTTCCCTAAAAGAACCGCTCCAAATCGGCATTGCCAAACCGCAGGCCGTGGTTGATCCGACGGGGGCCGGCGACGGCTGGCGGGCTGGCTTTTTGTATGGATACTTGCGACAATGGGACGTGCGTGCGTCGGGGCAATTGGGCGCGGTGGTGGCCTCGTTTATCGTCGAGCGACACGGCACGCAGCAGCGCTTTTCCAAGCAGGAGATTATTAATCGTTACCGGGATAATTTTAATGAGGAGATCAAATTATAAATGGCAAAGCATGATTACAAAGTAAAAGACATGAAGCTGGCCGAATGGGGCCGTACCGAAGTAACCCTGGCCGAAAAGGAAATGCCAGGCCTGATGGCGTTGCGCGCCGAGTACAAGAAGCAGCAGCCGCTCAAGGGCGCCCGCATCGCCGGCTGTATCCATATGACTATCCAAACGGCCGTGCTGGTCGAGACCCTGCAGGCCCTGGGCGCCGAGGTCCGCTGGTCATCCTGCAATATTTTCTCGACGCAGGACCAGGCCGCGGCCGCGCTAGCCCAAGTCGGCACGCCGGTCTTCGCCTGGAAGGGTGAAACCGAAGAAGAGTACTGGTGGTGCATCGAGCAAACCCTGGAATTCAAAGGCGGTAAAGGCCCGAATATGCTGCTGGACGACGGCGGTGACCTAACCAGCCTGGTCCACAACAAGCACCCGGACTTGCTCAAAGAAATTAAAGGCGTCTCCGAAGAAACCACTACCGGCGTCAAGCAGCTGCACAAATTCCTCAAGGAAGGCACGCTAAAGATTCCAGCCATTAACGTCAACGACAGCGTCACCAAGTCTAAGTTCGACAATCTTTATGGCTGCCGCGAATCACTGATGGACGGCATCAAGCGCGCCACCGACATCATGATCGCCGGCAAGGTCGCGGTCGTAGCCGGCTACGGCGACGTTGGCAAAGGCAGCGCCCAATCACTGCGGGCCTTTGGCGCCCGGGTGCTAATTACTGAGGTTGACCCGATCTGCGCCCTGCAAGCCCTGATGGAAGGTTACGAAGTCGTCACCATGGACGAGGCCGCGCCGCAGGGCGATATTTTCGTCACCGCCACCGGCTGCATGGACATCATTACCGCTGACTACATGCAGGCCATGAAAGACACCGCCATCGTTTGCAACATCGGCCACTTCGACGACGAAATCCAGATGAAGCAGCTCAACGAGCTCAAAGGCATCAAAAAGAAGACCATCAAACCGCTAGTCGACCTCTACACCATGCCCAGCGGCCGACGCTTGATCGTGCTGTCCGAAGGCCGCCTGGTTAACCTTGGCAACGCCACCGGCCACCCTTCGTTCGTCATGTCCAACTCCTTCTCTAACCAAGTGCTGGCCCAGATCGAGCTTTACACCAAGGAATACAAAGTCGGTGTCTACCGCTTGCCCAAGGCCCTTGACGAGAAGGTCGCGGCCTTGCACGTCGAAGCCCTCGGCGGCCAGCTCACCACCCTGAACGCCAAACAAGCCGACTACCTCGGTGTCCCCGTGGGCGGCCCCTTCAAGGCCGACCACTACCGCTACTAAGCTCGAGTATTGAACCACTGGCGGGCGCTAACTTCGTCGGCTCGCATGACTTTTAAGAGTTCCTTGATGTTAGGGAATGTCTGGTTAGGGCGATGATAGGTCTCGAGGCTAACTTCCAATCCTTGATCATAGTAATCTTGGTCAGGGATATCTAGTAAATAAACCTCGACCCGGTGGTCGGTGTCGCCGACGGTGGTGGGCGTGCCGATAAAAATAATTGCCGGATGATTTGTCCAGGTGACCAAGTTGGCGAAACCGAAGTAAACGCCATCCTTCAAGTCAGTTTTTGTCGTTAAATTAGCGGTCGGATAGCCGAGCTTGCGGCCATTGCCCTTGAAGCGGGTGACAATACCTTTCAAGGTGACAGGTTTCATGTGTTGGTAGCGCGCAGCAGATCGTTAGGCAATGACATGTAGATTCGGCTGTCGTCAACCGCCCTACCGTCTGGTAGTGGCCGTTGGCCGGGCACTTCGACAACGTTTATAAAGCCAATCTTATGATAGACATGGACCGCGCCGCCGTTGGAGCCCCAGGTTTCCAGCCACATGTTTTGGGCGCCATAGAGCACGGCCGAGGCAGCCACGATTAGCCAGGCGAATGGGGTGGCTAGGCCCTGCCCCTGCCCGGCCTCGCCGACGCGGAGCGCGAACGTCGTCTCGCCGCCTGGTACGAGAGAACTTGTTTCGTTACCCGCCCAGCCATAACCGGCTAAACGAAGCTTGCTGTCATCTGTCCGCTTCAGCAGAAGAAACATACCGCGCCGTTTCGCCAGCCAATGCCCAGCAGCTGCTTGGTTAGTAAAACGTCGGCCTGAATCATTTGGGCAATACGTCTGGATGCTCGGCTGACGGGCCATCACCGTAAGTGCCTGGGCAAGCTCTGGCGTCAGTCCGAAATGCACCTCATAGCCTTTAGCAGCTAGCTGTTGGACGGCTTCAACGGCTGGCTGGCCGAGGCCGACTGACGGTACAGGCTTGGTTTCGTCCGCGAAGCTGTTCGGAAAGTCGGTCATTTCTTTAATGCCACCGCTTCCTTGAGCAGGTTCTCCAGCTCGGCCGCGACACGCTCGGCTACCACCCGGGCGTCCGGCGCCTCAACCATGACCCGTGCCAATGGTTCCGTACCGGACGGACGGATCAGCAACCGCCCCTCTGTCGCCAGCAGACCAGCTTGGTTCTGGATATAGGTCTGGATGCCGGGTTGGTCTAGCAGGCCTTTGTCGACAAGCTTGATATTCACCAAGGCTTGCGGCAGTAGACTGACTTCGTCGCGCCACTCGGCCAGGCTCCGCTTTGAGTCCTCAAGAGCTCGTATCACTTGGACGGCCGCTAACAAGCCGTCACCCGTAGCTATTAAATCCGGGAAGATAATGTGTCCGGACTGCTCGCCGCCCAAACCGAAGCCAGTGCGCCGCAAGCCCTCTAGCACGTAGCGGTCGCCAACTTGGACCCGCTCTAAGCTTATATGATGGTCGCGCAGGGCAGTCTCCAGGCCAAAGTTAGACATAACGGTCGCCACCACGCCTTTGAGCGAGCGGGCTGTTGCGAGCAGGTACAGCAAGTAGTCGCCATTGACTTCCCGGCCTTGGTCGTCAATCATTACCAGCCGGTCGGCGTCGCCGTCGAGGGCAACACCTAGGTCGAGCTTTTTGTCGATAACTGCCTGGCTCAATGCTGCCGGGTGGGTGGCGCCGCAACCGCTATTAATATTGCGGCCATCTGGCTTGTCAAATATGGTGGTAACCCGCGCCCCGAGCCGTTCAAAAACCCGGCCGGCAATACCGCTGGCAGCGCCATTGGCACTGTCCACGGCCAGGCTCAGCCCGCCGAAATCCAAGCCGGCAGCACTATCAACCAGGAAATCCTCATACTGCTTAACCAACACTGTGTTTTCTGTCACCTCGCCCGAACCGCGCGGCGCGATATCGCTCTCGATTAAATGGTTCAAGGCGGCTTCTGTTTCGTCGCTCAGTTTGTCGCCATTTTTATCAAAAACTTTGACCCCATTATATTCGTACGGATTGTGACTGGCCGTCACCATTACGCCGGCCACGAACTCGTCACCTTCGCGTGTCACATAAGCCAAACCAGGAGTCGGCAAGACGCCGATAGCTATTACATTTACCCCCACGCCGGTCAGCCCACTAATCAATGCGTCGACTAAGCCCGCTGATGATTCGCGCGGATCGCTAGCAATCACGATGCTCTGTCCTGTCTCGGCGAATTGCACGCCGACGGCTCGGCCAATCTGCTCGGCCCCCGACTTATCCAATGGATATTTGCCCGCCAATCCCCTGACACCATCAGTTCCAAAAAGCGCTCTACTCATGATTAGGGTAAATACGTCACGTCGTCTTCGCTCAGGCGTAGCAGGCCTTCGTCATTACGCCGCTGGTCAAGGTAGTGCGCCATCAAGCCAGCCGAACGTCCCAGAATGAAAATGGCATTAAAAAATTCAATGTTGATTAGCTCCTGCAACTGTTCCTGGCTATAATCAAGTTCCGATTCCAGCAAATCGAGCATAATGGCCGCGATGGTACCGTCCACGTTAAGGATGAGATTGGCTTTTTTAGAGCTGGTGACCGCTTCGACCTCACGGGCAAACTTGAGGTAGCGGTCGCCATTACTATTGCCACTGAACTGGTTAGCCAGACCCTTGACGCGGGGATCAGGCATATCCAGGCGGTACTTCTTGTGGCCAATACCCGGTATGATACCGCCATTGGACTTAAAGCTAGCCACGAACTCCTTGGGCTGGCTGTCGTGACTGACGCCATCTAACCAGGCGTCAGCGGCCGCGTTAACCGCCCCGCCAAACCGCGGGCCGATAGTCAACAGACCGGCCGTCAGGCTGGAAGCCAGATCTTTGCCTGCCCGGGCCGCCACAATAGTATTCAGGGCGCCCGATACGTAGGGTCCGTGGTCGGTCAGCAAGCGTAAAATATAATCAGTGAAGTCAATCACTTTGGCCGACTCGACTTGTTTGCCGAGCAGCAAGGAGATATACAGGCCGGCCAGGCTATTGGCCTCAACGGTCTCTAATAGGTCCTTGCCAAGCAGCTGGACATTGCCATTAACGTCACCGGAAATCCGGCTGACAATGAGGCTCTTCCGCCGTTGTTCGATTGATTTGTGGGGTTGGGATTCCTGTTCCATAGTATTGCCTCCTGACAATTGTGCGCTTAAATCTGCGAATACGTCAATAACCATCACGCCAGCGTCGCGTAGCGCGTCCTTTTTGGCACGGGCGGTTTCATTGCTATGGGCGGCCATAGCCTTGGCGTGACCAAACTGCGGCGGCTCGGCGAAGAGCTCGGCGACCGTGCCAGCAACGTAAGCGATAACAGGTTTCGTGACTTGCCCCTTCTTTATTAACTCGGCGATGGCATACTCGTCCTCGCCGCCCAGTTCGCCGAAGTAAACGATCTGTTCGGTCGCCTGATCGGTTTCGGCTAGCAAAAAGGCCTCAGCCGGCGTGGTAATTGGGTTACGATCGCCGCCCAGGGCAATGGCGAACGAAACGCCCCGGCCGCTGCTGGTCACAATATGTATCAGCTCGTTGACCATGCCCCCGGAAGTCGAAATCACGGCTGTGTTGCCGGCCACGAAAATACCAGCCGAAACCAACTGCGGATACTGAGTGCCGCCAATAGCGCCAAGTTTCATCAAGCCCGGCAGTAACACGCCGACCGAGGCCGGACCGGCTACTAACACATTAGCCTTGGCAGCCATTTCGGCCACTGCTAAAGCATGGGCCTCGGGTACCTGTTCGGCGAAGATGTTGGCTACCCGCAATTCCGGCAGCAGCTCAAAGGCTTCGCGCATGCCGCTCAGCACCCGCCGGGCGGATTGGACATTCAGCAGACCGGCGGCTAGTTTGCGCTTCTCAGCTGGCACCGCCGCCAGGCTGGCGTAGACCGGCACCATTATTTCGGCCTGCCCCCAGAAGAAGCGTTCCTGCTTGCGCCCACCGCCTACAATGGCGATAATGTTTGGTTCCGTTTGGCCAATACAGTAAGCGTAGTCCAGCATGGATTGGATGATGCCCTGGTGGTTTCCCAAGGCGATAACGCCCGGTTTTAAACCGCGAAGTTCGGCCAGGCTACTCATGAGGTATCTCCCGCAGGGCTTCATTCACGGCCGCGGTCAACGGCGTTGCCGGACTGTGCACGGCCCCCAATAAACCATGCTTCTGGAGCAGGGTTTCTAGCTTGGCCAGGCCTTGTTCTTGGTTTGGTCCGCCGCGCCGGACAAAAACCTTAACTTGGCCGTCTTTTAGCTGGTCGGCCACTTCGTCAATCGCCCGCATCACGCCGGCAAACGTCTTGGCTATATCCGTAAAGTTGGCGACCGCCCCGCCGATAAACAATACTTTGCGATCAGCCGATGACTGCAGCAATAGCTCTAACACGGCCTTAGTATAGGTATAGGTCTCCTCGGTGTTGGGGTCGCCGCTGTATTCGCCATAATTGGCTAGCTGCTTACCATAACCCTGGTTGTAGACCTCATCGGCGACTACCACGCTAGCCCCGCCGCCCGATAGCAGTAGAAAGATGCTGCCATTAGGCTCCAGCACGCTCAGCTTCAATGAGGCCGGCGAATTGGCGTCCAGCTCCTGGACAGCCAGCTCCTGGGGTGTCATTTCCTGGCTGGTATAGCGGCGGAAGTCCGCGGCCCGCCAACTGTCGACAAAAAATTCGGCGGCATCATCGGCCTCAACGGCGGCATCCAAGATTCGCAGGCCGGCTTTACCCACCAGATACGGGTTAATCTCCATGAAGACAAAATAATTATCGCGAAAGGCCCGCGCCAGCCGCCGTAACTGCTCAGCGCTAAGGCCGGTCTTATGGGCCAGCTGTTGCCAGTCAGCTTGGTCATCCAGCCGCGCCTCCTCAATACTCTCAGCATGCTGCTCGATGTCCACTCCGCCACTGGCAGCATATTTGAGTACTAGCCCTTCCCTCTCTGATAATAAGCTTAAATAACGTTCACTAGACTGGTCATGGCCAATCATTGGCTCGACAATCAGCCAGCGGTAGCCCTTGGTGCTTAAGTCTTTGACGGTTTGATTAAGATCATCGACTTTAACATCTAAGATCACTAGGCCTTTTTTGAATCGACCCTTAACGCCTTCGTCGACTTTAACAACAAAGCTGCCGCCAAGTGAAACGGCGGCCTGCAGCTGTTCACCTAAAGCTTTACGCGCGTCAATCGACCAGCCGGTATAAGGCAGTTTCAAGGCCTGGGAGAGAATCAATTTAGCCCGGTATTCAGATAATTTCTGTCGCGGCATTGCTCTAATGATAGCAGAATTACAGAGGAGGTTACAGAAAAGAGGAGATTAATAATAAAGTATCAGGCAGCTCTGAAATAGTTCTCTGGCTCAGGTCGGATGGGTGCTCCCTCACTATACATATCTTCTATAGCTAACTCAGTAGGATCGGCTGGAGGTATAGCCTCTACTTCTGCGGCTAAAACACGTCGTACAGCTGATGAATAGCGGGTTTGGCCTCCGCCTTCATAATCAAACCTTTCTATATCAGGGTCAACCTCATCTGCCAAGTTGTCTTTTGGAGGTTCTTCGCTACTCATAATTGCATGGTTCCTATTTACTTTTTCAGGCATTTAATTATAACACTGCTTGGCAAGCTTATAAAGATTACGCCTCTGTTAGTAATCTTACTCGACCTATGGCCCCGGCAGGTCTACAATAGTAAAAAAGGAGGGGCTCATGTTCACACTACCAGATCTGCCTTATGGCTATGACGCACTGGGCAAGTACATCAGTAAAGACATCATGGAGCTGCACCACAGCAAGCACCACCAGACCTATGTGGACAAGCTCAACGCCGCCCTAGAGAAAGCACCCGACCTGCAAGACAAATCCATCGAAGAACTGATCAGCAGTCTCGACAGCGTACCTGAAGGGATCCGTACCGCCGTACGCAACCATGGCGGCGGCCATTATAACCACACGAATTTTTGGGTCTGGATGTCTCCTAGCGGGGGCCATGAGCCGACTGGGCCACTGGCCGACGCTCTGAAGGCCAAGTATGGCGACTACCAAAGTTTCATGGACGCCTTCACCGAAAAGTCGCTGGCTATCTTTGGCAGCGGCTGGGCCTGGCTGCAACCAGACCTGTCGATCGTCACCACGCCTAACCAGGACTCACCACTCAACAAGGGCGAACCGGAACCGCTGCTCGGCCTGGACGTCTGGGAGCATGCTTACTATCTAGATTACACCTACAACCGCGGCGATTACATCAAGGCCTGGTGGCATGTCGTCAATTGGCCCGAAGTCCAAAAGCGCTATTCTGCTTAAGCATAAAATACCATTTTCGTAAAAAATGTGTCATTTTAATAGCGATTTAATTTTTATGCGCAATACTAATGGGTACCGTGCAAATATTGCCCAAAGTCCTGCTCGTCGAAGACGACCGCGGTATAGCCAGCGCTCTCAAGCAAGCTTTACAAACTGTCTATCATCTAACTATCGCGCCGACCGGACAGGCAGCGTTCTACAAGGCCGATAGCGGCCACTACGATATCATTTTGCTCGACCTTGGGTTGCCCGACGTACCAGGCGCTACCATTTGCCGGCAATGGCGAGACAAAGGTCTGGAGACCCCAATCTTAGTCCTGACGGCCGACACGCATACTATGACTAAAGTTAACCTGCTCGATTCAGGTGCCAATGATTACCTGACCAAGCCATTCAGCCTGGGCGAACTCAAAGCCCGCATGCGAGCGCTGATCCGCAATTATCAGCAAAGACCGGCGCCAGCCGCCAAGTTAATCGTCGGCGACATCGTGCTTGACCGCGAAGTTTTTGAGGTTACACGCGAAGACAGGCTAGTACCCCTGCGTCGTAAAGAGTTCTCCCTGCTGGAATGCTTGATGGAGCATGCCGGCTCAGTCGTGACGCGGCGGACGCTGACGCGCTATGCCTGGCAAGGGGCCGAAGAGTTATGGACCAACACCATCGACGTTCACATTAAGCACTTGCGCGACAAGCTTGACCAGCCGTTCGATTACGCGGTTATTAGGACAGTACATGGTATCGGCTACAAGCTTGAGGTTATATCAATGACGGCGGTCGCTAAAAGTTAAGGGACCGAGTGGTGCAAGAACTGTTTACGATCGAGCGGCTGCAAGAGATGCAACGGTTTGCCGAATTAGGCCGGATGAGCGCTATCATGCTGCACGAAATCAGCAACCCATTGACCGCCGCCCTGCTCAACCTCGAATCAAGCGACCACAAGTCAATCGCCGTCCGCCAGGCCAAGCGTGACATGAAGCTTCTCAAACGTTATGTCGAAGCGGCCAGGTCGCAAGTCTGCCGGCAGAGCAAAGTGACGGCATTCTGCGTGCAGCCGCAATTCAACCAGTTGAAACGTGTAATAGCGCCCCTCGCTAGAAAGCACGGTGTGAAATTGGAAATCGTCTCCCTGCCAGGCTGCCGATTGCGCGGTGACCCGGTTAAATTCCAGCAAATTTTTACTAATTTAGTCAAAAACGCCATTGATGCCTACAAAGCACAGACCAGCCCTGGCTCAAACAAAGTAGTAAAAGTACGCCTGGCAAAACAGGACGACCGGCTTACTATAACGGTCTCGGATCGCGCTGGTGGCATTGCCGCCGAGCTGATACCGCGTCTATTTGATGAATTTTACACCACCACACAGCCCGGCTGAGGGGCTGGGTATTGGCCTGTCAATTGTTGAGCAGTATGTCACGCAGGATTTTCGCGGTACGATCCGGGTAAAATCTGACACAACCTGCACTCGCTTCACAATTAGTTTGCCGACGATAACCAATAAATAACTATTTATCCTGGGGTTTCTGGCTCTGCGCCGTTCTCCAGGATTCGATCTCGGCGTGGTGGCCGCTGAGCAGTACGTCAGGTACTTTAAGGCCTTGGAAATCTTCCGGACGGGTATACTGCGGGAACTCGACGGTGTGGTCGTCCTGCTGGAACGACTCGATCTCGGCGGAAGTTTCGCCGCCCAAAACGCCGGGCAATAGCCGTACTACCGAATCCAAGATCACCATGGCTGGCAACTCGCCGCCGGTCAAGACATAGTTGCCGACACAAAAACTCTCGTCCACCCATTCGGTAATCCGCTCATCATAACCCTCGTAGCGCGGACAGATAATAATCAGGCCGGTCTTGCTAGCAGCTAAGCGCTTGGCGTCGGATTGTTTGTACTGCTCGCCGCGCGGTGTCGGCAATATAACTTGGGCTGTCGGATCCGCTTTTTTAGCCTGCTCGATAGCAGCAACCAACGGTTCCATCATCAGCAGCATGCCGTCGCCGCCGCCATACGGCGTATCATCAACTTGCCGGCGCGGCCCCAGGCCAAAATCGCGCAAGTTGAGCAACTCATACGACACGATGCCGCGATCAGAGGCTTTCCAAAGCATGCTGCTCCGCAACACGCCGGTGAACATCTCCGGGAATAAGGTGATAATCTGGATTTTCATATATAATTGTATTCTAGCAAAACGACCCCGTTAGTTGGGGTCGTTTCGTCACATAAAGCTCCCATCCGGGGATGGCTCGCAAACGAGCTTGTTTGTTTTTGTCGTCTAATGTACAGTCTGAATGACTACTGTTAGTATAGCTGTTATAGATTAGGTTTACAAGTCCAGGTCATCGAGATCGGCTAGTTCCTTGCGGGTCTGGGCCAAGCGGTCGCTGGCTTGCTCTTCCTCGGATGAAGCCGGCGTTTCCTCAGTGGCTGTTTCAGGAACTTCCTCGGCCGCGGTTTCTTCAGGCTGGGACTCATTGTCAGCCGACGTGCCAGCCTCAGCCTCCCCACGGGCAGCGCTATCAACCGCCTCATTAACGATTGACTCATCACTGTTATTGTCGCCACGGCTATCAGGCGATCCGCCATCATCCGGTTTGCCGCTGTCGGACGCGGGCCGGTCTTCGCCGCCGCGACCCTTGTCAAGCGGACCGTTATCAATAATCTTCAAATTGTATCGGGCGTCATTCTTGGTGCCGAGCGCCCGCAGCAAAGTCCGCAGCGATTGGGCAGTGGCGCCGCGTTTGCCAATAACTCGGCCGAGATCTTCAGGGTCGACAGTTAATTCCAGCAGTACGCCCTTCTCGTCAATACGCCGCTCAATCTGCACAGCATCAGGTTTGCCGACTAACGATTTGACGACGTATTCTATAAACTGTTGATCAATTTCACTCATGTGGCAGTCCCTCCGGGATTAGGTTTAACAGTACATTAATTATAACAAACCCTGGCAAACCAAAACCGGTATGTCTGCTTACTTGGCAACGGCGTCTTCGGCAGGGGATGCTTCGTCAGCTTTTTTTGGTTCTTCAGCGGCAGTCTCCTCAGATTCTGCGGCTACAGGCTGTTCAGTACTTTCAGCTTCAGGCGCAGCTTCCGGAGTTTCAGCTGGCGTTTCTTCAACGGCTTCTTCGGGCGTAGCAGTTTCATCAGGAGCTGGGGCTTCGACCGCCGGCTCTGCCGGTGCTTCAGGTTCGGGCGGGCGGGTGCTGCGGCGTTTGTCGGCGTTGCGGACAGTGCGCTCCTTGTCAGCCGAGAGTTTGACCCAATCCGGCAATTTGACGCCTTCGTTCTTCAGGAGACGAGCGACCCGTTCTGAGGGCTGGGCACCGTGTTCGAGATAAAAGCTGGCCTTTTCTTTATCAAGGATGATAGCTTTGGCGTGCGGGTCATAGCTGCCGAGCCGCGCAACTACTTTGCCGCTGGTCGGCGTCCGCCGTGAATCCTGGACGATAACCCGGAACATGGCATGGCCGCGGCGGCCGGTGCGTTGCATACGAATAGCTAACATATATCTGTGAAACTCTCTTCTTATCCTACATTAGATTTACTAAAGATAATCCTGTCTATTCTACAGATAACCGTCCCTGTTGTCAAACCTAAGTCCCCGTTTTAATTTGCCGGTAGTATGCCAGGGCGGCTTCGGCGGCTTGCTGTTGGGCGGCTTGTTTGCTTGGTCCGGTGCCTTGGCCGCGCAGTTTGTCGTGGACATAGACACCGACGGTAAAAAGCTTGTCGTGGTCAGGGCCATCTTCGTTCATGACCTTGTAGACCGGCGTGGCGGTCTCGCGGCTTTGGGCGAGTTCCTGCAAATGGGATTTGGGATCCATCCAGGAGCCGCTGGCCAAAATTTCTTCGAAGGTGCTGAGGATGCTCTCAGTTATAAATTGCTTGGCAATGTCATAGCCTTGGTCCAGGTAGATGGCGCCAATCACGGCCTCAAAGCTGTTAGCTAGGATCTGGGCCCGGCCGCGCTCGGTGCCGCGCTTTTCACCCCTGCTAAGACGAAGCAAAGGCTCGAAGCCATACTTGGACGCAGCCGCGCCAATACTCTCCGTCCGCACCAGGCTGCTGCGCCAGTTGGTCAGGATGCCTTCTGGTTCTTGGTAGTTGGCGTAGAGGTATTCGGTAACGACCAGCTCCAAGACGGCATCGCCCAGGAACTCCAACCGCTCATTGTGCTGCTGAACGGTTTTTTTATGCTCGTTGAGATATGAACGATGCGTGAAGGCCGTAATCAACAGTTCAATGTCATTGAATGTGACATGCAATTCATCTTGCGCGAAGGAGTTATAAGTAGCGGTATCCATAATGCTTAACGTGTTAAGTATTCTATAGCTTTCCTTCTCGAATCTTTTTCATACTGACCAGGATGAGCTTGCCAATATCGTCATAGGCGATCTTGTCAACGGCTTCGGTCGCCGGCAGCCACTTAATATCATTAAGCCAGTCCTCCGGATGAAGCTTGTCGGTGTTGCCCCGGCCCTCGACGAGGTAAATGTGCATGGTCATCAGTACTAGCGTATGGTTGCGGCGGTAGCGGAAGTTAACCTTGCCAAGCCAGCTGTAGACTTTCATCTCTTTGAGGCCGGTCTCTTCGCGGATTTCACGCTCGGCGGTTTGCTTGGGTTCCTCGCCCGGTTCGACGTGGCCTTTGGGGATAGTCCATCGGTGTTTGGCGTCCTGCATCAGTAGGATTTGGACGGCCTGCTTGTCGCCGTGGCGCCGGAAGACGATACCACCAGAGGTGGTTTCACGGACGACTTCATCGATGACCGGCCGACGCTTCAGCGACAGTTTATTGCGAAAGCCTTTGATTGGTTTAGGTCGCTTCATATACTGGACGCCTACTTTTTACCGACTTTTTTAGGGGTTTTAGCAGCAGGCTTCTTTTTGGCGGCTGCCGGTTTTTTGGCTGGTTTCTTAGCAGTTGGCTTCGGAGCGCCAGCTTCTTCGCGTTGGCGCAGCAGCGTGCCCAGCACGCCGTTAATAAAGCGCGAGGAATTGTCGCCGCCAAAGGCTTTGGCCAGCTCGACGGCTTCGTTGATAACTACCTTGGGCGGGACATCGGCTTCGTTTTCGAGTTCGTACAAGCCGATGCGCAAGACCAGGCGATCCATCCGGGCGATCTGGTCGATCGGCCATTCCGGCGCCACCGGCTGCAAGGTCGCGTCGAGCTGGGCGGCTTGCTTGCTGACGCCAGCCACCAGCTGTTTAATAAACGTCACATCGTTCAACATCTCGCGGTAGCGCGCAATATTACGCTCCAGCACTTCGTCAATATAAAATGTCTCGTCGGCGGCTTCCTGCCGCAGCTCTTGTTCGTAGAGCGTTTGCAGGGCGATGATGCGACCGAGGTGACGATTCGAGGCCATATTGTTAAATTTCCTTCCCTACGATGCCGGAAGCCTAGGCGACTTTGGCGGACTCGCGCTTGGTAGTGTGGACTTTGACAGGTGACGTAGCGTTGACCTTGCGGGCCAACTTGAGCACCAAATGACTCCGACGGGTGCCGGTTTTGCGGGGACTGGTTCGCTTTTTGGGTTTACCCATGGGGCGGTCGTATCCTTTTCGTTAATTAACAAACTTACACCTATCTTAACAAGATTCGCCCCTTTTCTCAAGGGTAGAATTAGATGACAAAGTTAACTAGTTTGTCTGGCACGTAAATGGTTTTACGGATGGTTTGGCCGTGGAGGAAGGCGGCGGCGTGCTCGTTGGCTTGGGCGGCTTTGACCACTTCTGCTTCTGGGGAATCAGATGAAACCTGGATTTCACCGCGCAGCTTGCCGTTGACCTGGATGACGACCGTGATGGTATCAAGGATCAGGTATTTTTCGTCATACTCTGGCCAGTCGCTTATATGGATGGATCTATTATGGTCCATTTGGCTCCATAATTCGTCGGCGATGTGCGGGGCGAAGGGCGCTAATAATTGCAAAAGTGTCGCAATAGTAAGCGGCCAGTCACTAGAGGCATAGCTGTCGGCGGCTTTAATACGGTAGAGTTCGTTAACGCATTCCATCAGGGCGGCGATCGAAGTGTTAAAGCTCAGGTCGAGCATATCCTCGCTGACTTTTTTAGTGGTCTTATGGATGGTCCGCCGTAGTTCCAGGGATTCACCGCCAGCCTTCTCTGGCCGCTCGATGAACTCCTGGACTAAGGTCCAAGTCCTTTGCAAGAAACGGAAGGCGCCGCCCATGCCCTCGACGCTCCAGTTGGCCCGCTGGTTCCACGGGCCAATGAATAGCTCCATGATGCGCACGCTGTCAGCGCCATAACCCTGGGCAATGATGTCATCGGGTTCAATGGTATTGCCCTTGCTCTTACTCATTTTGCGGCCGTCCGGCGCGAGGATCATGCCGTGGTTGCGCAGCGTGGTGAACGGCTCTTGGAAATTAATAAGTTTTTCATCATACATAACTTTTGTCCAGAAGCGGGCGTATAACAGGTGCATGACGGCGTGCTCGGCGCCACCGATGTAGTCGTCAACCGGCAACCAGAACTTGGCCAGATCATTGCTAAACGCCTGCTTGTCATTATGCGGATCGGCGAAGCGCAGGAAGTACCAGCTGCTGCAAGCGAAGCCGTCCATCGTGTCAGTCTCGCGCTCGGCCGGGCCGCCGCACTGCGGACAGGTCGTGTTCACAAACTCCGGCACGTTAGCCAGCGGACTGCGCCCGTTGCCGCTCGGCTCATAGCTCTCAACCTCTGGTAAAACCACCGGCAACTGGTCCTCAGGCACCGCCACCGCCCCGTCCTTAGGACAATGAATAATCGGAATTGGCGCACCCCAATAGCGCTGCCGGCTAATCAGCCAATCGCGCATCTTATAATTGACCACCTCGGTGCCCATGCCTTTTTTTTCTAAGAATTTCACAATATTTTCGCGGGCTTCGCTCGATGATTGACCGTCAAAGTCACCAGAGTTAATCATTCTTCCCTCGCCAGAGCTACATTCATCACCGGAAGTGTCATTTTGAATTACGCGGGTAATAGGTAGGTCAAACTTTTTGGCAAACTCCCAGTCGCGTTCGTCATGCGCCGGCACGGCCATAATCGCACCCGTGCCATAGCCTCCTAACACATAATCAGCTATCCAGACAGGAATTTTTTCATTATTCACTGGATTGGTGGCATAAGCTCCTGTAAATATACCTGTCTTATCGCACTCAGTTTCCTGGCGCTCAATATCACTCTTGGCCTCTGCCTGTTTTACATAAGTTTCAACAGCATCTTTCTGCTCCGGAGTCGTAATGCTTTTTACTAATCCATGTTCCGGGGCCAGCACCATGAAAGTGGCGCCAAATAGCGTATCCGGCCGAGTCGTGAAGACCTTTATCTCTTTATCGGAATCAGCTAGCTTGAAGTCGATTTCGGCGCCCTGGCTACGGCCGATCCAGTTGCGCTGCATGGTTTTGATGGATTCGGACCAATCTAAGTCGTCGAGGTCTTCCAATAGGCGGTCGGCGTAGTCGGTGATCTTGAAGAACCACTGCTTGAGAGACTTTTTTTCAACCGTGGCGCCGCTGCGCTCGGCTTTGCCGTCGATGACCTGCTCATTGGCCAGTACGGTTTTGTCAACCGGGTCCCAGTTGACTAAGGCCTCCTGTTGGTAAGCCAGGCCTTTATTGAACAGCATCAGGAAAAACCACTGCGTCCACTTGTAATAATTCGGGTCGGTGCTGTCGATCTCGCGCGACCAGTCGTAGCTGAAGCCCATTTGGATCAATTGCTGTTTGAAACGGGCGGTGTTGTCGTCGATGGCTTTGCGGGGACTAATCTTGTGCTTAATCGCGTAATTCTCAGCCGGCAGACCGAAGGCATCCCAGCCCATGGGGTGCAGCACATTGTAGCCGTTCATCCGGTTGAAGCGGGCAATGGCATCACCGATCGTATAGTTGCGAACATGGCCGACATGCATGGCCGCGCCGCTGGGGTACGGGAAGTACTCCAGTACGTACTTCTTGGGCTTGGCCGTATCATCGCTGGCCTGGTAGATCTTATCGGCTTCCCATTTGGCCTGCCACTTGGGCTCAATCTCTTTCGGATTATATCGCTGCATAACAGATTACATTGTAGCAAGGTTCCCCTGTTATACGAAGATTATTCCCATTCGGTGGTGGCGGGGGGTTTATTGGTTAGGTCGAGGAAGACTTGGGAGATGCCGGGGACTTCAGACAGGATATGGTTAGCAATGGCTTGGAGGAAGTTGTCAGGGAGGTCACGGCCGGGCAGCATGGCTTGAACGGTCATGAAGGTGCTGGTGGTGACGGGGCGTAAAACTATGGAACGCTCACCCGTCTTGTTAAAAGATAGTGGAATTAATACTACCGGAAACTGCTTGATGGCGCCGAGCAGGTCGACGGCGCGCATGGCTTCGAACACGATGCGGTCGGCGTAGCGGAGTTGGGCGCGGACGTCGGCGGTTAGCAGAGTTTTGGTAATGGACGGGTTATGGAGCTTCTGTGGACCTAAGGCATATATTACCCGGTTGACCGTATCGCGGAAATGAGCTGGCAAGTCGGTACCCAATTGGGCTAACTCATCGCCGGTCAGGCTGCCGTGTTCGATGGCCGCGACGGACAAGTGGGAGCGTTCGTCGCCGCCGACGCCGACGCTGCGAATTGGTAATAAATGGACCTGGGCGTCCGGTGAACGTTCGGCCAAGAAGACTTGAATCTTGGCTTCTTCGGCGGAAGCGAGGGGTTTGGCCTGCGATTCTCTAGCAGCGATAATACGGATGGCCAGGCCCGGTCCCGGAAATGGCTGGCGTTCCACTAGTTCTTCCGGCAGGCCCAATTCACGGCCTAGTTCGCGGACTTCGTCCTTGAAGAGGTCATCTAATGGCTCGATTAATAAGCCGGCTGCCTTGAGTTCTTGCACTTCCTGTACCTGGTTATGGTGGGTCTTGATAGTCATGGTGTGGGTGTCGCCGGTGCTATGGCCGCTCTCGATCCGGTCGGCGGCATTAGTGCCTTGGAGCAGCATGGCTTCGGATAATTCCAGGTCGGCGACGATACGATTCTGGACAGCGACGAAAGCCTTGCCGATAATTTTGCGTTTAGTTTCTGGATCGGTCGTATCGACTAGCGGTCCGAGCGTTTCACCGTCTAGTCTAATTGTCGCTTGTTCAAAGTCGGCCACAGCATCGACTTTCTCGACCTTCAGGCCGGCCGCGTCTAAGGCCTCGACAACCCTGTCGTCCTCATCGCGCATGAAGCCATTATCAATATAGAAGGCATGCAGCCGTTCGGCCGGAATCACCTCCGCGGCCAGCGCGGCGGTGACGCTTGAATCAACGCCGCCGCTAACAAAGGCTATGACGTGCCGCCCCTCTGCCAAATCGTTTATCAGTTGGCGCTTATCAGTAATCAGTTGCTGCAATTGTTTTTCACGAAAGCCTTCGTCGGACTCCAGCTTGGCAATCAACTGCAAGAAATTCTTAAACACCTGGTAACCCTCAGGCGTATCGTCAAAAACTTCGGGGTGGAACTGGACGCCGACCTTGTTGCCAAAGCCAACCGCCGAATAAGTCATCGAGCCGTCGCTGAGGCTGTGCGAACCCAGCATCTCGAAGTCAGCCGGGATAGATTTAACGAAATCGCCATGCGTGAAAAGTCCCGTGAAATCTTTTTTGATACCCTTAAATAGCGGATGCGTCGTATCTACTTCGGTGACGATCCGGCCATCTTCGCGGATAACATTCTTAGCTACCTGCCCGCCATAGGCCACCACCATGGCCTGCATGCCGTAGCAAATGCCCAGCAATGGCAGCGGACTAGCCCAAATCGAGGTGTCAGGCTGCGGCGCCATTTCCTCGTGCGAGCTAGCTGGGCTGCCAGTAATAATAATCGCCCCGTACTTGCCTGCGATCGAATCCAGCGTGGTGTCCAATGGCAAGACATCGGCCGGAAAGCCCTGCCGCTCGACCGCCTTGCGCACTAAGTCAACGTATTGCCCTCCGGCATCAAGTATGGCCACGCGACTCTGCATCTTCATAATTTATTGTAGCACAGCTGATCTGTTAACTCAGCCGCAAAAAGTATTGATGGCTTGTAAGGTCGAAGTGAAAACCGTTTCGTCGGGTTCAAGCAGTGTCATCCGAAAGCCCTGGACCGAACTGTTAAAACCGGTTGTTAGCGGCACGGTGCAAATGCCGGTGGTGGCAAGCAACTGGTGGCAAAAGCGTTTGTCGAAGTTCTCTTGAGGGATGACCGCAAGCGTCGTATCGAGGAGTTTCTGGGCCTCGGGATTGGCAGCCGGCTTATTGACGCCGCCTCTTATAAAATCCTGGCTGAACGTCACGGCCAGATAAAACGCGCCTTTGGGTTCCACGACATTCAGCCGCGGATTACTGTTTAATTTGTGTACCCCTTTCTGGGCCCTGGCTTTATAAGTCGCCCGGCGTTCGTGCAAATGGTCGCGGTAACGGGGATCGCCAAAAATAGCCGGAAAGACGGATTGTGGCAAGGTGGTCGAGCATACTTCAGTCATCTTCGCCTCTTCGATTGATTTGGCGTACCGGGCAAAATCCGGATCGGCTTCGACATTATAAAATTCAGCCCAGCCGCACCGGCTGCCCGGCCACGGTATCTCTTTGGACAAACCGCGTAGGATGACTGTTGGTATCCCATCGGCCAGTTCGGCTAGCGGTATAAAGTCTCCCTTGGCATACGTTAGATTGGAATAAATTTCGTCGGCGATCAAAAATAACTTGTACTCTTTCGCGATAGCCACGAATTCCTCCAGGATGTGGCGTGGATAGACCATGCCTGTTGGGTTGTCCGGATTAATTATGAGCAGTCCGGCGATACTAGGATTTTCGGCTACTTTTTGGCGTACCTCGCCGACATCAGGCAGCCAGTCATTATTCGGATCAAGCCGGTAGGTAAGGTGGGCCGATCGTCCGTGGGCGGCCTCGATCGCCGAGTGTGTCGGATATGCCGGGTTTGGGCCGAGTACCCGGGCCTGTGGGTTGAGCCAAGTGTATATTTTGTTAATCGCGTCGCCCAAGCCGTTAAAAAACAGGACGTTTTCGGCATCTAACCGGGCCTTGCCTTCCTGGGCACGCTGCGCGCTCAAGAATTCACGGGCGGCCTGTAAGCCCTTGGTCGGGGAATAGCCATAGGACTCATTATTGTTTTTGACTTCGTCGACAATAAGGTCACGGATCCACTGGGGTACCCGTTCGCCTTTGGCCACCGGGTCGCCAATGTTTTCCCAGGTAATTTTCAGGCCTGTTTCAGCTAGTGATTGGGCGAAGTCGACAATGCCGCGAATTTCATAATGCAGTTCGCCGGCACCGGGGTGGACAATATTCACTCTCATGATGGCATTGGCTAGAATTGCTGCAAGTAATTAGTACTAAAACTTGTGGTCAGAGACTGGCGCTGAACGTGACGCTCCTTGGCGAAAGCGATGAGGCGCTGCACCAACTCGACGTTGCTGACGCCGGCCCGGTTCCAGTTGTGGGCATATAGGTCGCCGGGCAGCGGGTTGACTTCGTTGAAGTAGACTTGTTTGGTTTTTTCGTCAATCAACATATCGACCCGGGCGATGCCGCTGCAGCCGAGCGCTTTGTAGACGGCCACACCGGTGGCTTCGGCCCGGACGTAAACCTCTTCGGGTAGTTCGGCCGGCAATTGGCTATAGCCATGGGCGCCTTTGGTTCCGCCACCCTTGCCCTTGCCTTTTTTCCCGCCATGCATGTATTTAGTATCAAAGTCGAAAAAATCTTCAGCCTGGGTCAGCGGCCGCTCCAGCATGGCCGGTCGCGGCCGGTCATTGCCCATAATTGGCAGCGTAACTTCGACCAGGTTATGAACGGCTTCTTCGACGATTACCCTGTCGTCATAATGGGCGGCAACTTCCAGGGCGTTGCGCAGCTCGGTGTCGGTTGTCACGCGGCTGATACCAATGCTGGAGCCAAGATGGGCCGGCTTGACGAATAACGGGTATGATAAAGATTTCACGATAGTTTTCACGGCACTGCCAGGTTCGCGCTCCAGGTCGGCTTTGGTGAAAGCCAAGAATTTGGAGACAGCAATATCATTGGCCGCAGCCAATTGCTTGGCCAGTACTTTGTCCATGGCGACGGCCGCCGCGCTGATGCCGCAACCAACATAGGGGATGCCGGCCATATCGAGCAGGCCCATCAGGGCGCCGTCCTCCCCATACGTGCCGTGCATAGCCGGAAAGACGATATCAATCTTGCGGGTTTGCTTGCGGCCGGCAATGCCGCTGGCCTTGACGAGCGTCATGCCGCCGTCGAACTGCACGCTGGCCGGCTGGTGGCGATGCATGAACTCCTGGATACCCCCGGAGGTGAATAGCTCAATATTCTTTAGCTTTTCGTCCCAGTACCAGGCGCCATCTTTAGCGATATAAATCGGCTCGACCCGGTATTTCTTAGTCAATTCCAATGGTTTTATAATACTAGCTAACGCCGTCACGATCGATACATCATGTTCGGCCGAGCGGCCGCCAAAAATTACAGCGACTGTTTCCATATAACTTATGGTAGCAATTCAGCTATACAATTACAATATGCAATTAAAGCATTATTTCTACGCCATCGCGCAGAGCTAAAACAGCCGCTTGTTTAATATAGGTCGGCAAGAATCGTTGCATATGCGAAGCGCTCTCCAATAACGTGTCGTTATAGTCATTTCTAGCGTTAAGACACTCGTAATCAATCGAGATCTGGGTTTCAAAAGTCGTAGGACCTTGATTGGCCGCTTCGAGCCTTGCCTGGGCACTTTGCCGATCATCGGCAATGTCTTTCAGTCGGCCGTAGAAGGTGCCGGCCTGTTCCATAACGTTTGCCCTATGGTTTTCCGCGGATGGGGATGTAGCTTGAGTCATATTACAAGAATATAACATTATCCCGCTTTAAAGCCATGAGCATTTAAGCCTTAGGCGTAGTTGTCGGTCCAATCGTTTTGCATGACCACCAGGTCGCCGGCGGCAACGAAGTGGGTTATGTTGGTGTAGAACTCAAGAGGATCAGCTTCTATTTGGAGCTCACCTTTGTAATTATCCTGTTCAAGCCCCCGTTTGATCTTGTCGGTGACGGAATTCTGCATCAGCACTACCAAATCCGGCTGGGCGTCGGCGATCAGCTTGCCCATTTCTAGGTGGACACGTTCGGTTTCTTCGCCTTGGTCGACCAGGCCGGGCGTTACATAGATTTTGCGTTTGGCGTCCAGGTCCTGGAGCAACTGCGTACCGGCGCGGATGCCTTCCAGGTTACCGTTATAAGTATCATCGATAATCCAAGCACCAGCCAATTGGTAGGGCTGCATGCGGTGCTCGAACGGCGCGGTTTTGGCTATGCCGCTTGTCACTTGCCTGGTAGTAAGTCCGAACTCAAGCGCCAGGGCCGCGGCTAGGGCAAGCGAGCCGACTTGGTGACGGCCGATCAACCCACTCTTGAGACGAAGTGATTGCTTGCCTTTGGTGAGCGTGAAGCTGGTGCCGTCAAGTTCGACATGAATGTTTTTGACATGCCAGCCCAGCGCACCTTTTTGGTCGAATAATTTGTACGGTTCTTTCAAGAAGGGTTTAACGGTCGGCGACTCGTCATTGACATAGACCTGCTTGCCTTTTAAATAATCGGCTAGGCTGAAGATATCCTCTCCGGCCGCCTGCAAGGTCTTGTACTGGTCCAAATGGGCCGGTGCCAAACCGGTAATAATGCCGTGCGTCGGTTGGGTTTGCTCGGCGAAACGGGCCACGTCACCAGGCGCGCCTTCACCGTACTCGATGATCAACACGTCTTCGTCGCCTTTTAATTTGGCGGCGAATTGGGCGTGGCTGATACTAACATTCTTGTTGGCCGGCGTAGCAGCGACTTTAAGGCCTTCGCTTAAGACGGTGTCCAGCAGTTCCTTCATGGTGGTTTTGCCGTAACTACCTGCCACGGCCAGCTTGATGCCGGAATGCTTAGCAAAGATTGCCGATGAGCGAACGATTAAGCGCTGCTCATTAGGCTTAGTGCCCAGTTCGCGGCCCATCATCAAGGGCAAGATTATAAGGTGCGACCAAATAAATGGGTAGGCGACGATCGCAGCCAGCCCGAACTCCACGCCGCCGGCAAGTCGATGCCGGATGCCTAAATGAACCAAGGCCAGGCCAACGAGGATTTGCAGGATTATGCCCAGCCAAAGGGCCAGTAATAGTAATTTGGCCGGGCGGGTGCGGTCCAATGTCCGGCGCTGCATCACCTGGCCGAAGTCCTGGGTACGCCAAACCCACTTGAGGTAAGGGCCAGCCCGGTACTCGCTGGCCTGTAGCATATAGACGAGGACAGTCGGGTAGCTCGGTCGGTAGAGGCTGGTCAGTTTGCCCATCATGTTAAGAAGTCCCTAATTAAACTGTTAACTTCGGCTGGCTGGTCGGTATGCAAGAAGTGGCCGGCATGTTCAATGACATGTAACCGAGAGTTTTTAATCAGCTTATTGTACTTGCGCCCGTCAGCCGCCGGCACTGCCTGGTCGTTGGCGGCATAGACCAGCAATGTTGGCAGCTTGAGCGCCGCGGCGTCGGCCTGGACGTCCTGCCGGACGGTCTGCTTAAAAGTCTCCTGCAGCTCCGGCACGACCAGCATGTCCGAACCGGCCGCCCCGTAGAGACTTTTGCGCAAGCCCTGCCGGTAGTGTTCCGGCAACCAGAGGGTCGCCACATCGCCGGTCTTGGCGATAACTTTCAAGATAATACGCGTGATGCTGCCGCCAGACCGGATACCGGAAGCCGCCAACAGGACCAATTTCTTAGGCTGCACCGACCCTAGGGCGATGGCACGGATGGCCAAGGCGCCGCCGTTGCTATGGCCGATAACGGCATATGGCTGTCCAAGCTCGAGTTTACCTAAAAAATGCTTGAGATATTGGGCGTAATCATCCAGGTTCCAGACAGTTTCCGGGCGCTGCGTTTGGCCGAAACCCGGCAGGTCCAACGCCGCTAGGTGATAATCTTTCGCCAAACTCGCCTGCAGGCCGGCCAACCCTTGGCTATTATCCCCCCAACCGTGCAGCAACAAGACTAGTTTTCCCTTGCCCGCCAGCTTGTATTGGGTAAGGAGGCCATCGACGACAATCTGCATGCGCTTATTATACCCCTCTAATGCTAATCTGGTGGGCGAGGAGGGACTCGAACCCTCAAGGTCGTGAAACCAGCGGATTTTAAGTCCACCGCGTATACCAATTCCGCCACTCGCCCTTGCTTGGAGGCGCGTACGAGATTTGCACTCGTGTACAGGGTTTTGCAGACCCTTGCCTAACTCCTCGGCCAACGCGCCATAACAGGGTTATTATAGCTTATCGCCCCCCTGATCCGAAGAACGCGCTATTATAGAGTGGCGAGGCGGAATATGCAGTATAAATACTTTTCACATAATGGCGAAATCCAAGCCATCGACCAAGCCGTGGTACCCCTCAGCCGTATAGAATACTCCTATGGCTACGGCGTCTATGAAACCATCCGGGTCGCCAAAGGCCGGGCGCTGTTCGTGGATGAACACTGTCACAGGCTGATGCGATCAGCAGAAATTATTAACCTGGAGCACACTTTTACGATTGATTTCGTTCAAAATGCCATCGGCGGACTAATTAAAGAAAACGCTGCTGAGGCCTGCAATCTCAAATTATTGCTGATTGGAGGGCCGGATAAAGATTCGGCCAGCCTCGACATCCTCTGCTTCAACCCGCTCTTCCCAGACCGTAAGCTTTACAAGACCGGCGCCAGCTGCATTACCTATAATTACGAGCGGGAATTCCCCGGCGCTAAAACACTGAACATGTTGTCGAGCTACCTGGCCTACCGCGAAGCTGTCAAGGTTGGCGCATATGACGCCTTGCTGATTAACCGCCAGGGCTGCGTCACCGAAGGCACTCGAACCAATTTTTTTGCCATCCGAGACCGCACCTTGATCTCTCCGCCTAACGAAGTGATCTTGCCCGGCGTGACTCGCGCCATTGTCATCAAAATCGCCGACAAGCACAACTTCAAAGTCGTTGAAGAGAATATCAAGCTATCGTCAATCGGCAGCTACGATGGCGCTTTCCTAACCGGCACGCCTATCAAGATCTTACCTATAGGTTCAATAGGAAATAAGGTATCGTTTGCTTCCTCATCTCCTATAACGAAAGAGCTTATATTTGCTTTTGATCAATATCTAAAAATGAACGTACTAGATTCTTAATAAGAAAGCATATACTGTGCCCGGTTCAAGCGTGTACTTCGTTCTCACGCATTACACGCAACCAGTACTGGTCGTTATATATCCGGTATGGCATTACTTGCGCGACTAACCCGCGTTCGCTGGCCGCGCCGGAGATCCAGCGCAAGCTATGTTGGACGACCCCTGGCTCATCTGATTCATGGCTTCTGCCCACCCACGTATCGCCCTCATACTCTCGCGAGTTGTCGATCATCGGCAATTTGGCCATGAGCGGTGATATTTCGGCCAGCGGCAACGCTTCAAACAGCCGCTGGACACCCGGTGCGTGCTGGATACGTGACAGCACGGCCGACGTTGGGTGGTAAGAGGCCAGGAACTTACCTCGCGGCGCGGCTGTTTCCGCGAGGGAGCTAAGCATGGTCCCGATCTGTTGTTTGGACGTATGGGTCCAAATCGACCGCGCGAGCACGAAGTCGAACTCCTCGCCGAAGACTGAAAAATCAAATCCGTCGCTATGGTCGAATTGCGGCTCCGACCGCTCAACTACCTCCGGCTCGACTAGCTGCTCAAGGCCTACGGTATGCATCTCGCGGTTCGGCTCAATGCCATAATAATGTCCCTTGTCGAGCAAGCGCATCAACCAATAACCGGCCCTCAGCGCGCCGCTGCCGACATCCAGCACGCGCGAAGACGGGCTTAAATTTTCCCGTAAGAGAACGCCCAGGCAATGCCGGCCAACCTGTTCGAAATCTCTTTCAGGACCACCGATAAACATATGCTCGGCGAGTCGTTCGGATCTTGCCTGGAGCGATTCATCGCTCATAGTATGCACTTCGTTAAATTCATTAGGAGTATTATAACATAACTGAATAATTCTTCAATGTATTGTTAGGCAACAGTTCAGTTATCGCCGAAAAGACTACCTTGTCGGGAACGCCGGGGGTAGTCATAGTCGTGCTATTCGACCTCACAGATTTAATAACAATATATAGCACGTATTGACAATTCAACGTAAGCTAGCGTAGTATACATCACAAACAAGTTGGGATAGAACTTTGTAAGCTTAGAGGAGAGATAATGACAATCGTATCACCAGAAAAAGATGTGGCCGTAGAACTAATCCAAAACAACCGGGATCAAGTCCATGCACCATTTGATCCCTATAAAATGACAGCCCTTACCCGGTCAACTAAAACCGCGCACGAATCAGTTATTAGCGCGATTTCTCTTAACCGGACGCTCCATGGCGCCCACCCGGCCATTGGCAAGGTAGCCCTCTATCTTCCGGCAGACGAAGAAGCTTTACCGGAGGATGGTAAAACAATACAGGCCCGCAGCGGGGGTTTCGGCCCTGACCATGAGTCAGAATGGGGAATACTCATTCGTGCCGTGAATAGCGAACAAGAAGAGATTGAGGCTGAGAGAATGGCGACTATGCGCGGCGGTATTTCTCCTCAGTTAGCCCGGGCGGCCGAGCTGCTAGTCTTTACGTCAGTCCGCACTCCCAGGCCCGACACCCTGGTTAGTACAGGCCAATCAAAAGTATATATCCCGGCGTCACGGTAGCAGTGACTATTGGGCTGCTAACCAGTTATCGCTAAAGAGGTTGCCCGCTTTATTGAGGCTGCCAGGCGCGGCCATAGTGGCGCCGCTGTTTTGGCTTTGCATATAAATCGGCGTGTTCGAGAACGCGGAAATCGGTTTGTAGATAGGCTTGCCGGGCTTATTGCCGCGTGGGACGGCGGTCGTCGTGGCCGCCTGGTCAGTCTTCAGCTGCATCGTATTCCAATTAGCCAGCGGGCTGTACGAGCCGTCATTAAGCGTCGGCCGCTCGACGATCCATTCAGCGGATTGCCGGACGCAAGAAAGATTGGCAGCGCAGGTCGTTACCTGGGTGTACTGCTGTTTATTACTTTTGTCAGTTACGTTCAGTGAATAGCTGGCGTTGCTGGCAGTATAAATAGCACTGGCACTGATCGTATCGCCGGGGTTAATTGAAATCGGCATGACTTGGATAAGATTGGTCGGCCACATTTCCCACCAGGCGTAATAAATCGGGTGCGGATTGCTGTCGGTAGTACACTGGGCGGCCGTTCCAGCCTGTTCAACGGTCCCATTATTAAAACCATCAAAACCGACCCAGAACAAGGTCCAGGCGCCGGGGACTGGACAGGTGACGGTCGGCTGGACAAAGGTAGATCTGACCGCGTTAAATGGCGTACTGGCCGTGTCTGCGTAACCTGACCAGTTGTAGTAATATACCGGGCTGTTGGTGGCATTGGGGGTAGCTTTTTGCATACCGTTAAGGTGGGCGTTCGGACTGGACAAGATTGGGGCAGGCTGGCCGGGCGCGGCGCTAACTGAGGGCAGATTGGCAATATTTGACGCTTGGGCATTAGCGCCGATGGCGGCAATGGTGGTAATGCCCACTACGGCAACCGACAGGACCTTGGTTAAACGGGCGGCTTTTCTATACATAATTTGCATTATACACTATAAATATAGATATGTAAAGCCCTATAGTGCGCGAAGTGCCATTTAACCCCTTTGGTTAATTGTTATTAGTTTAACGATGCCCCACGCGACCAGCAGATACACCAGTCCCGCTACCAGAATAGATGGCTCAAACACCGAACGGGTCGCGCCCATTGCGGCAAGTATTAGAAAAACAAGAGCCACTCTCAACCCCTTATGCGATTGATTCCCTTTTACTTTCCAGCAGGCGGCTCCCAGAGTTCGACCTTGTTGCCCTCTGGGTCAATGACCCAGCCGAACTTCCCGTATTCCGAGTCGTCTAACTTGTCCAATACGTTGCAGCCCTCTTTCTTGAGGGCTTTGAGCAGGGCGCGGAGGTCGGCTACCCGGTAGTTCACCATGAAGGAAGCTGTGCTTGGCGCAAAAGTATCGCCATCGGCAGGCGTAATGGACCAGGCCGTAGTTCCACCCACCGGCTTGCCATCTGCGTCGGTCCAATCGAAGGCGGCGCCTCCCCACGCTTGTACGTCGATGCCGAGGTGTTGCTTGTACCAAGCCTGCATGCCTGCTGGATCTTTGGCTTTGAAGAAGATGCCGCCTATACCTGTAACGCGGTTCATATCTCGGCTCCCATCGTTCCTGTTTTTACTTCTCCAGCCCGCTTATACCAGGCTACGATCACGCCGCTCGAGCCAACTAAACTCTTAATCAAAGAGTATGCCGCTGGTGCTGAACCGTCCGCAAACACTTTCTTGCCTTCACCTAAAATTACGGGGTATGTCATAAGTCGAAGCTCATCGACCAGATCATATTTGAGTAGTAGATGAACTAACTCACTGCTGCCCCAGACCTGAATGTCAGGGCCGTCTGATGCTTTGAGCTTCTTGATATCTTCCACGCTCTCGATAAATCGGGTATTTTTCCATTCCGTCTGTTTCATGGTCGTGGACAGTACGTACTTCATGCCGTTATTGATGCCTGGCCAGAAGTCGGCGTGCTTAGGCCAATAATCAGACCAAATCTCAAATGTTTTCCGGCCCAACAGATATTCGACAGGTGCTTTAAGCTCTTTTTCTGTCACCTCACCAATGAGGTCGTCATCATACGGTGCCTGCCAACCGCCAAACGAGAAAGTCTCAGATGGATCTTCCTCCGGCCCGCCAGGTGCCTGTAGCACCCCGTCTAATGTCATGAACTCCAATACAAAAATCTTTCTCATGTGCTCCCAGCCTCCAAGTTTAGTTTCTAAAACATTTTATCCTTAGTTGTGTTTTTTTGTCTATGAAGTTCCACGCAATAAAAAAATCTCGTTAAGTTATTTAACCTAGCAGATAATTTAATATAACGAGGTCAGGTTTTCTCTTGCCGCCTTATAGTAATAGAGCCTAGAACTAGTGCTAGCACCGCAACACCCAGAACAACGACTAAATCTTTTGTATTAACACCTGTCCAATCAGAGTGCAATGTAACTTGTTTCATCGCATCAACACTGTAGGTAAGAGGCATAACGTCAGCAAACCACTGTAAGGGCTTTGCCATTTCTGAACGAGCTATAAATAATCCACATACAAGTAGCTGCGGGAAAAGAAATGCTGGCATAAATTGGACAGCTTGAAACTCAGTAGCTGCAAAAGCACTTGATAATAACCCCAGAGCGGTTCCAAGCAAGGCGGCAGAAACAGCTCCAATAATAGTGGCTATCGTACCGCCCAGAACGGTAACGTCGAGTAAGCCAAGCACAACAATACAAGTTATTGTTGCTTGTACAAATGCTACCAAGAAAAATGCCAAGGCATAGCCCAGAATAAAATCTAGTTTAGAGACTGGCATCGTCATCAGCCTATCTAACGTGCCACTCCTACGCTCACGTAGCGTAGCAATGGACGTAATCAAAAACATCATAACCAACGGGAAAATGCCTAGAAGCATAGGTGCTAGAGCGTCAAAAGTTCTAGGCTCGTCTTGAAACACATATTTTAGAATAATTATCAGGACTGAAGGAACAACAAATAAAAGAGCTAGTGTTCTTGGGTCATGCTTGAGTTGTTTAATAACTCGTTTAGCTATAGATAAAGTCTTGATTAGGCTCATCGTTCTTTATCCCCAACTAACTTTAAGAAGCCTTGTTCTACCGAACTTGAGTGAGTACTTGCAAGCAGTTCTTTTGGCGAGCTATGAGCTATAACCACCCCACCCCTAATTAGAACTAAGTCGTCACACCTACTAGCTTCATCCATAGAGTGGCTAGATATTATTAGCGTAGTACCTTGACTGGCTAAACGAGCAAACAAGTTCCAAAGGCTATCTCTAAGTACAGGGTCAAGTCCAACCGTTGGCTCATCTAGTACCATTAGTTTGGGCGAGCCTATTAAGGCAATTGCTAGTGAGACTCGCTGCTTTTGTCCACCCGATAAGTTACTTACTATAGTGTCGGTCTTGTCGGACAAATCTACCAAACCCAATACTTCACTAACTGTTTTTTTAGCTTCAGTTCTTGATTGACCAGACATGGTTGCAAAGTAGGCGAGGTTATCGCTTACAGTTAAATCAGAATATACGGATAATTCTTGGGTCATGTAAGTTACTTCGTCTCGTAGCTCAGATGAACCAGCTGACTGGTCAAATATCAGTATTGAACCCTTTGATACTTTAAGACGACCAACGATGGCCCGTATTAAGGTCGTCTTACCTGCCCCCGATGGACCTATTACCCCAATTGTTTTTCCAACTGGTAGCTCAATGTTTACATTTTTCAATGCTTTAACTTTCCCCCCTAGAGTAACGGAAAGTTTAATTATTTTTACAGCAGTATCCATATGTAGATAATAGCAAAATAACCTCTAAATAAAGAGGTCATCGAAAGCATGATCATCATGGTGCGGGTGAGGGGACTCTAACCCCTGGCCTCGTCCTTGGCAAGGACGCGCTCTAAACAACTGAGCTACACCCGCATGTACCGAACTATCTTACCCAAACAGATAAGAGAGGTCAATGTGGTGGCTCCTCTCGGACTCGAACCGAGGACACAAGGCTCTTCAAGCCTCTGCTCTACCAACTGAGCTAAAGAGCCACGACGTGGTTATTTTACGCTAATTAACAGATGAGTACAAGGGTGGGAGGGGTTATTTGTGCTCTTTGGCCATGAAGGTTTTGACGCTGTCGATGGTGTCCATGAACTGGCTGGGGAAGATGATGGTGCTGTTCTTCTCTTGGGCGACGTCGGTCAGGACCTGCAGGTTGCGCAGTTGCAGGGCGATCGGGTGGGCGGCGATGACGTCGGCGGCCTCGCCTAGCTTCTGGGCACTTAAGGCTTCGCCTTCGGCGGCAATGATCTTGGCGCGCTTCTCACGCTCAGCTTCGGCCTGCTTGGCCATGGCCCGCTGCATGGTGTCTGGCAGTTGGATGTCTTTGACCTCGACGGTGTTGACGTAGATGCCCCACTTCTCGGTCGAGGTCTCCAGGATAGTCTTGATCTTTTCGTTGATGGCGACCGTCTCACTGAGGATGTCGTCCAGGCTGCTCTGGCCGACAATGTTGCGGATGGTCGTCTGGGCGATCTGGTAGGTGGCCGAGATGACATTCTCGATCTCGACGATGGACTTGGTGGGGTCGGTAACTTTATAGTAAGCTACGGCCGCTACGTCGATCGAGACGTTATCCTTGGTGATGATCTTCTGCGACTCGATCGGCAAGGTGACGATACGCAGGCTAACTTTGCGCATCTGGTCGATAACCGGAATAATGAGTCTGAGGCCCGGCTCTTTAATCTGCCCCTGGACCTTGCCCAACCGGAAGACGACGCCGCGCTCGTACTGATTGATAATGCGCACGCCGGTCGCCAGGACAAATAGAATGACGATAATCAGGATGATCACGAATCCCATGATAGCACCTCCTCAGGTTATAACCTCATTGTACGGCTGGCCGGGCTGTAAAACAACCGTTAGGCGTACTCTAAATCGTCATCCTCGAGTTTGGTAAGACGGGTTTCATGATTAGCTATTTGTTGGCTATGGCTAGTGACGACCTTCTTAATAATCTTAACGTCACTCTCTACCCTCATAAGTCGCTCATCAACTTTATTAAGTTTTTGTGACATGGGTGCCAGCAAGGTCTGGCCCTCTAATATAGCCTCGAGCTTGTGGTCAATATCTTCTAGTAAAACGGCGTCATTGTCACTCATGGTGCAGCCAGTATAGTACTGAACCCACCGAAGCTCAAGCATAAATAAAAAGACGATTAAATTGGTGGTGAGCAACGACTGCTCCTTGAACTTTTTGAGTATATCATTGATAACCCTGAGCCAGCTCAGGCTCTGCTCACTAAGCTCAGAATAACCAAGCCAATGACAGGCAAGGTTCTGGAGGGCGTGGTCTTCTAAAATAGAATGGCGGGCCGTAGAGTTGTAGGGCTGGACTATTTTGCAGTTATTCTGGCTGTTCCACCACAGTAAAGTGTTGTCTAAAGCCTTCTTCATCTTTATTGTAGGAAGTGCCCGCAGGTTTCTTATCACCATCTTCAAGTTGGGTGTAATTGACCGTCCACCCACCTAGCTCATGTATTATTTCGTAATTCCGGGTGTCTTCTCGTAAATCATCAACCTTATATGTTAGACCTTCGTCTTGTCTAACAATCATGTCAGGTACAATTTCAATGCTTTTATCAATCATCTTGGCTCTTTAAATAGCCTAGCATTTAATATAGGATGGGTGACAGTTGCTGGCAGTAGGAGCATTGCAACAGTCGCCTTAGCATCATCTCGCTTGTGTACGGCAGGCTGATAATTAAGAATGCTTTCTCTCATCATTTCTCTATATTCCGCAAACGGTTCAATACTTCGTCTTTGCTCTGCTTCATAGGCGTACATTTCTTTCGCTTTTTCCTCATCCCACTCTACATCTGTTGGCTCGGGCTGCACAGCCATAATTGTTTCAACGAAATTTGTAGCCGTGAATGACATGGTGAATGGACGCTGGTCAGTCGTACTGTAAAAACCAAGTACAGCCAGAAGCTGGTATGGAATAATCACTGACGACTTCTCCTGAACCAACTTGCAAGCTTCAACCATAAAACTTGCTACCATTCTCGCCGCGTTATTGTTCATGCTTGAGGGACCCTGCTCAACCATCTCAAGATTCAAATAACCGACCATATCATCCCTTTGTTCGTCAGGTATATCGGTTCGATTAAAATGCGCCTTTCGAAGTAACGGTCCTTGTTCGCCTGGCATTGTATAGAGCGCAGTGTAAGCAAGATGATAGAAATCTACCTCTTGCTCATGTTCACTAGGAGAGATAACCAAATAACTCTCATAGCCATCCTGTGGGGCGTTAGGATTAGCAACGGCCAAGGCGGTATCGCCTAACTGCTCTCTATATAAGCTCTCTGGTATCTGCATAGTAAACTACTATTGCATAAAACAGAATAAAAATCAATTACGTTGGCGGTCGTGGCAGAGTAAGTTTGTAACTATTCCTTGAGCATGAAACCCACTAATGCTGAGTCGCTTGATTTTCACTTAGTGTTTTCACCGCATCTACGAAGTGAATAACTGCACAATGACCGGCGGTCTGGGCTAAGAACCAGTTACCTTCATCAATAATGGCTTCAAAATCAGTTCGAGGTATTTCCTGTGCTAAGTCCCAAGCCATGGAAATAGCAGCATCTACTCGTTCTCTATTTTCATCTGATTCCAAAGCATTCATATAAATAATTGTATTTTCAAGTCTTTCCTCGCTAGGTTTTCGCATGCTTCCAGGACCATGAGCTAGCCTAGCTGATACTGAAATATCCGTTAAATATGCATAGTCAATGCAGGCTGCAGCCACTACCCATTTTCCACCTGGCTGAGTTACGAGAGATTCTACCCTTTCTTTTTCTTCAGGCCAAGGAAGATTCATGGTCGGAACTCTCCTGTTAGAAGAGGCTCAATGCCACTAGCCATTGCAGCGTATTGTTGCAACTTAATGTCATCAACACTTTCTGAAAAAGTTACTGCTAGACCGGTTTTTACTAACGCATCAAGAACTCGCTGTACATTGGGGACTTGATAATTTCCACTTAATCCAGCAACTGCTTCAACAGTCACACCTTCAAGCCATACCTGAGTAGGCATATCTAAACGTGGGTTACCGACAAGTCTCTTTTCCCTTTCAAGGATACGTTTGCCTACTAAAACACCAAGTGCAGTAGTTGGGCTCTCTCCAAGTATATATTCTCGGACAACCGCAGTAGCTTCAGCGCCAACGTCAACTGGGGCAGTTTCGTCCTTATAATGTGTGAGTCTCTCAGGCATAGCAGATATTATCTGACCAAAATTAAGATATTGCAAGCATGAGTGGAAACAAAAAAACCATGCGTAAACGATGATACACCTTTTGCAATTTAGAAATACACTGCCCTAAATAGCTCAACTTCTTCTCTCTCAATAATGGGCGTAATTGTTTTATTATCTAATTCACTCTTTAAGTCAGAAATATCTGCAAGGTTAACACTATCCTTGATATCTTTATTTAACCAATCGCAATTCCATAGTGCATCATTGTCGACTTCGCTTAATGCAGCTTTTGTAAGAGCATCTTTATACTGCATTTTTATTCCTAGAGGAGCAGATATTCTTTGTAACCATATATCGATTAATCCTGAGTTGGGAATCCTATCAAATTTATTAATTATTTGCTTGGTGATGTCTATCTTTTTTGGCTCCGATTTAATTCGCTCAATTATTTTGCTAATTATTGCTGCTGTCCAATTTATAGTTCTTGGGCTCTGTACTGATATCATCGTGAAGATTGAGATTAAAACGTCATAGTTTACATTTCTGGGGTTCTTATGTCTGCTAATTCGGTCATAGTATAAACCAAGCTCTTTTAACACTAGCCCCGAGTTAGGATATTTTTTACTAAGTTGATATATTCTCAACGCTTCTTTTTGGAAATACTGTTGAATTGGTGCAATAAATATAGTCTCTACCTTTTCTTTTTTAAGGCTAGAGAGGATGACATCATTACTTTCTGATGTTTTATTTGGGTTCATTTTTAGCCCTAGTTCGTATAACACATGGTTAAGTTGTTTTAAGATTTCCTGACCCAGAGGTGGACTATTAGTTAAAATCCTATAATCATCCCTGTATCTTAGGATGAAATAATCATTAGGATTCAATTTTAACTCTTTAAGTTTTGCAGTCAGCTCTAAGTCTGCATATCCTAAAATTATTTCAGCTATGAAATCCATTAATACACTGCCTTGTGGTATGCCGTTAGTTTGCCCTCTGTTCATGTTCATCAATCTATTATCGATTGCGGTTCCAAGCTGATTTCGTGAAGCTGATTTAGCTCTTTCAGTTTTTACTCCCTCCTTACCTTCAGGGTGTAAAGCCCATACAATCGAATGTGTGTAAATAGAGCCATAACAGTCTGTGATATCAGTAGCAAATATATAATCAAACTCTAACGATTTTTTTATAGATTGCTGCTCAATTTTTTCCCACCAGTCAGAGACTTGTGCAGCAGCATCTGATTCTTCAGTAAGAGACTCTCTGGGTATGCTTATACACTTAACATATCCGTTCGAGAAATCATTAAATCTATCGATAATTATTTGCCAATTCTTCTTATCAGTAATTATATTGATTAACTCCACGTAAAGTACGGGGTGAATTAATTGAAATGGGCGCCAGGAATATGCTCCGTCTTTATTACTTAGGATTGTATAATTTACTCCCTCAATACTTGACGGCCATATAGGTTTTCCCCTACTCGTTTTCTTGCACAAATCTGGCAACTGCTGCTTTGCTATTGCAGCAGAAGTAAAAGTTAATAGTTGGTCAAAATGAAAATATGGTGGTATATCAAAATTAATATAGCTTCTATCTTTAAGGAAAAAGCGTTTTGCTTCCGGTCCACTTATATCAATTGTTTTCCTCGACGACATGGAGCTATATTAACACCTTAAATACTATTATCGACATACTTATGCATTCTTAGGCGTCGCACAATGTGGATTGAGCGACGCATCAAAACAGGGGTCACACAAATATTTTTCGTATGTATCTGTCTGTCAAATAAATACCCACCCCTGTAATAAAGCTTACTATAAAATAATTATGGTTGTGTGATTTGCTTCTTAAATTTTTCGCTTAACCGAGGAAGTATTTTCAGATTTATAAACATCACTCATCTGCAACAAAAGGTCTGCCTTTGAGGAGTCAGATAAATATGACTGGTTTATCAATAAAGCTGAAAGCTGTCGTTTTTCATCTATGCTACGTTGGCTATGTTTAATACTATTCAAGTCACTCACAATAGCATCAAACATATAATCATCACTGGGCTTAGAGCCATACATTTTCTTATATTCCTGGACGTAGAAGATGGCAATCATAAGCACAAAGCTGATGGCGAACGCAGCCCAGTCCTTCTCTAAGCCTAATCCTAAAGTGACTAGAATAAGTAAGAACTTAGCAAAGCTAGCTATTTCTTTTAGCATATCTCCTCCATTTATTAACGGCGAAAACTAATAAAGCCCGCCAGAGAGTGGAGCTTGCGCCCCCACAGTCTTTCGACTATGACCATCGTGAAATAGTGCCCTCTGACGAGCTTTTACTTCACGATGGGTTTATTCGGCCATACCTTAGCATTGCTGCGTGGCTCTAGGTCCAGTGGTGATACCACTTAGCGGTTATTATACAGTTTAATGGTTCAGGGTGAGTCATATCGGTTTGCCCCTTAGCCCCGGACTTCGGTTCCATAGAAGCTCGTATATCCAACTCTGATGTTGGCGGTGGTGTGGCGCAAAAAATTCTAGTACCTAAAGTACCTGCTAGTTTCCAAGTGTGTGGATTTACCTTAATCCTTATCTGTTAGTAAATTCCCAGAATAGTAAGGTTTAATCAGTATTTAAGATTCTTTATGGGTACTTAGCTAACCGGGGTGGGTTAATAAAGCTAAGTGTCTGATTCAAATAATAATTTGACTAGGGCGACCTCATCATGCGCCTCAAGCGCTTTGAGTAAGGCGTTCTTGGCAATAGCGTCCTCCTTACTAATACTTACGGGCGCTTCAGGGTTTGGCACTTCGGTTTGTAACTGACGGTGGGCTTCTTTTGATATACTCACCAAGTCTTTTGAGGGAATGCTCTCCTGGCCTGCAAATGCCCTGTCTAAGCGATGCTCGATAAGCTTATTGCTCTTTTGGAGGATTCGACTGACAATGGCAGCTTCTTTCTTGATTTGTTGCCTCCTAATATCCTCAAGCAAGGCTTCACTGCGTTTCTTGATTTTCTTGATGCCTGAGACCGACACCAGAGTTTCCTCGGCTATGTCTATGTACCTCACGCCCTGAACTATGCGAGTAAGTATTAGCCGTTTTGTTTCGGGGTTGATACGTCTCTTGCTTGTAGTTGACTGTGTCATACCACTATTTTGATGGTTTTTTTATCTAGTCACAAGGGACTAGGGCGGAGACCCTTGTACAAAAATTTCAAGTTGTGATAATAGAAGGTAGAGTCAGTGTCGTAGTGTAAGAACTTACCTATTCATCTGCAAGTAAACCTTAATCGAGTTTACGCGCTTATGACTAATGGGAGCACCGACACATCTATTCTGCAGTTTACAGCAACGTCGACTAGGCAGACTACTAACCATGCTGAAGCCGGTCTATTGCTGGAAGCTCTTGACAGCCAAGAAACTGATAAGCCTGTCGAGAAAGGTCTCCACTGCTTCGTCGACATGTTGGTCAAAGATACAGGTGAAATTGAAACTAGGTTGATACTTTTTTAACTGCCTAACATTCCTTGAACTATTTGTGATAGGTAAAGCTATAATCATTTATAGATGGAGTCTAAGAAAACAGTTAATCCCAGTAGTGCTAAGGAGCTCTACGAGCTACTTAAGCTTAGCTCCCCCGAAGAACTAGCCGATATTGATTATACCAAGCTCAATTACGCCATATATGCTCGTAAGTCCACATCGGGAGACGAAAGACAGGAGCGGTCCATACCCGACCAAATAAAAGAGTGCGACGAGAAAGTTGTCAAACCTCATAAGCTTAATGTTATCGGTAAGCCTATCGAGGAGAAACGTTCGGCTAAGGACCCAGATATTAGAGATGAGTTTACCGCGCTTCTCAATAGTGTTCGTGCGGGTAAAATTGACGGCATAATATCTTGGCATCCCGATAGACTTTCTCGAAACATGCGAGAAGCTGGTGAGATTATAGACCTACTCGATAAAGGTATCCTCAAAGACTTGAGATTCGCCACTTTCACCTTTGAAAACAGCCCTACCGGTAAAATGCTTTTGGGAATATCATTCGTGCTTTCGAAGCAATATTCGGAACATCTCAGCGAAAGTATAAACAGAGGCAATAAAAGTAAGATTGAAGCCGGCATCTTCTTCGATGAGATGAAGCATGGTTATGTCATTGCACCTGACGGTAAATTATTCCCCGACGGAGAAAACTGGAGAATAATTAGACAGGTTTTCGAGAAACGTCTTGGCAATATCTCACAGATTGAAATCGCTAAGTGGCTTAACACTACTAACTATAAAATTCGTAAAAAAGGAAAGTCGCCAACTATCTATAAATGGGACAATGGGGCTGTGTCGAATGTCTTGCGTGACCCCGTTTACGCCGGAGTTTTAAAGTACGGCAAACATGTTTCAAACTTGGAGGATTTTTACGACTTCACGCCTATTGTTACGGTTGAAGAGTTCTTCAAAGTCAATAAGGTCAAGGACTTTGGTTCCCCTAAGTTGATATCATCAATTATGTCCAATAAGCGTGAGCAGACAATGGCAGACTTGCTCCGTGGCATGGTGTTCTGTGGCTACTGCCACAAGCCCTTTACATCCGGGCTTACCCCGAAGAAGCTAAAGCAAGGCAAGGTTTGGTACTACTTTTACAGATGCGAAACCGAGTTATGCGAATATAGAGGCAAAAGTGTTAGGGCTAAAGTAATGCTTGATTATGCTTTAGGTTTTCTTGACACTCATCTGTTCACTACCCCGAGTAATTATGCTGAGTTTGTCAAAGAGGCAAAAGAGGTCACAAAGGGTCGTCGAAGGGCCCTCACATCTGACATTGCAAGCCTGTCGAAGTTGGTTGGCAATAAGAGTAGCGAATACGAGAGAGCAAGACAGATTATCCTTGATAATCCCGACCTTAAGGAGCATTACAATCTTAAGGAAATCAGCCAAGAGCTGAAGAAACTCAAGGCCAGACTAAAAGAACTAACCGAAAAAAGGACTTTGCTTAAGCAGTCAGTAATCACATATGAGAGATATCTCGAACTTTTTCAAAACATATCTGTTAAATTAGCTAAAACACACGATATGTCCGTCTTAGACCAGTTACTCAAAAAATTCTTCTTGAACTTTACAATTAAGGATTCAGGGAAAGCCAAAAAACAGAGGTACAAAATCACTCATGAACTAAAAGAACCCTATGCCGGGTTCCTAAAATCACATGATTTTGTTAGTGGTGGAGATACGGGGACTCGAACCCCGGACCTCTTGCATGCCATGCAAGCGCTCTAGCCAACTGAGCTACATCCCCGTGATGAAAGTATTGTATCAGATGATGCGTTTTTTGCGGGCGGTGAAGATAACCGCGGATATCAGCACCAGGTTCAGTCCCATAACTGCCCCGAAAATCCAATGAGTATGCTGGAATGGCAGCGGGATATTCAAGCTATAGATACCCATGGCAAAACTCGGCACTGAGATAACGATGGTGGCAACGGTCAGGATGGTCAGGATGCGGTTCAAGTTGTTGGCGCTAATGGCCGAGTAGGCTTCGCGGATGTTGGCGATAGAGCGCAGGTTGGAGCGGATGGCCTCGACCGATTGCTCGTTATTGAGCAGTAGGTCTTCGACAATGTCCTGGTCCTCTTCGAACATCGGTAGCTGGCGGCCGGCCAGCAAGCGTCGCAGCGTGGCATTGGTCGGTTGCAGCGAGCTAATGAACTCGCTCAGCTCGTCCTCTATGGTAGCAAAGTCAATGAAGTCCTGGTTGGTAATACCCTGGTTGCGCAAGCGGGAGCGGATACTCTTAATCTTGCGGCTGGTATGGCTAATCGAGATGTCATACTGCTCGGTGATATGGGACAGGATGAGCAGGATGAGTTTAGTGCGCTGGGTAGTGGCATACTGGGTTTTGCCCTTGAGCAGGGCGTCAACGGCCGGCAGGTGCAGCAAGGACACTGTCAGCACAACTTCGCTGTCGAACATGATCAACAGCGGCGCGGTGTCCTTGTCGCCGTCTTCGGTCTCGTAGACGTAGCGAACAAATATGAAACCCTGCTCGCCTTCGCGCTCCAGGCGGGGCATTTCATCTTCGTCAAGGGCGTCTTCCAGGTAGCCAGGCTCAATGTTGAAACGTTTAGTCAGCTCCTCGACCTCGGCCTTAGTCGGCGCTTCGGCATGAATCCAGCTGCCCCGCTGGGGCGCGTCCGACTCTTTGACAGTCTCGCTGCGGATACTTCTATAGTAATACTTGATCATAACGTTTCCTTATCTGACATTATACGACAAGGCCAAGCTTTTAGCCTGGCTCTTGTCGTGACCGGTTCGTGCGCGCCCACCCGGCGGCGGGTATACTTTGGTTTTGGAAATTTTTTATATCACGCGCCGCTTGTTGCGCACGATCTATCCTTAAGCATAATTATTTCCCGCAAGATGTCAAGCCCTGGAGCAACAACTACTTCTTGAGTTCACTGATTCTGGGCACGATATACAAGCCTAAAATTAGGGCCAGCAGCACGGCGAAACCGCACATAATGCTCGGGATACCCTGGCGGCTGGCCGGGTTAACGACGTTGGCGATAGCTGTCGGCACGATAAAAATGAACCAGCCGATAATTAAGGCTTGGACGGCTTGGAGCTGCCGGTGAGCTTTCTTGCCCAGTTTGCTGAGCTGGTTGCCCCAGCGAACGCCCAGGACTACGCTGGTAATAATCCAGCCGAAATAATATAACCAGTACAGGCCCCCGGCATGAGCCCGCAGGCGGAAGATAACGTAATTACCGGTGCATTGGTAGCTGTCAAAGACATTGGGGAATAAAAGGAAGAAGAGTACGAAACAAGCCGTCGTAAAGTAAGCTGTACTAACTAAGCGGCGCACCGGCTTATCGGCTAAGCGATGCATAAGATGCAGGCCTAGCGGCGGCAACAGCGTGATGGCGGCGAAACCAAAGCGTGACCAACCGATGGGATGGCCGATCGAGTTAGTGCAGACAAAGTACTCAGCCAATTGGAAAGTAGCTAGTGCCAGCAAAGTAATAATAACCAGCCGGATGGTTGGGCTCATCTTGTAACGCCATAACGTGTAAAGTGCCAAACTGACTTCGATCACTATAGTGGCAATCATCACCGGCGGCGAGAAACAATTGAATTGGATGCCCTGTCGTTCCCGCATATTGCTTACGATTATAGCATGTCCAGGAACTCGGTTTCGGTGAGCTGTTTAGTTCCGAGCTTGGCGGCTTTATTAAGTTTCGAGGCCCCGACGTTAGACCCCACTACCAAGTAGTCGGTGTCTTTGCCGATGGAGCTCTGGAAGGTGCCCCCCAAGCCCCTGATCCGTTCAGCTGCCTCTTCGCGACCCATGCTATCCAGGCTGCCGGTTACCACGAAGTTCTGGCCGCTGAGTTTGCCGCCAACGTGTTTGACCGATTGCGGCTGGACAGCGAGTTTCTTAAATTTATCTAAGAGATGCCGGTTGCGGGGTTCACTAAACCATTCGACGGTAGACTCGGCGACTACTTCGCCGACACCTTCGACTTCTGATAATTCATCAATCGTGACGGTCGTTAATTTATCTAAACTGCGAAAGTGATTCGCTAAGTCAATGGCAGTTTGCGTACCGATGTGGCGAATGCCCAAACCGTAGACAAACCGGCTTAGCGGCGGCTTGGTCTTAGCACGGATAGCGGCGACTAATTTATTCGCCGAGATGTCGGCGAAACGCTCCAACGGCAGTAGATCCTTAACTTGTAAAGTATAGATGTCGGCTTGGTCGTGAATGAGGCCGGCCTCGAGTAAAGCAATGACATTTTTTTCACCCAGGCCTTCAATGTCCAAGGCACCTTTGCTGGCAAAATGCTCGACCCGCTTCCAGCTGCGCGATGGGCACTGCTCATTAGGACAACGCCAAACCGCGTCTTCGGCCTTATACTTAACAAGTTTAGTATTGCATTCCGGGCAACGCGCTGGCATCTTGAACGGTTGCTCTGTGCCATCCCGCAACTTAATGAGCGGCTCGACAACTTCCGGGATAATATCGCCGGCTTTGTGAACGATTACGGTGTCGCCGACGCGGATATCCTTGCGCGCCACCTCGCTTTCGTTGTGCAAGGTAGCCATCTGGACGGTGCTGCCGGCGATAACTACTGGCTCCAACATAGCGACCGGGGTCGCGGCTCCGGTCCGGCCAATCGAGATGAAAATATCTTTAACTTTAGTCGTGGCTTGCTCGGCGGCGTACTTGATGGCAACCGCGCCGCGCGGCGCTTTGCCAACCACTCCCAGGCGTCGATACTGTTGGCGATCGTTCACTTTTATAACTAGACCATCAGTATTGAAGGGCAGTTTTTCACGTTTAGTTTCCCAAACTTTGGCAAACTTCATAATCGCCTCGATACTTTTTAACACACTGGCTTCGCTGCTGGCTGAAAAACCTAGATCCCGAAGCAGCTCATAGGCTTCGGCATAAGTCGGCACGTCAGTTGGCTCGTCGCGCTGCAGGTCATAAGCCCGAAAGTGCAATGGCCGTCCGACTACCAGCGTCGGATCCAGCTGGCGGATAGTGCCAGCGGCGGTATTGCGCGGATTGGCGAACAGCGGCTTGCCAGCCTCAGCCCGTGCTTCATTAAGTTTCGCGAAGTCGGCTTTGTACATGACGATTTCGCCGCGCACTTCAGTCCGGCCGGCGGCAAAATCAGCCAGTTTCTTGCCTTTGCGAAGCCTCAACGGAATAGAGTCAATCGTGCGGATGTTAGCCGTCACGTCTTCGCCGACAAAGCCGTCGCCGCGAGTAATGCCGCGCACCAAGACCCCGTCCTGATAATGTAAAGCGCAAGCAAGTCCGTCCATTTTTATATCGGCAAAATATTCCAGGCGACTATTTTCAGGTAACAATTTCTGAATACGTTCTTGCCAGGCGATGACTTCGGCTTCGTCGAAGACGTCATTTAGGCTCAGCATGCGCGAGCTGTGCTCGACCTGGCTGAAGCCAGGCAGCGGCGCGCCGGCTACCCGTTGCGATGGAGAATCCGGCGTAATCAGCTCGGGAAACGCGGCCTCCAACTGCGTCAACTCATGCTTTAGGCTGTCAGCCGCGGCCTCGCTCATTATCGATTCATCGAGAACGTGGTAATGATAGCGATAGTCATTAATCAGCTCGCGCAGCTTATCAATACGCGCGCTGGCTTGCCGCCTATTCATTGAGCATCTCCCGATACAGCGTATACATATAGGCATGCACCGCCGCCAGCGAGAACATCGTTAGCAGAAAGAATACCCATTGTGTCACCGGCGTCAGCCACGTGATGATCGGCAACATAATGATGGCCGCGATTATGAGCAGCACGATTGGCAAACAAATAATTTTACGCAGCACTGTCCAGCGCCGGTAGCGCGACAACTCACGGGCCGAACGCAAGGCTTTCAATGGTGTCATATCAGGTAGGGTAACGATATAGAGCGCGAATAACGACGAGCTCAACATGTATAAAGTTAGCAAGGCCAGCAAAGCGAATAATAGTCCCCACACCAGTTTCTCGACCGCGTACACGGCGATACCGTTGGTAGTCACAATACCGTACAACGTCGAACCAATTAGCAAAGGTATAAGTTGCAGGCCTATTACTAACAATACGAGAATAAAAGGTACTAAAGGATACATGCCTCGGTAATAAGCGTCGCGGATACGAAAGCTAGCGCCTGATGAAACCTGGCGCAAGGCCCAAATAACGGCTAGGCTGGCAACCAGTACTAAGAATAATTGGTAGGCACCGGCCGTTTGGCTTGAACCATTGCCGGCCGAGCTCAGCAACACTACGAATACGCTCAAGCCCGAAGCCAACGAGCCTAAATGCCCGGTAAATACCTGGTTCAACTCATGCTTTAGGCTGTCCACGTTAGTACTGCTACTTAAACCTTGTACTAAAATTAGGTTGAGTAATCCGTAAATCAAAATGATACCGACGAACAGTCGTTTATGATTCCACAATGTGATAGCTGCCATCCGGGTCAAGCGCCAAACATTTGGCAGTTTGGCAGGGTGCTTAATGCGTTTTTGCAGGTGGAGACTCTTGTATGCCGGCCGTTTGAGCCGGCGCGGTTTAGGCGTGCTTATCGGCTGCTTGTTAGCAACCGCTTTGGCCGTCCGTTTGACGGCTTTCTTCCCAGTTTTTTTTGCCATGCATCTATTATATAAGACAAATGAAAATTTAATGCTTAAGCGTGGCTACCCATGGAGCGCAAACGAGCGATGCGGTCGTCGATTGGCGGGTGGGTGCTAAAGAGATTGGCCAATGAATGGCCTTTCAGGGGGTTGACGAAGAAGAGATGGGCGGTGGCGGTATTCTGGTGGCGGGCTACGCTGCCGGTTTGCTTGATCTTTTCCAGGGCGCTGGCCAAACCTTCCGGGTAACGTGTCACTAGGGCGCCGCTAGCGTCAGCTAGGTATTCACGTTGACGCGAAACGGCTAACTGGATCATGGTCGCAACGATAGGAGCCAGGATAGCCGCAATAATGCCTAGGATCAGGAAGGCTTGGTTGTTCTCGTCGCGATCACCGCCGCCGAACCAGGTCAGCCGCAGCATTATGTCGGCCAATAGCGAAATAACCGCTGTCAGGGCGAACGCCACCATACTAACCCTGATATCGTAATTCTTGATGTGGCTGAGCTCGTGTGCCAACACGCCTTGCATTTCCTCATCCGTCATCATCCCAAGGAGACCGCTGGTCGCGCAGACGGCCGCGTGCTTTGGGTCCCGGCCGGTCGCGAAGGCGTTGGGCGCCGGGTCGTCCATAATGTAGACCTTGGGCATCGGCAGGCCGTCAGTAATTGATAGGTTCTCGACGATCCGCCATAAGCGCGGGTTATCCTTCTTCTGTATCTCCTTAGCTTGGTTGACGGCCAAAGCCAATTTGGAGCCGGAGTAGTAGGTAACCAGCGTGTACACAGCGGCACCGATCAGGCCGCCATAAAACACGCCGGTACTACCACCTAGGTATTTATCAAAAATCCAGATGATGAGCGTCACAAAAGCAAGGAAAACCAGCATAATGATGACGGTCTTGCGTTTGTTGGCGGCAATATCGGAGTACATCTAGAACTTGACGTCAACCGGGTTTTGGATAGCGGCGGTCTGGGCTTCATCCACCTCGAAGAATTCTTTGTCTTGCTTGAAACCGAGCATGTTGGCAAAAATATTGGTCGGGAAGGTTTTACGCTTGGTATTGAAGTCGCGTACCACGCCGTTGTAGAAGCGCCGTGAGGCTTGGATCTTGTCCTCGGTATCGGTCAGTTCGGCCTGCAGTTCTTGGAAGTTCTGCGAAGCCTTCAGGTCGGGATAGGCCTCTGCGACGGCGAACAGGCTCTTCATAGTCTGCTGGAAGTCACCTTCGGCTTTGGCGGCCTCGGCCGGCGTCTTGGCGCTCAGTGTATTGGCGCGAGCGGCAGTAACATCCTCGAACACGGACTTTTCATGCGAGGCGTAACCTTTAACGGTATTCACCAGGTTTGGTATCAGGTCGGCCCGCCGCTTTAGCTGGACCGTGATGTCGCTCCAAGCTTCGCTGGCCTGCTGGTTCAGCCTCACCAAGCCGTTGTACATAACGGCGCCGATTATTACCAGAAGTACGATAACCACGGCAATCACAATTAATACGGTCATATTGCCTCCCTTTAACTTATACTTTCATTATACAACAGTTGGCCAACCCTGGTGTATGATGTAAGCAGTTTATGAAAAGAAATGGTCGGGCGGGCAGAAAACGGTGGCTGTACGGGCTAGTGGTGGTGCTAGTCGCCAGCAGTTACGGCTACTGGGCCAGCCAGCGAACTTTGCCAGCCTTACAACCAATCGCCGCGCCGTCGGGGCTGGCCGTCCAGACACCAGCTGCTGCCTTAAGTTGGCCGGCTAGCGGCCAGTCCGCCGTTGGCATAGTGGGTACCTCGATCTTAGAGACGCACGGTCCGCAAACAGCCTTACCGACGGCCAGTACAGCTAAATTGATCACGGCCTTAACCGTCCTGCAGCAAAAACCATTAAATCTTAACGAACAAGGGCCGACAATTATCTTAACCGCGGCAGACGTAGATCTCTATAATTCCTACAATGCGCGCGGCGGATCAGTCGTGCCGGTTGCCGCCGGCGAGCAGATCAGCGAATACCAAATGCTGCAAGCGCTGATGTTGCCTTCCGCTAACAATATGGCCGACAGCTTAGCCATCTGGGCTTTCGGCTCGCTGCAAACCTATAACGCGGCGGCCACCAGTTTTCTCGCCGGTCACGGCCTCACCCAAACAAAAGTCAGTCCTGAAGACGCCAGCGGTTTTGCACCTGACACGGTCAGCACGGCGCGTGAGTTAGTAAAAATCGGTGAACTGGCCATGCAAAATCAGGTACTAGCCCAAATTGTCGGCCAACCAACTGCCAACGGCATCCCCCTAGCCAATAACATTAAAAATGTTAACTTTCTGCTCGGCACGGCCAATATTGTCGGCATTAAAACCGGCAATACCGACGAGGCCGGCGGCGTTTTCGTATCGGCCTCGCGGATCACAGTTAATAATAAGCCGGTAACTATTGTTACGGCGCTGACTGGCGCGCCAACTCTCTTCTCGGCCGTCAAAGGCAGCCTGCCCCTCATCCAGTCCGCCCAGGTTAACTTCAGCCCGACGCCAATTATTACCACAGGCTCAATCATCGGCCGTTATCGCGTGCCCTGGGGCGGCACCGTAACCGCCCTCACCAGCAATAGCCTCAATCTCAGGACCTGGCATGGCAGCATCATTCCTACCTCCATTCACCTAAAACCAATCGCCGCCAATTCTCCTGCCGGTTCAACCGTCGGCAGCCTCACCCTCCCCAAATCCGTCCTAGCCGACCAGCAATCCGTGCCCCTCAAACTGCAAACTACACCTTCAAAGCCTTCGCTTACCTGGCGTCTTTTGCATCCCTAAAATAAAAATTCCTCCGTGAAATACAGAGAAATATAAACATAAATGGTGGGTGATGAGGGATTCGAACCCCCGACCCCCTCGGTGTAAACGAGGTGCTCTAGCCAGCTGAGCTAATCACCCTTAACCAGTTTGTCAATATACAGTAAAAGACCATCCTTCGCAAACAAAATGGTATACTTTATTCTATGAGGTACTCTTATAAACGTATTTACTCGTGGACGCCCTCAATTGCTTATGCCGTAGGTTTAATGGCCAGTGATGGCTGCCTGCAGAAAGATGGTCGCCACGTCGATCTGACCTCGAAAGACATCGAGCAACTCCAAAACTTTTCGCAGGCTCTGGGCCGCGAACTTTATATTGGCAGAAAGCCCAGCGGTGGTGGTCATTTTAGCTATAGAATCCAGCTGAGCGACGTGGCATTGTATGATTTTTTTATTAGCGTCGGCCTGATACCGAATAAAAGTAAGACAATCGGCGCCTTACGTATACCTGACAAGTTTTATCCCGACTTTTTGCGCGGATTGTTTGACGGAGATGGTTGCACCTATGGCTATATGGATACGCGCTGGAGATCAAGCTTTATGTTTTACGTGTCTTTTGCCTCTGCCAGTCCAAACTTTATTGATTACATTAGGCTGGTCAATAGTAGACTCGCGGGGTTGGGACAAGGGTCTATACGCAACAACGAAGCTACCTTATCCTTGAATTACGCTAAGCAGGACTCGCATAAGCTATTCGCCTACATGTATTACAAGGGTCATGATTTGTGCTTATCAAGGAAGAAGCTCAAGCTCTCGGGCTTCGTATTCCAAGATAAAGCTTGATATAATGCTCTAGATTGTTCTCGCCCGAGTGGTGAAATTTGGTAAACACGCGGCCTTGAGGTGGCCGTGCCGCAAGGCTTGGAGGTTCAAGTCCTCTCTCGGGCACCATGACTGAAGCGCAATTTATTTCAAGACCGGGGCAAGTGGTCGTAGATGTGGTCGATGCTGTAATCGCTGCGAACCATACCCTTGATGTCATCCAATGAGCTGCCAAATTTGACGCCGGGATTGAGCGTGCCATACGGGTCAAAAATCTGTTTGACCTTTTGCAGCAAGGCATAGAGCTCGGCCCCGTACATAAACTCCAGGTAAGGAGTGTGCAGGCGGCCGTCACCGTCACTAGCGCTGATGGTGCCGCCTAAACCAATGACCAGCTTATGATATTCGTCCAACAGTCGAAAAGCTTTTTGCCGGTCGCCGACTTGGCCAAGATTGAGTCGGGGTTGGAGCTGGACGTTGGCATCGCCGGCATGACCCCAGGCAGCCGGTTGAAGACTGTTGGTTTCCATGAGACTGTAAACGCCTTGCAGGTACTCGCGCAAACGGTCTGGCGGCACGGCGGCGCCAAATAGCGGCACGGGCCGCAGCAGCCCGACATTATGGCCCAGCAGCGAGCTGGTAGCCTGGCGGATCTTCCAAAAAGCCTGCTGCTGCTCAGGGTCGCTGGCGGTCTGGAAATCCTTGGCGTACTTCTCCAGGATTTTTTCAGCCCGCTTGAGGGTTTTCTTGGTCTTGCGGTCGTCATCATCAAACTCTACTAGTAGCGTCATAGCCGGAAACGGCGGGGTAATAATATCCTTCAGCTGGTTGGGATTCATGTCATGGACTAGCTGCAAGACGTGCTCATTAACCACTTCTAGGGCGCTCGGTGTCTCCTGCAGGTCGCGTAGTTCCAGCAAGGCGTTCTGCAGATACTCAAGGCTGTCGAACTTAGCCAGCATCAAGCTGGTCTGGGTACTATGCGCCTCAGTAGCCAGCACCGCTTCGGTGATAATACCCAAGGTGCCCTGGCTGCCGGCGAATAGCGGCGTCAAGTCGAACGAGCCGTCGCGGCGCTTGATATCGGCTAGCGAATAACCGGCGTTATTGACGGTGACATTGCGCTCCAGTTGCTGCAGCTGGTCATGATTCTCCTCTAGCAGCGTGTCCAATGACCGGTAGATCTCGCCCTCGAAGGTCGCCAGGCCAAGCTTTTTGCTGAACTCGCGCTTGCCGAGCCGGCCGGTCTCGATAACTTCGCCGTTGGCCAGCACAACCCGCAGGCTCTTAACATAGGCCCTTGTATCACCGTACTTGAGGGACTTCTCACCAGCGACATTATCGGCAATCGCGCCGCCGACCGTCGAATATTCCAACGACGCCGGATATGGCGGCAAGAAGCGGCCATGGGTGTGCAGGCTTTGCTGGAGCTTGCCATAGTTGATACCAGGCTCGACCGTTACGGTGTTAGCCTTAGTGTCGAGCTCGATGATCCGGTTCATGTGCGCCGGGAAGACCAGCATGATACCGTTGCCAATCGCGCTGCCCGTCTGGTTAGTGCCGGAGCCGCGCGGTGTGATCGGGATCACCCGCCCGCGCTCCGCCAGCTGCCAACTGAAACGGGCCGTCTTGCGAACGTCATTCTCATTCTTAGGATAAGCGATAAGAGCGGGGGCCAACTGCAGGATGCTGCCATCGGTCGCGAAATACAGCCGAGCCTCAGTGCTAGTCATCACTTCCCCAACCAAATGCTCCTGCAAATAATGCGCCACTTTACTCATCAGCACCCCTGTTTATTCTCGTTAGAATCCTCATAACCTATAGCTGTTATGATACCACAATCTTAGTATTACGCTTATGCGCTACAGGCTAGTTGGTGCGGATGAGAGGACTTGAACCTCCACGTTCTTGCGAACACTAGCTCCTGAAGCTAGCGCGTCTACCAATTCCGCCACATCCGCGCATTTGGGCCATCATATCGTATCTGTTTTAGGCCTAAAACTCAAGCGCTTATGGCCGACTGACATTAGCCGGTTCAGGCATTAACGTTTCCGTCGTTAGCGACCGAACTGTTTGTGAGGGAGCGAATGTTTGAACCGGCTAATGTCAGTCGGGTGGCTAGTTGGTGACTTTGGATTGGCTGATTTCCCAGTTCTGGACATTGTCGAAGCGGTCGGTCGGCGTGCTGATGGCCTTGCTGGTCAGGCCGCTGACCGGGCCGTTGGTAAGATACAGAAAACGCGGCTGGTAGAGGCCGAGCGCCGGGGCGTCCTGCTGCCAAGCCTGCAAGAAGGGCTTGTATTTGACGGCGCGTAAGGCCGGATTGAGGCGGCTGCGGCCAGCTTCCAGGGCAGCGTCGGCTGTGGTATTTTTCCATTCCGAGAAGTTCAGCCGGTTGGCCGAGCGGATGTCAGCTTGCGAGCTGTCCCAGTAGACGAAGACATCCGGGTCAACGCCGATAGAAATGCCGTACAGCAGCGCGTCATAGTTGTGGTAAGCCAGCGTGTTTTGGAAATCGGTGGCATCTTGTAGCTGAACGTGCAGCTGGACGCCGATCGCTTGCCACTGTTGTTGCAATTGACGCGTGTCATAGCGGTATTCCGGTGTGTCCGAAGCGCTGAGGGTGAAGGCTAGTGGCTTGCCGGCTTTGCTGCGCCAGCCGTTTTTGCCAATCAGCCAGCCGTCGGCGTCAAGTATTTGTTTGGCGGCCTTCTGGTTAAAACCGGCTTGGGCCAATGCCGGGTCATAGCCTACCTGCCCGGCCAGCAGCGGCTCGCGGACAGCGTGGGCCGGGTAACCCAGGCTGTTAATAATATGCGGGACATTGGCCGCTTGGATCAATGCCTGCCGCACCTGCGTATCCGCCATCACGCCGCTACTTGTCGTCTTAAAGAACACCATATTGGCCGCCCGCAGCGGCAAATTGTTTTGAACGACAGACTTTGTATGATTCAAGCCGGCCGGCACTTGGTTAAGGCCGTCAGCACCAGTCAGTTGGTGGGCAGTGAAGGCGTGCGTCAATTGCGCGCTGCTGGCAAAAACCTGCACCACGAACTTCTGCAACTTCGGTTGGCCGCCTTGGTAACCGTCGAAGGGCGTCAGGGCGATCTCTTGATTGGTCTTATCCGGGTCGCCGTTGCCAGTCACATCAACGCCTTGCCAGGCAAACGGCCCGGCGCCGACCGGATGCACCGTATTGAAGTCGGCCGAGCGCAAGTCGGACGGCGGTATATTGGCCAGCAAGTGTTTCGGCACAATACCGTTCGTTAAATTATACGGGAAAGATGCCAGAGCCCCAGGCAGTTTGAAGACCACTGTTCTGGAATCGGACGCCGAAACCGTGATGCCTTGCCAGCCGCTCTGCAGCGGTGACTGGGCATCGGGATTCTGGATTGATTGGTACGTAAACAGCACGTCGCTACTGGTGAGCGGCCGGCCGTCCTGCCAAGTCAGGTGGGGCTTCAGGCGGACCGTATACGTCGTGTGGTGCGAATCGACACTATAGCTGCTAGCAAGGTTTCCAGTCAGTTGGCCTTGATTATCGTACGTGAATAGACCAGCAAAGATCAGGCGCGACACGCTCATATCTGCCTCGCTGGTGGCATATAACGGATTAGCATTGGTGAATTGGCCCAATACGCCTTCGTTATAGATACCGCCTGGTACCGTCCGTAAAGTCTGGTAATAGCCGCTCAGCGATAAAGTCTGCGCGATGACGGCGCCAATCAGCAATACTACCAGTCCTATCCAAGCGAATAGAAACCGGCGAATCGGACGCAAGTTCTCGAAGCGTCGGTATAAATGCCGCTCAATCTGCTGTTCAGCCTGCTGGCCCAGACCCTCGGCTTGCTGTTGGCCTTTGCGCAGTCGCCGTCGGAAGCGCAATCTGATGAGTCGGGTCCGCATCGGCATCAGGCCAAGCCTATTTGATGATCGCGCCCAGTATCAGCGATAAGCTAAACACTAGCGCGCAGACAATAGTAATCTGGAAAATCGTTTTGTCGGTACCGCGGCGCGTAGTGTTGACCTCGCCGGCACCGCCCAGACCCGCGCCCAGGCTAGCGCCACGGGTCTGGATCAAAATCAAAAAAGTCATCAGCGCCATCGAACCGATCGTCAGGTAGTTCCATATACTCATTTCGCAACGTCCTCCAAAATAGCCGTTACCAGATAGTTTACCAGCCCGATGACCATCCCGGCAAATATGGCCGCCCAGAAGTTGGTAACGTGCAACGGCGTATATAGCTTGCTGGCGATGAATACTGTCAGGCCATTAACCACGATCATGAATAATCCCAGGGTCAGCACGATAGCCGGCAACGACAATATAACCAGGACAGGCTTTATCACCACGTTAATGATGGCTAGCACTAGTCCGGCAATAATAATCACCTTAAGCCGGCTGTCATAGGTAATGCTACTGAGGAAGCCGGCAGCCACCCACAATCCTAAGCTACAGACCAACCAACGGGTCAAAAAACGATAGATCGGCTTATTCGTAACCATTCGCACTTATTGTACAGGAATTTCGGCGCTAAATCAGTTTGACGTTTCAGTCCAGTTCACGCGGTAGTTTGCCGGTCAGGATTTTGATGCCTTTGGACGTGATTAGCACGTCGTCTTCGATACGAACCCCGATAGCTTCACGCGGGATATAAATACCCGGCTCGACGGTTAGAACGACACCTGGCTCGAGTGGACGCTCATAGTCACCGACATCATGGACGTTCAGGCCCAAGAAATGCGAGGTAGCATGCGGGTAATATTTACGGACTTCTTCGTGGCTAATTGTTTTGACCAGGCCCAGCTCGCGCAGTTTCTCGCCCATGTATTGTTCGATTTGTTGTTCGTAATCCCTAAGGATGACACCGGGCTTTAAAAGACCGAAAGCAAATTGCTGAACCTCCGCAACCGCCCCATGGACAGTTTGTTGGCGCCGCGAGGCCGAGCCAAGACTCACCGTCCGGGTAATATCGGCGCTGTAATGGTCAAACTCAGCGCCGACATCGACTATCAGTAATTCGTCGGCGGCTAAAGCACCGTTATTGGCCACGTTGTGCAGCGTGCAGGCCCGCTGGCCGCTGGCCACGATGGGCTCGAAGCCATGACCAGCCGCGCCGCGGCGACGAAAACCCCGGCTCAACTCGGCCTCAATCTCGTATTCAAAGGCATATTTGCGCAATTTAGCCGGCTTGAGCGTCTCCTTGATCGTACCGATCGTGACATTAATGGCCGCCTGTATGGCCTCTAATTCCAGTGGTTGTTTAATCATCCGAAGTCGGCCAAGATGTGGCGATATATCCAATAATTCCAGTTCCGGCTTGGCTTCGCGCAAACGCTGCACCAGCGCCGCCCGGGCCGGATTGGTGTACAAGCCATAATGCTCGACGTAGGCTGGCGGAACTGCCAGGGTGGCGACATGTTTAACCTTCCTCAGACGGCCACTCAACTTCTCCCAGCCGGTTTTATCATCATAAACATCGAGAACACCGGAACGTTGTGACAAGCCTTCGGTCGCAACGGCGCCGTCAAAGGCCTCGCGGCTGGCCGAGCGCCCAGGCACGACCAAGTATTCTTTGTCCCGATCCATGACCAGCAGGATGTCGGGCTCCTCAATACCGGTTAAGTACCAAAAGTTAGCGTCTTGCACGAACGCGTAGGTACTGTCGCCGCCCCGCTGCAGCAAACCGTTAGCCGACACCACGATCGGCGCCGTTCCGGTGAATAACTCCCGGAGCCGCTGCCGGTTACCGGCAAAAAACTCACTCGAAAATCTCGACTCCATAATCAAGCCAGTATAGCAAATTGTCTAAGTTAATGGCTCGGTGGCCGGTTTTATGTATTTTTTAAGTGTATTGGCTCTTTGGCTGTCGATAATTTCGCTGAGCTCTGACTCAGTGGCCTGTGAAATTCCGCGGACGGAGCCGAAGGCGCGGAGGAGTTTCTTGCGGGTAGCGGGGCCAATGCCGGGGATCTCATCGAGTGAGCTGGCGGTTTGGCGCTTGACCTTAAGGACGCTGTGATAATTAACAGCGAAGCGATGGGATTCGTCACGGATGCGTTGGAGCAGTTTAACGAGATTGGTATTGTGTGGCAGGTTAACAAGTATAAAGTCATCACTTTCAGATGAGAAACCGCCTAATTTGTTTAAACTTAACGTGTTAAGTATTACGTTTGATTTGGTCTTGTGAATAACTACCTGCTCCTCGCGTTTAGCTAAACCAATGAATGGAATCTGCGTGCAGCCGCATTCATCCCTGGCCTGGATGGCCGCGTCCAATTGCCCCTTTCCCCCGTCAATCAGTACTAAGTTTGGTACACCCCACAGTTTGCGGTTCCGGTCGCTCAGGCGTCGTTTGAGGGTTTCGTTCATGTTATAAAAATCATTGTTATGGTTGATCTTGGTCTTAAACTTACGATATTGGGCTTTGTCACTGACGCCATTGGTGAAAACTATCATGCTGGCGACCACGTCCGTGCCCTGCATGTGACTGATGTCATAGCCCTCGATGCGGCGCGGAAAAGAGTCAATACTTAACAAGTTAACTAATTCGCCCAGGGCATGGTCTTTACTGATGTCCAGGAACTCTTTATCACTGAAGATGACCTGCTTGTCTAGACCCTGTAGCGCGAATAATTGATTACGCAGTTTAGCGGCTGTTTCGAACTCGCTGGCTTTGGCGGCCCGTTTCATGTCGCGCTCCAGTTCTTTGACAATGGTTTTTCGCCGGCCTTGGATCACGGCTATCAGTTTACGCAGATTAGCCCGATAATCTTCCAGACTAGTCCTGCCCTCCTCTAAGCCCGGGTCGAGGCCAAGATGGTAGTGGAGCGTGGCCCGCTTTTGGCCGCCGATTTTACGGGTGGCATAGGGGAAAACCTTCCTAAGCAACTTCAAGGCTTGCCGCACGGCTTGCGTGCTAAAGTACGGTCCAAAATAGCGCGCCCCGTCGTCCATCGGCCGCCGGGTAGTACTAACTGTCGGGTAGTCACTATCATAATCGACCCGGATATAGCTGAGAGCCTTGTCGTCACGGAGCAGAATGTTATAGCGCGGCATGTAGCGCCTGATCATTTCGGCCTCCAAGAAGAGTGCCTCCAGCTCGCTCTCGACGCACATCCAGTCCAGGTCAGCAATCTCAGCTACCAGCGCTTCGGTCTTGGGGTCGCGGCCCCGGGATTTTTGGAAGTACTGCCGTACCCGGTTGCGCAACACCGCCGCCTTGCCGACATAGATAATCTCTCCGGCCTTATCCTTGTGGAAGTAGACGCCGGGCGACTTAGGCAGCTCATTTAATTTTTGCTCTAAAACCGTATTCATTACTCTTCTATTTTACCCCATCGCTAAAATGATCTTGCATTAGTATCGTATAACTGTTATAGTATCTACAAATGAGTGTCCGATTATTTCAAGAGATTGTGCAAGGCCAATTACGCCATGGATAAGTGGTATGCAGTACATTGCAACGAAATCTTTCGTTGGCTTGAACCGAACAGCCTAGTAGGCAGAATGGCGATGGAATTGGAGGTAAAGCTGGCGGAAATGGACGAGAACATAGACATCATAGCCGCGGAGGTCAGCAACGGCGCGGTTTTTGAAGCGGCGGATTATACGGCTTTGCAGGAGGAACACAGTTTAGCGCTACACCGCGAAAAGATATTTTGCGAATTATACAGCTCGATTGGTTACGGCATGGAGAGTCATGACCTGACATATGAGCGAGCCGTAACAGGGGGATGGGACAGGACCACCCGACGGATTGGGGCAAACTACTATCCGGTGCGTGGTATTCAGCAAAATCTTCTGCGACTAACCGATAGGGTCGGGTTATCGTACCTGGTTGAGCCCGGACTTCACTTTCAGGGATTAGACGACAGCCCGGCTTAAGCCGACGGGTTGTGGGTTGTCCGCCACTAATAGGCAGTCCGCGCAGAGCGTACGTTCCCGGCAGCCGGCACAAATGAGAAGATGCTTATTACAGGTTTTGTTAGCGCAATTGGCGTAGCGGCTGGTCTTGGCGGCGCAGTGGACGCAATCGCCAATATCGACGGCTTGGTCGGAGAATTTAGTGGTGACCCGACCGTCAAAAACATAGAGGGAACCCTCCCAGAGGCCATCATCGGCGAATTCCTCGCCGTATTTGACAATGCCGCCATCCAGTTGGTAAACCTCTTGGAAACCGCGCTGCTTCATCAGGACGGTGAGGACTTCGCAGCGGACGCCGCCGGTGCAATAGGTGACGACGGGCTTGTCTTTGATAGCGTCATACTTGGGATCAGCCAGTTCCGCCGCGAAGTCACGAGTATGGCCAATATCCGGCACGACCGCGTTTTGGAACCTGCCGATGGCGGCTTCGTGGGCATTGCGGCCGTCGAAGAAAACCACGTCGCCACGCTGTTGTACTAGCTCGTGCACTTGTTTGGGCTTCAATCGTTTGCCGCCCCCAATGATGCCGTTCTTATCAACTTTAACCTGGTCAGTGGCCCCAAATGTAACGATTTCGGGACGGACTTTGACGATTAATTTAGGGAAGTCATCACGTCCGCCATCACTCCATTTGAAAACAATATCCTTAAAGGCCGCATGGGATTTAAGCTCTTTGACGTAGGCTCTTAAATCGCTGGTATTGCCACCCAGCGTGCCATTAATGCCTTGCGGCGCCACCAGGATACGGCCTTTTAAGTTGAGTTTCTCAGACAAGGCGCGTTGCCACAGCCGGACTGCCTCCGGATCCGCCACTGGAGTGAATTTATAAAATAAGATGATTTTCTGCATAAAGCTTTATTATACAGGCCTAGGAATGACTCATGAATAAGGCCACGATCAGCAGTACCAGCACAATAATAATAGCCGCCACACTCGTATCAATCACCCGCCGCTGCTGCTTGTGCCGGACTAGCTGGTCAGCTTCATACAGTGCCCGAGCCTTGAAAAAAGCCGCTTCTTCGTTCCGGTTATCGGCGGCCAGGTCAACGTGCTTGAGCAGCTTGTCGAGAGCAGCTTTGCCATAATCATTACCTTTGCCAGCGGCAAGGTCCGCGTAAACGCCAATGTCGCGCAGCGCCGGGTCACGTTCAAAGTCTATTTGGCGCTCCACGATTTCTTGACGCAAAGCCTTTTTGACGTCGCCGCCGCGCAGCTGTTCGGCTACCAGGCGGCGCAAGCCATTTTCGCCGACCAGGTGGGTCTCGTAGATTTGGCGCAGGCTGGTGCCGTCGAGCAGTATCTTTTCACTTAAAGTTAATAGTTCGGCCCGGCTGAGGGTTTCAATATTTTTGCTGGTTTGGGCCTCCCGATGAGCTGGTTTGGTTTCGGCCAGGATTGCTGCCGCGCCAACCCGTTCAGGGGCAGTGGGCTTTACTGCTAAGGCTCCAAGGTCCTCTGGCTGGCGCCGTTTTTTCGGCTTGGCTGATTCCTTATCCTCGGAAATGTCTTTTTTAGACTCGGTTTCCATAATTCTCAGAGACGTTTATGGTTGTTATTTGCATTACTAAGTATTGTAGTATACGATGAAGAACACTATTTAGCAATTCATCCGGGCGGATTTATCAATGTCGATGATTAGGCTGGGCTAGCTGGCGCGGCAGTCTGTTGGCGCCATTCGCGGTAGACCAAACCGATGATAATAATATCTAGCACGGTCAAAAAAGCCATGCCGAAACCAGGCGAAACAACCAGCTGGTAGACCTGGTACACCAAGAAAAGGCTCAGCACAACCAAGGCCCACGGATAGGCCCACAGCTTATTGAGCAGCAGGCAGATGACAAGCACGACTTTCACCAAGCCGTGTGTCAGCAAGAAAGCTGCCGCGAAAATATTATGACCAGCCGCCAAATGTTGGCCGAAATGGGCAATATGCGTAGCGATATAATTATGGGGGTTGGCTTGTAGGGCGCTCTCTGTCAGAAACCGGGTAATGCCCGTAACCGTACTAGGGCTCAGGGCTAGAACCAGAATGCCGCCGATCAGTTCCAAGACCCCATCAATACCCTTGATAACAATGCCGATCTCATAGGTTTTGTCGAGCAGCGTCTTAGGGTGGAACAGGGGTTTATTCCTCTTTCTTGTCTTTTTTGTCTTCTTTAGCAGCTTCGACGGAGGCGGGCTTAGGTTCTTTTTGGTCTTTGCCGCCAGGCTTGTCTTCGGCGTCTTGGGTACCTTCTTCGGTTGAGCTTTCGGTTTCAGACTCGACCGACTCGGCGTCTTCTGGTTCGGCGTCACCACCGGCGGCGTCATTGGCGGCAGCCAGCGCGCTCGGTTCATAGACGGTCGCTATCGCGTGCTCAGCCTCGGTCTCCAGCTCAACACCTTCTGGAATGATCAGGTCGGAGACATTGAGATGGTCACCGATCTCAACCAACTTTTCGGCGTCGTATTCGAAGAAATCGGGTAGCTTACTGGCGATGGCCTTGACCTGTACGGTCTCCAACTGGCTCAAGACGATAAAGCCGTTGCGCTCGGCCGGGCTGGCCTCGTTGCCTTCGGCGTAGCGGGGGCGGATCGGGATTTCGGCATCGACTTTTTGGTCTTTGTCGACGGCGTTAAAAACGACATGGGTCAGCAAGTGTTTGCGGGGGTCAAATTCGGCTGTTTTGATCAAGGCGGTAAAGGTCAGGTCACCAGTCTTGAGGTCGACCGGGTGGTGTTTGCCGGCCTGCCGCCAAACTTTCAGCATTTGGACAGAGTTAGCCTGGACCAATATCGACGGCTTGCCGTGGTCATGAATAACCGCCGGAATCTGGCCTTCGCGGCGCAAATGTTTCACGGCCTTGCCGGTAACCTGGCGGGGCTCCAACGTCAAACTAATAGAATCCTGTGACATTAATTGACAGTATAACAGATGTAGGCGAGATTGCAAAGCTGGACGCCACGGCTAAGAGTCGGTAAGCTTAGGAGGCATGTTTAATGTTACCCATATAGTCCAGGCCGGCGGTTTACTACTGATAGCCGCGCTAATCTTTGGCGAGTCTGGTATGTTCATTGGTTTCTTCTTCCCTGGTGACACTTTGTTACTCAGCGCTGGTATCTTCGCCGGCCAGGGCAAATTATCGCTGGCCGCGATTTTTGTAGTTGTCAGCGTAGCCGCCATTGCCGGTGATAATGTCGGTTACCACATTGGTAAACGTTACGGCCGCCGCTTGTTCAGCAAGCCCGATGGCATCGTCTTTCGCCAGGAATATGTCAAACGGGCCGAGGCCTTTTACGAAAAATACGGCAGCAAAACCATGTTGATCGCCCATTTCGTGCCGATTGTCCGGACCTTCGCGCCTGCCGTAGCCGGTGTAGCCAGGATGAATTATAAGCAGTTTGTTATGTTTGACGCCATCGGCGATATTGCCTGGGCCGTGATCGTCACGCTGATTGGCTACTGGTTCGGCACAAAAATCCCCAACATCGACCATTACATCCTGTTAGCTGTCGCGGCTGTTATGGCCATCACCCTCGGACCCGCCTTTTACCACCTAACAAAGGCCCTACTCAAAAAAAGAACCTCCAAGAAAACTAATGACAAGATTTAATCTCGGCCTCTAACTATACTTCAAGTTCAGATTTTATCCAGCCAAGAGGGAAAATTTCTCCATGAGCAACAAGTGTCGCATAGAGCTCCCGCTCTACATGAATAGTCGATACACGGTCCCGTTGTTCACACATATCATAGTAGAGATTGCGTTGAATAGGTGTCTTTTGGGTCGATAGCAGACGTATTCGTGCCGGATCATCAGCCAATTTAGCTTCTTCGACTACTCGCCTAAGCCCCTCTATTGCGAGAGGTACCCACTCTAATGCTTCCTCATCATCTGTCTCCTCGCTGATCTTAGGCGCTTCTGCTTTGGCTCGGGCATCAGCCACAAATACCAGTTTGTTAAGTACGCTACCGAATATACTCAAGTAAGGCCCATTCGGCGTACCATCCTGGTCAACAATGTTGGCCGCCGGGACCTCACTTCCTTGTGGCCCCATACTGAGTAATGTGTAGTAATCGATACCAGCCTTATTAACCCTGGTATCGAGGCGTTCAATGATACTTGCTTCTTTGGGCAAATCGCTTTGGTGCGTTATAAACATTTAATATATTATATCACTTTTCTTAATTATTCGCTATTATCGGGCCTGCCTCAAAGCATCTTTTTTAGGAACTGGCCGGTGTAGCTGGCGGCGACTTTAGCGACTTGCTCGGGGGTACCTTGGGCGACGATTTGGCCGCCGGCGTCGCCGCCTTCCGGGCCCATGTCGATTAGCCAGTCGGCATTCTTAATAACGTCCAGGTTGTGCTCGATAACGACCATACTATTGCCGGCTTCAACTAGGGCATGGAGCATGTGGAGCAGCTTGTCGACATCTGCCATGTGCAGGCCGGTGGTTGGCTCGTCGAGGATGTAAAGGGTGCGTCCGGTCGGTCGGCGGCTGAGCTCGGTACTGAGTTTGGTGCGCTGGGCCTCGCCGCCACTGAGTGTGGTGGCTGATTGGCCGAGGGCAATGTAGCCGATACCGACATCGACCAGGGTCTGGAGTTTGCGGGCGATGGAGGGAATGTTGGCGAAGAATTCCAAGGCTTGCTCACAGGTCAATTCCAGCACGTCACTGATGGTCTTGCCCTTGTAATGGATCTCTAAGGCTTCACGGTTATAACGCTTGCCATGGCAGACTTCGCAGGGCACGTAGACGTCGGGCAAGAAGTGCATCTCGATCTTGATGATGCCGTCGCCAGCACAGTTCTCGCAGCGGCCGCCTTTGACATTGAAGCTGAAACGGCCTGGGCTATAGCCGCGCAGTCTAGCCTCGGGCATGCTGGCGAAGAGTTCACGAATTGGGGTAAACAGGCCGGTGTATGTCGCTGGGTTGGAACGGGGCGTCCGGCCGATTGGTGACTGGTCGATGATGATGGCCTTGTCGAGCTGCTTGATACCCTCGATGTCATCGTGTTTGCCGGGCACGGTGCTGGCGCGGTGCAAACGAGCAAGCAACTCCTTGGCCAGGATGTCATTAATCAGGCTGGATTTGCCTGAGCCGCTGACACCGCTGACTACCACTAACTTGCCGAGCGGGATTTCAGCGTCGACGTCGCGCAGGTTGTTTTCGCGGGCGCCTTTGATGATTAGCGATTTGCCATTACCAGCGCGTCGTTTCTTGGGCACGGCGATTGATTTGTGGCCGGCCAGGTACTGGGCGGTGATGCTGTCTTTGACTTTTTCGACCTCGGCCGGCGAACCAGCCGCCACGATTTTACCGCCGTGGACGCCGGCGCCTGGCCCGATATCCAAGAGGTAGTCAGCGGTCCGGATGGTTTCTTCGTCATGCTCGACGACAATGACGGTATTGCCCAGTTCGCGCAAATGCTTGAGAGTACGGATCAGCCGCGCATTGTCGCGCTGGTGTAGGCCAATACTCGGCTCGTCCAAAACGTACAGTACGCCCATCAGGCCAGAGCCAATCTGGGTAGCCAAGCGAATCCGTTGGGCTTCGCCGCCGCTGAGGGTCTTGGCGCCGCGCAATAGGTTCAGGTAGTTGAGGCCTACATCTTGCAGGAATTGCAGCCGGGCGCCGATTTCCTTGAGAATCAGCTGGGCAATCTTGGCTTCGGTGTCGTTTAGCTTCAGGCTGTTAAACCAGCTTAAGGCGTCATCAATCGACAGCCGGCAGATGTCCATAATCGAATCTTTGCCAATGGTAATAGCCAGGACTTCGGGCTTTAAGCGCAGCCCGTGACAAGCATGGCAAGGCTTTTCCTGCATGAAACGCTCGATATCACGCCGGATGAAGTCGCTATCGGTCTCTTTGTGCCGCCGTTCCAGGTTAGGCACTACCCCTTCGTAAGTTGTCTCGAAGGACCGGCCCAAGCCGAGGCCCACCCGAAAGGTCTCCTTGCCGGTACCGTACATAATCAGGTTCAACTGCTCCGGCGTCAATTGGCCGGTCGGCACATGCAAGGAGAAGTTGTATTTGTCAGCCACGGCTTGCAGTTTCTTCATATACCAATTGTCAACGTTAATGCGGTTGTAGGGCCGGATGGCGCCTTCGGCAATCGTCAAGGTGCCGTTGGGAATCACCAGCTCCGGGTCGACCTCCAGCCGATTGCCGAGGCCAGTGCAAACCGGGCAGGCGCCGTGCGGACTGTTAAAGCTGAAAGTTCGCGGCTCCAGCTCCGGGATGGCGATCTCAGGGTGTTGCGGGCAGGCGTACATCAAGCTGTAGCTCCGGGTTTCGTCGTTATCGGCGTCCATGACCACTACTTTGCCTTCGGCCTCTGCCAAGGCTTGCTCGACCGACTGCACCAGGCGGCTGCGGCTGTCTTCGTTATTAACCAGGCGGTCGACGACGATTTCGATCCGGTGGCGGTAGGCCTTATCGAGTTCCGGGAATTCATCCAGGGCATAGACCACGCCATCAACCCTGACGCGGGCAAAACCGGCCCGCTGGTACTGCTCCGGGATATGCTCGAAGGCGCCCTTCTTATCAATCACTACCGGCGCCAGCACCATCAGGCGCTTGTCGGCCGTAGTAGCGACAATCTGGTCAATAATACCCGTGCTGGTCTGGCGCACCACCGGATTACCGTCAATCGGGCAATGCGGCACGCCAATCCGGGCGAATAACAGCCGCAAGTAGTCATAAATCTCTGTCACCGTCGCTACTGTCGAGCGCGGATTTCGCGAGGTCGACTTCTGGTCGATCGAGATGGCTGGGCTTAAGCCGTCAATCTGGTCAACGTCTGGCTTTTCCATCAACCCGAGGAACTGTCGGGCATAAGAACTCAATGACTCCACATAGCGCCGCTGGCCCTCCGCGTAGATGGTATCGAAGGCCAGGCTGGATTTGCCCGAACCGCTCAGCCCCGTGATTACGACAAGCTTGTTGCGCGGAATCGTGACGTCAATATTCTGTAAATTATGCTCCCGCGCGCCCTTGACTACGATTTCTTCTGCCATTTTCCCCCTATGTGAGGGGCTCAATTATACAGAAAAGCTCCGGCTTTTTCCAGCCCCTTGAGCAATGTCATAGGCTGACTTAATCATAAGCGCTAATACAATACTATTGACAGTTTGACAATTAGGTGTATAATGCAAGTCAAATAGACGTAAAATTAGGGGTTAAAACCCCCAAAGGGGCACCAATGTACACGTTTTTGGTCCTGGGACAAATCCCAGGTACTAATATCCAAATCTCTTTCCAGGTCTGGCTGGTCATTTTAGCCGGCCTGGTCCTTGCTGTCATGGCTTTCACCTTATCACTGCGTGTGCGGCGCGCTTTCAAGCGCCAGGCCATGCGCCTGCGGCAGCCGCTGTCAGCTAGCCAGCTACATCAGCAGGCACAATAGACTCGCCGTAAAGCTGCAATTCTTCCAGCAGGTATTGCTGCTCGCCACTCAGTTTGCCGTCGGCTAGTTCCTTGAGGCGGGCAAAGTATTTGGCCAGTCGGCTGTCTTCACCCCCTTCAAGTAACTTATTGTGGCAAAACTCCTCCCATGCTGTCCGCTCTTCTGAGCTGAGGGCCTTGGGATAATTACGGGCTTTGTACAGTGGTAACAGGCTCTGCAGGCGGTTGTCATGCAGCTTGCCAACGAACTGGTCAAGCTCATTGGGTTCAGCCGCCCGGACAGCCCGCATGACCACCTTGTCGGCATTATCAATAAAACCGTCGTATAGCCGCTCATCCACGGTTAAGGCGTTGTCGACCAGGGCCGTTTGGGCCTGCTGGCGCTGTTCGTCCATACGTCGGACTGCTTCGAATAACTTGTCAACGAATGGCGCGGCATACTTAGTGACTTTGGCGGCATTGGCGGCCACTTGGTCACGAGACAGCTGTAGGCGCTCCAAGGTAGCTTCGTCTTTTACTACGCCAGGGACAACAGCCGGACAGCGATTGTACTTGAGGGTTTTGACCGGTAGCCGGATGGCATCAGGATCCCGCGTGAATTTCCAGGCTTCGATCAACTCTTCAACGCTCATCGCTAGGAAAGGCGCCGGGTCGTGGCGCAAGTCGTATACCAAGACGTAATCCTGCTGGCTATGTCGCCCGAGCATGAGGGCCGCGGTGGTGTGCAAGAACTGGCTAGAGTATCTGCCGGAGGTGTACATAAACGGCTTGCCGCTCTCGACAATAGCCTTGATCTTGTCTTTTTTACGTGTGTTGAGTAGGTATCCGAACAGGTCTGGCTGCTTGTCCTTCACCAGTTGGGCGACGGCAATCGTGGCCTGCACGTCACTCAGGGCATCATGGGCGCTGTCATGACTCAACTTGTTAACTTTGGTCAAATACTCGAGGCGGTTAGCCGGTTTGCCATCCGGGGCGAAAGGCCAGGTGATGCCGGCCGGCCGCAAGGCACGGGTCATGCGTACCGCGTCCAGCAGGTCCCAGCGGGAGCAGCCGTCTTTCCACTGCCATTCATAAGGGTCATAAAAGTTACGGTAATGAATGAAGCGCATGAACTCGTCGTCGAACCGGATACTGTTGAAACCGGTGAAAATCGTATCCGGTCGCACCACTTGGTCATAAAATAACTTCATGAACTCTGCCTCGGTTAGGCCCTCTGCCAGGGTTTGCTGGGGCGTGATGCCGGTTACTAGCACCGCGTCCGGGTCGGGCACTATGTCATCGGTCAGCTTAATTAGGACGTTTACCGGCTCGTCAACCGGTTTCAGGTTCATATCCGTCCGTTGGCCGGCGAACTGCATAATCCGGGTCTTACGCGGATTAAACCCTGATGTCTCCAGGTCATAAAAGAAAAAACTGGCCGCCATATGTACCCACCAGTGTAGCACTCAAAGATTAACTGTAGTTGTCTAATATGCCAAGCGGGACTCTTCGCGGGAGCCAAATTGGATGGTTTGGCCAGCTTTGATGCCCTGGCGGCTGAGTTCGTGGAAGATGCCCAACTTTCTCATGATGTCACGGAGGCGCTGGGTAGCCTCTTCGTTGCTGAACTCGGTACGGCTGGCGAACTGCTCGATCTTTTGGCCGGTGATAATGAAGACCTTGCCTTTCTTGGTGACTTGCCAGCCGTCAGAGGTATCAGCCAAGGTTAAGACCGGCACGGTTGGCGTCTCAGTCTCAGCCGGCAGGTCTCTTACAGCCTGCACGGCGTCTTTAACGGCAAAAAGTAACGGCCTGACGCCGGCGCCAGATTGGGCGGAGATGGCAAAGATCGGCGTTTTATCAGCGGCCACTTGCTCTAGTTGGTGAATCAAGTCATCAGTAATTTCTTGGTCCAGGCCCTCGACTTTATTAAGGACAATAATCTCCGGTCTTTTAATAAGTTCTGGTTGATAGGCTTCTAGCTCGGCCCTGATAGTTTGGTAGATGGTGCCGACGTCTTCGGCATAGGCGTCAATCATGTGCAGGATAACCGCCGTGCGTTCGATGTGGCGCAAGAAGTCGTGCCCTAGGCCTTTGCCGGCTGAGGCGCCTTCGATCAGGCCGGGAATGTCAGCGAAGAGGATGCTGGTCTTCTTATCGATATCGACAACCCCTAAATTGGGAGTCAGCGTCGTGAAAGGATAGTCAGCTATCTCGGGGCGGGCATTACTTAACTTGTTAAGTAATGTGGATTTACCGGCGTTGGGCAGTCCGACTAAGCCGACGTCGGCGATCATTTTCAGTTCTAGCTGGAGTTCTACCTTCTCGCCGGGTTCGCCCTTTTCGGCGAAGTTGGGTGCCTGGCGGCGAGAGGACACGAAGTGAGCATTGCCGAAACCGCCGCCGCCGCCTTTAGCCACGATAGCTTGCTGGCCATCTTGCGTCAGGTCGGCTAACGTCTCGCCATCGCCGGTCGTGGCAATGGTGCCGACAGGGACGGCTACGATCAGGTCAGGAGCGCTGCGGCCGTGCTTGCGGCTCTTGCCTCCAGGTTTACCGGCTTCGGCCTGCAAGGTTTTACGGTAGCGGAAAGCTGCCAATGTGTTCTGGTTGCGGCTGGCCGAGAGCACAATGTCGCCGCCGTCGCCGCCGTCGCCACCGTCCGGGCCGCCCTTATCGATAAACTTCTCGTGGCGAAAGCTCAATTTGCCATTGCCGCCGTCGCCGGCGACTACCGTTATTTCTACTCTGTCAACAAAAGCCATACCCTCTAGGGTAGCCGTTTTAACTGGTTTGGTCTAGCGAGAGATATAATTCTGGAAGGTGCCGGCCGAGACGGTGCCATTGCCGACGCGGCCCCAACCGGCAAAGCCGTTCATATCGCGCACCTGGACCGTGCCGTCGGCGTTAACACCAGTCACTATAGCGACATGGCCTTCGCCACCGCCCTTTTGGGCGATGTCGCCGACCCTAGGCGCCGAACTGACATTCCAGCCGCTCATGCGGGCATAATATGCCCAGGTACTGGCATTACCCCAGTTGGCCGGTACTGGCACCTGGGTGGCTACATACCAAGTACAGTAGCCGTAGTCATAACCATTGGAGCCATATATCGGAGCGGTGCCCCACGGGAAACCGCCACCAACGCCGCCGCTAGTGGCTGCCACTTGGCTGGCAGTTTGGCTGGTGACTTCAATGGCGTTCGGGATGATAATCTGTTCGCCGGGCGTTAGGCCGCTGACTTCGGCATCATTGTAGGCGGTAATCTGGTCGGTGTTGCTGCGGAACTGGGCGGCCAGACTGGCTGGCGTGTCACCGGGTTTAACCGTGTAGACAATGCCGTTGACGGGGGGGATGGTAAGCTTGGTACCGGCCGCTATAGTGTCCCCGTTCATATTATTGGACCAGCGGATGCTGTCGGAGGTAACTCCAAATTTAGTGGCCAGGCTGGAAACAGTATCGCCGGCATGGGAGGTATAGGTCTGGATATCGGATTTTGACTTGAGCGAAGTTGTTACGACCTGCGGCTTGCTAACCACGTTATTAGTTGACGAGGCCACGGCTACCTCAGCGGCTTGCGATTGGGCCTGGTTAGTGATGGCGGTAGTTTCGGGCAAGCCGTTCAGCTGGGCCACGGTCTGGGCGATATCGGCGGATGATAATTGGTCGGCCGGGTTGGCCGTGCCGGCCGTGGTGGCACTGGATAACGGGGCGACGGACAGGTTGTCAGTCTTATGGGTCTGTAACACGAACACCAGGATGAGCCCCAGAATCACCACGTTTGATACGAGTAGGCCGGCCCTGACAGCGCGACGGCGGACTGTTTTGCGTTTTAGTTTTAGCTCCCAGTGTCGATAAAATTTACCTGACCGGATGGAGGTCGGTACGTGCAAATGATCGGTCACCGGGGTTGAAGATGTCGTACTGATACAAGCTCCTGGCAGTTATTGTCCTGCCGCTATTCGCCAAACAAACGTTTAGATTAATCAAGAACGGTTGTCGTATATAGCCTAAAAATTATCTGTTGGCGGTAACCCCGCCAGAGTCGTAAAAAACATCGACCTCTGTTGAAAGTTACTTGCCTATTATAGCAAAGTGAGTATTCGTGGCAAGGCTTTTATGTTTAATTAACAGCAAGTTCATTAAATAATATAGCTAGGTGCCGCAGAGCTTGTGACAATATTTCTGGGTTAAGACTTGGTGATCCTGGAGATTGGTCGAGAAATAGGTGGTACCGTCATCACCGGTGACAAAGTACAGCCAATTGGTAGCGGCCGGATGTGTCGCTGCGGCTAGTGAAGAGGCACTGATGGTGCTAATCGGACTAGGCGGCAAACCGGCATGCTTAAGCGTGTTGTAGGGTGAGTCATAGCTCAAATTAGGGGCTTGGCCGGCTACTATGGAGCCGTAATTAGCTGTCACGTCCGATCCTAGCACCATGCCAGCTTTCAGGCGAGATACAAAGACTTGGGCGGCCTGCGCCTGGTCGCTCGCCTTGTCGACTTCCTGGTCAACTATAGAAGCTAGTGTCAAGCCCTGGTACGTAGTCAGCCCTTCGGCGGCGAAGGCCGCTTGGACGTCGGGCGTCAGATGATTGCCCATTTCGACCAGGGACTCGCGGATAATAAAAGATGGAGCCGTGGCGGAATCTTTCTGGAACGAGTCCGGCCAGAGCAAGCCTTCCAACGTCATCACATCGGCCGGCTTAAAGGCCAAAGCCGGCAAATCGGAGTATTGGGCCGGGTTGAGGGCCTGGTCAACTGCCGCCGGCGTAAAGCCGTCATTAATGAGATCGGCCCGCACCTGGTCAATCCGCCGCCCGGGCAAGATGGTGACTAGCCGGGTGGTTATCTTTCCCTTGGTAAGCGTCGTAACGATCGAAGCGATATTTTGGCTGGGCGACAGGGCATAGGTGCCGGCCTGCAGCTTATCGCTTAACTCTTTGCTATGGACGTAGAGCTGGAAAGCCCAGGGGCTGCGTATCAAGTGGTATTTTTTGAGATTAGCACCGATCTGCTTGACGGATTGGCCCTCGGAAACCGTAAAGATTTGGGACTGCTGGCTGCTGCTGACCGGCCGGAGATCGACGTCATAGACATGGCGCGAGATAATGATGCCGCCTAGAAGAATAATTACCAAGATAACCAGCAGCCACCAAATGCGGCGCGGTAAGCGGCGCTTCCGGCCGTTGGCTCGATAACCTGCCATTACGCCGCCAGCTCCCGATGTTCGGCCAGGAAATCTTCGAGGATATAAGTAGCGGCCAGGGCATCAACCTCACCTCGTTGATAACCTTTGCCGCGGGCTTCTAGCTCGACTTTGGCTTGTATAGAGGTTACGGCCTCATCTTGAAAGTGAAATGGCAATGCAGTGTGTTGGCGTAATTCCTCGCTAAAGGCTTCGATGGCAGTAGTTTGGCTGGTAGGCTGGCCGTTTAAATCACGGGGAAGGCCAATCACTACGGTTTCAATATTTTCAGCTTTGATAATAGCCTGTAACTCCTTAAAGAATTCCTTGTTATGCGACAAAGTCGTCAATGGCCGCGGCAAGCGGGCCGCCAACGAGGCGACTGCCACGCCAATCCGCCGGCCTCCCACATCCAATGCCAGGACTGATTTAGGGTTGGTTGGCACCGGAACTGCTCGCTTTCGCAGTGGTCGTCGGTTTGGCGATGTTAACGGTAATACGGCTGGTTTTCTTAGGCACCGAGCCAATCCAGAAGGGGCTTATCTTCACGTTAACATCAGTGACATCCGGGTTGCTGCTAAGTTGGCTCTTGATGGCTCCAGACTTTTTACCGGCGGATCGCTGTCGGATGTCGTTGACATTGAGAGCTGGACCAGCCGTGGCTTTGGTACTGAGGGTCAGCTGGGCGGCAGTCGGCGAAATCGTATTAACATTGTAGACACCCTTGCTAAGGCCGGTATCCAAAATACTCTGTTTGCTGGCATCAATCTGGGTATTGATGTTGGCATCGAGCAGCTTATTGAGGTCGTCTTGTTTAACGCCGAATTCTGTATACGATATAGTTTCAGTCACTGTCACATTGTCAGCTACTTGTCCGACAGCGGGATTGCTAGTAACCACTGGGGTACCGGCCGTGTAGGTGGCATCTATTGGATAGTAATTCTCACCTTTTAATTGGGTTTGGAGGGTTTGCTTAATAGAGCTATCGCTTGCCGAAATCTTACTTTTGGCCGTATTAATATCATTTTGATTAACGATATGGGCAATGTTATCAGTACCTCCGGCAATTGCCGAACTGACTGCTACTGAGACATCACTGCGTCCGGCGACACTAAAGCTGGTGGCGCCATTATAACTAGCGCCACCGTTTTGGGCGATGATTGTCGTATTACTAGTAGAATTAAACTTCAGGCAGCCGTGACTAGGGGTGCCCGCGTTGCTAAAACCCGTGTCATCCTGGGTAATATAGGTTTGCCCGTTGGAGCTTAAGCCGGTACCTGCCGGGACGTCCGGCGGGCCGCCGTCTGGGATAGAGCCGCATATCTGGGCGGTCATCGTGACGCTTCCGCTGGCTTTATTGCCGTTGTTTTTTTGGCCGGTAGTGGCGGTTTGTTCGGTGTAGGTTTTTTGCTGGCTAGCGAGTTTGGCGGGCAGGATGCTGTTTGGCTCATCCAAAGACTTGGCGGTAGTTGACAGGTTGAGGGTCAGGTTGGTATCGACATTGGTAGCGTCAGTTTTTATGGTAATCGTGGCTTGCGAGCCGAGCGTCATCAGGATGAAACCTACAATCAGCAGTAGCAGAATCAAGCCGCCTACAATCAGCAGCAAACGGAAACGTTCGAAGTTGGGGATGCTGAGTTTCTTGTTCTTCTTGCCCTTGCCTTTACCTTTGGCAGGCGGCTCGAAAGTCTTGCCGGTAGGTTTGACGGCCGAGGCAGCTTCCGGCGGCAGGTCATCGTCATCCAGGGCCAGGGTCTCGATGCCGCCATCGGCTGGCGGCGGCGGTGGCGTAGCGCCGGCCAATTCGCCGACCGGGGTGTTGCCGTCAACCGGCATATCAGCCTCTTCGTTGACGGTTTCCTCGGCGTCATCGCCGAATTGCGGGGCCAAGGGGATTTCCGGCTTGCTGGTCAGGGTCTTGGCGACATGCACGCCGGCGGCACCAGCCAGGGGCAACAGGCCGGCTTCGGCCGTAATCAGGACCAGGTTCTTCTTGCTGCTGTCAGCGGCCCGCTTGAGCAGTTTCATGTTGACGATACTCTGGAAGACCCCGGCGCGCTTGGGCAGGACCAGGGCGACGACCTTGCCTTGGCTGGCCTTTAGCTTATCGATGATCCCGGTGATCTCGTCGTCGATATCGATGTAAATAGTGTCTTTGTCTTTGGCGGCCATAATTAGATACTTAACATTTTATCAATTTTATCGCGGATAGAGCCAGCCCCGTCGGCAAATTGCCGGGTATCCATGCCGACCCGCAGCAGACCCATAGCGGTGATGAAGGTGTGGTCATTAACGTCACCGGTGGCATCGGTGATGCCAGCTACCTGGCCAGGCCGGATATGGTGCACGCTGGGCTTGCGAGTAAACGGCAGGCTCTTATACCAGTCAGTGCTCTCTAAGCGGGTCATTAACAGGTCAAGCGACGAACCGCCGCCACAGAGGAAGAGACGGTGCGGCAGGTGGTCGAGCTTGGTAAATTCGCTGAGAGCCAGCTCGATGCCGCCGATCCAGACGTCGGCTGTCTTGCCGAGAGCCGACTCGATAGCCGGGCGCTGGCTGACCGGCGCCTTGTTGGTGCTGAGGCCAACTTTGAAATCTTCGGCTTGTTCGAATGACACGCTCAGGTCGCGTTCGATGGCGTGGGTGTAAGCCCGGCCGCCGATACCGAACATCTTGGTACCCTGCACGCCGCCGTCATTCACGACAGCAATATCAGTCGTGCCGCCGCCAACGTCCATCAGGATGGCGCTTAAGGATTGGTTAGGGTTGTTGCCGATAACAGCCCGGGCGACGGCAAACGGTTCCGCGGCCACGGCTAACAGGTCAAGGTCCAGCTCCTGGGCAGTCTTCTCTAACGCTCCGATGTGGATCATCGGCGCGAAGGCTGTATACAACTGGACGACGACGTCATTGCCCTGGAAGCCGATCGGATTGGTCACCGGATAGCCGTCGATCTCAATACTGACAAGGGCGCTGTTGACCAGGCGCACCTCGACTTCTTTGCCGCCAAGCTCCCAGGCCAGCTGCTGCTTAGCCTTGGTTTGGGCCCGTTCCTGCACTAGAGTGATAATCTTTTCCATTTCAGCGATGTCTAATGGCTTGGTGGCCTGCTTGCGGGCTACCCGAACAGTGGTCGTAGTACCCTTTACCAGTTCGCCGGCGATACCGATAATGGCCGAACGAACGCTGACGTCAGCCTGCTCTTCGGCTTGGTTGAGGGCCTTGTCGCAGTTCTCCACCACCGCAGCAATGTCAGAAATAGCTCCGGCCTGCATATCGCTCAAGCCCTGGTGCTGCCGGCCCACGCCGATAATCTCCACTGTGCCGTCCTCGCCATTAGCGCGCCCAATCAGGGCCTTGACGAATTCCGTGCCAATATCCAAGGCCACCAGATAGTCTTCGCCCTGTTTGCCCTGGCGTTCACGGACTCTAGCGGAAGCTTTGCTGGCACCAGCTTGCGCCTTACGGGCAGCAACGCTGCCAACACGTTTAAACTGTTGAAGCATATCCATTATTTTAGCACAGCCGCACCTGATAAAGCTTCCCTTAGGAATTACTGTAGGACGGCTTTGATGCGGCGGATGCCGGCAGAGCTGGATTCTTCTTTGATGATCTTGAATTTTTTGTCGTCTTCAGCGAGTTGGGCGGTATGGTCAACATGTGGGCCGCCACAAATTTCGAAGCTGAATGGCTTGTCCGTGCCATCAGCTATCATCTTGTAGACTTTGACAGTATCACCGTAACGGTCGCCGAACTGGCCGAGCGCGCCCTTCTCTTCAATGGCCACCTTGGTCGGGTATTCTTCAAATGAGATTTTGAGGTCTTTGTTGATCTGTACGTTAACGATGTCTTCAACTTGCTTAATCTCTTCCGGCGTGACTTTTTGCGGATGGCTGAAGTCGAAGCGCAGCCGCTCCTCGGTAATATTGGAACCATTTTGCACCACATGCTCGCCCAGAACATCCCGCAAAGCCTGGTACATCAAGTGTGTCGCCGTGTGGTACTTCTTATGTTGCATGGTATGCCCACCGAGTCCGCCCTTGAAGACGCCCTTGCTGGCCGTCTTGGACCGGTCACGTTGTTCTTTCATCTTGGTATCGAACTCTTCACGCCAACTTTCGCTTAACACAATGCCCTGCTTAAACGCCTCTTCGGTACTTAGCTCAACTGGAAAGCCATATGTGTCATAAAGCTTAAACAAATCTTGACCAGTAACAGATTGGGTTCCTCCCGTAGCCGTAACTGTCGCTGCGGTTTGCATGACCGTTGCGTTTTTTAGCTCGCGGAGGCCTTTGCGGAGGGTTTGGCGGAAGACTTTTTCTTCTTTGACGAGAGTGGCAATGATGTTTTCACGACTTTTCACGACCTCTGGGAAATCATCAGCGTACAGATCGGCGATGACCGGTACGACCTGTTCGAGAAAGTTCTGCTCGATGCCAAGTTCGAAAGCGTGGCGAATGGCCCGGCGTACCAGGCGGCGCATGACGTAGCCTTGCTCTTTGTTGCTGGGTGATACGCCGTCGACGGCTAGGAAAGTGGCGGCGCGCAAGTGGTCGGCGATAACGCGCATGCTCTCGGTGTGGCTCTCATAGTTTTTGCCGGACAATTCTTCGAGCTTAGTAATAATCGGTTTTAGCAGGCTAATTTTGAAAACGTCCGGGTCGTTGATAGCGGCTAGGGCGATGCGTTCCAGGCCGCCGCCGAAGTCGACATTAGGCTTGGGCAAAGGCTCAAATCCCTGCTCGGTGCGTTTGTAAGCCATGAAAACGCTGTTGGCGATCTCGACGAAGCGGCCGCAGTCGCAATTGGGATGGCAGTGGGCGCCCCACTTGGGGTCATGGGGCGTGCCAAAATCATAGAACACCTCCGTGTCGGGACCGCCCGGATCACCGACCGGCGTCGAAGCCTCGTCACCGGCCCGGCTCCACCAGTTCTTTTTTCCATCATAGAAGAAGATACGGCCGTCGCCCATACCCTTGGTGTAGCCATCAGCTTCGGAGCCGATTTCAACTTGTTGGGTGTAAATGTCTTTTTCATTAAACAGCTTTGACCAAAGCTCGGCGGCCTCAGTATCCTTAGGAATATCAAACTGCTCATTGCCGATGTAGCAAGTTACATATAACCTGGCTGGATCAAGGCCGACCACGTCCGTTAGGAATTCAAACAGCCAAGGGATTTGCTCTGCCTTGAAATAATCGCCGAGCGACCAGTTGCCGAGCATTTCGAAAAAGGTCGTATGGCGGTTGTTGCCAACTTCTTCGATATCCTGCGCCCGCAGGCAAGTCTGGCTATTAACCAAGCGAATACCCTCGGGATGTGGCTCTCCTAACAGGTATGGAATCAGCGGCTGCATGCCTGAGCCGGTGAACAACGTCGTCGGGTCATTGTACGGCACCAGCTGGGCCCGCGGAATCACCTTGTGACTGCGCGCCACGAAAAAATCCAGATAAGCCTTGCGAATTTCCTGTGCTGTCATATCTGTTAATTGTACCAGATTAGCCAGTTTAACAAATTATGGCGCCGCCGAGGACGCGGTCGGCATCGTAGATGACGGCGGATTGGCCGGCGGCTAGGCCGCGTTGAGGATCTTGCAAGCTTAAGAGTATACGGTTTGGTGTACGTTTTAGAGTACACTCCACAAGTGGGCCGCGGTAGCGCAGGCGGGCCTGGTAAGTTTTACCGTCTGTGGGCGAGTTGTTAATCCAATGAGGTTCCTGAATATGGATGGATTTAGTCCATAATTGGGCGTCGTCTAAATTGGTGGTGACGTAGACGGTGTTAGTTTTCATATCCTTGCGGCTGACATAGTACGGTAGGCCGCCGCCGACCTGCAGGCCGTGGCGCTGGCCGATGGTGTAGAAGATAGCGCCGTCGTGTTGGCCGATCTCACGGCCGGTCTGGTCGATAATCGGGCCGGGCGGTTGCGGACCAAGCTCGTTAAGCAAAAACTCCTTGATGCCGACTTTGCCGACAAAGCAGATACCCTGGCTGTCTTTTTTGTCCGCCGTGAATAGGTTCAACTTTTTAGCGATCTTGCGAATTTCGGTTTTGTGGTAGTCGCCAACCGGCATAAGGCTTTTCCGCAATGCCGCCTCAGTCACGCGGTACAAAAAATAACTCTGGTCCTTAGCCGGATCGAGGCCGGTAAACAGCTGGCCGTCTTTAATCCGAGAGTAGTGGCCGGTCGCGATCAGGTCGGCGCCGTCTTCCAACGCGGCTTCTAAGAATAGCTTAAACTTTACTTCTTGGTTGCACATAATATCCGGGTTCGGCGTTCGGCCGGCCTGGTACTCGCGCACCATGTAATCAACGACTTTGTGGCGGTACTCAGTCTCGAAATCATACATCTTGAAGTCAATACCCAGCTGCACCGCCACCCGCTTGGCATCCTGGAAATCTTCTTTCCAAGGACAGACGAAGCCTGGCAAGTCCTGGCTCCAGTTTTTCATATAGACGCCCGTGACGGCATAGCCCTGCTGCTGGAGCAGGGCCGCCGTGACGGACGAATCAACGCCGCCGGACATGCCGACATAAACTTTCTGGGCCATAGACATATTAGTTTAGCAAATTTCGCCGCTTAGATGTCGAGAAAGACAATCACCGCGTCGGCTTTGATGTGCATGATACCGCCGCTGATATGGATTTTTTGGGCGCCACGATCGACGGTGCGGATAACCAGGTCGCACGGGCTGAGCAACGAGATAAAGTTATGGTGTTGGGGGAGAATGTCGAACGGTCCGGTGGCATTCTCGGCGCTGATACTAAAGGCCGGGCCGTCATAGTATACGCGGGCCGGCGAGTGGACCTTGACCTTCATACTTAACTCGTTCTTAGTAACCTGTTGGAGCTTATCAGAGACGCGATGTTCTTCCTTTTCCGATCTGGTTTCAGTAGTCTTTGGCTCGTTAATAACTTGCTTATCAGCTACGTCGGGGGCTGGCTGGCCGCTCATACGATAATCTCCTCTATGCTCTTAAGCGTGTCCTCGCGGCTAAAGAAGTCACCTTCGATACCGTTGAGACGAGTCATGACGTGCATGTTCTGGGTAAAGTTGGTGATTAGTTTCTTAGCCTTGGCGTAGTCCGCCCGGTCAACCGGGCTGAGCTCGCTCTCGCCGATTATGGCAATGATGCCCTTCAGGGAGTTGTACTTTTGCAGCAGCGCTTGGACTTGTACGCTGAGTACATAGTGCCGCTCGCCGACGATTTCCGGTGTTAGCAGCGAAGAAGTCGTCAGGTTAAGATCGACGGCCGGGCGGACACCTTGCTCGGCGACCTTGCGCGACAGCACGATAATAGAATCCATCTCGTGCTGGATGAACTGGACGGCCGGATCGCTAATATCGTCGGCCGGCACGTAAATCGTCTGAACGGAGGTGATCGAGCCGTTCTCGTTGGAGCTCAGGCGGTCCTGCAGTATCTTGACGTCCGAAAAGATGGACGGTTCATAGCCGCCTTCGTTCGGCACTTCGTCCAAGATGGTTGATAGCTCGTTGCGGGCTTGCACGTAGCGGTACATGTTGTCGGCAAAGAATAGGATGTCCTTATGCCGTTCGTCCCGGAAATATTCGGCACCGGCCGCGGCAGAGACGCCAACCAGGGACCGCTGGACCGGGTTCTCATTCATCTGGGCGAAGAACAGGCAAGTATTTTTGAGCAGGTCGTTTTCTTTGAGGGTCATGAACAACTCGTGGCCCTCGCGAATACGCTCGCCAATACCCGAGAAGAACGACAGGCCGCCGCCGCTCTGGGCGATATTATTGATTAGCTCCATAGTCAGGATGGTCTTGCCGACGCCGGCGCCGCCGATAATGCCGATCTTGCGGCCTTTGACGAAAGGCGTGAAGAAGTCAATAACCTTGATACCGGTCTCCAGGATTTCCAGCTTTGCTGTCGAGAAGTCGCTGGTGCGGGGCGGCAGTTTGAGAATGTCTTTGCGCGGCACGTCTGGGCCGGTGACCGCGGCCAGCCCGTCCAGCGGATCGCCTAGGGCGTTGAGGATACGGCCGATGGTGGCGTCGCCGACCGGAATTTCAATCCCGGCATGCGACCGGTCGACAGCCATGCCGCGGGCCAGCCGGAAGTCACTGCGGACATTCAGGCAAACCGCGATTCCGCCGGTTTCCAGGTGATCTACCAACAACTGGCTGTTAAAACCATTCTGAACGATTACTAATTCATTAATGGACGGCGGGTCATCGTCGAACTGGGCTCGAACGATAAAGTCTTTGACGGAGGTTATAACGCCAGGCATCAGGCTACTCCCCGCTGGGCTTTCTTCAAGCCGTTGACGACCTCTTTCAGGCGCTCGTCTTTGATCTTACGTTTGACGCGGTTGTAGACCATGTGCAAGTCGGCTTTGGATTCTTCAGAACGGTCATGCGAAGCGCTCATGGCCCGGAAGCGCGAAGCGTATTGCGCCAGTTTGGAATCCAGAATCAGCTGGCTAATAGCAATTTGCATCATGGAACGCTCCAGGTGCGCCGCCACGGCATAGGTGGTCGGCTCAAAAATATAGGTCCTCTCGCTAATAACTTCGTCAGCCTTATTGCTGGCCTGACCCTGCTCCTGTACCACGGCAGATAGGTCAATCCGTTTGACATCCTGCACCATCAGCGAGACGTATTCCTGGTAAAACAGCTTAGTCGATTGGTACTGACGGACTTCGCGGACAATCGGCTCGACGTTGATGTCACGATCCCGGGTCGGCAGTTTAAAATACTTCTTGTAGCCAATACCCTGCTGGGCCAGTTGGACGGCACCATGGTGGCCGATTACGACGATGTCATTTTTATTTTTGTCGTAGGTTTGCAGCATCAGTTTAACGAGCTTTTGGTCGATATCACCGCTAAAGCTGCCTTCCGAGGTGATAATAATATAGAGCTCCTTCTCTAGGTAGCTGCCATCAGCCTGATCCCGGCCGAAACTGAAGCCGGTGCCAGCCTTGAGCTGCGAGTAAATATGCCATAATTCATCGAAGAATTTAGTGGATTGCTGGACCTGGCTCTTGATCTGGGCAATGCGCATGCTGGCAATGCCTTCAAAAGCGCCGGTCAGCTCGACGAGCGTCGCCATGGCGCCTTCCTCGCGGCCGATTTCACTGAGCTGGCTCATGATTTGGCTCCGGACGGTTCTTTGGCCGCTTTCTTCTTGTCTTTATCTTTGGTTTTGGTTGGCTGTTCGGCCTCAGCGGCCGGGTGGGGCGTTTCCACTGATTTGGGCGCGCCCTTGAGCTCTACCAGGCACTTGGCTTTCAATTCGTCGCGGACGCTGGCATAATTCTCGTCGCTGGTGACTTTGGCGGCATATTCAGAGACATGAAGTTTCAGGGCGTTTAGGTCCAGTTCTTCATTTTCAGACGCGTTAAGCACCAGGTCGAACATCAGTTGCTGGCTCATGAGCGAAAAGGTTTCCGAGGGGCTCTGGGTCAGGATCTCGATCACACGCTTGCTGGTGGCCATCGCCTGCCGGGCTTCGACGGCTAATTCCGAACCGAAGTGCGAGAATTCTTCGGCTTGGCGATAATCGGCCAATATTTTGAGCATCCGGGCGGCAAGGTCTTTCTGGCGCTTATTATGGCCGGCGCCGCCGGCCCGGGTCACGCTCAGCCCCATACTGATTGCCGGGCGGATACCGGAGCGAAAAATTTCCATGTCCAAGATCCACTGCCCGTCCGTGATCGACATAATATTAGTCGGTAGGTAGGCCGTAATATCGCCGCCAGCGGCATGGACTATGGGGATACAGGTCAGGCTCTTGCCGTTGCTCTCTAGCCGGCCGGCCCGTTCCAGCAGGCTGGAATGGGCGTAGAACATATCGCCCGGATAAGAGTCGCGGCCGGGGCTAACGCCAGACAGCAAGGCCGTTTCGCGGTAGGCATGGGCGTGGCTGGTCAGGTCATCGTAAATGATAATGGTGTCCTGGTCGCACTTTTGCCACAGGTATTCGGCCATTGAGCAGGCGACGTAGGGCGCGATATAGCTCATGATCAGCGACTCGAACATAGTCGATACCACGACGATGGCCTTCTCGAGGCCGCCATTTTCCTTCAAGCGATTGAGCAAGGTATCGATATCGCTGCGGCGCTTGGCGATGAGACAGTATACGACTACTTGGTCAGTATTTTTTTGGTTGACGGTCAGCTGGGCAGCCAAGGTACTTTTGCCCGACTTGCTGTCACCGATCAAGGCCATTCGTTGGCCACGGACAACCGGGAACAAGCTGTCAATAGCGCTGACGCCGCTCTCCACTTGGTCTTCCAGCAAACGCCGTTCATTAAGTGGCGGCGCGTTATTGAATACCGGCCAAGTGGCATCGGCCGCGATTGGCCCCTGCCCATCCAGCGGTTCGCCGGTCACTGAAACAACCCGGCCCACGAAACCTTTGCCAACCTTACAAACCAACTCCTGGTGCTGGATAACGGCTACCATGCCGCCGCGCAGTTGTTCCGAGCCGAGGTGCAGTATGACCACGTAATCATTATGTATCTGCTGAACGAATCCCTTGCTGCCGTCCTCGAACATTACTAAGGCATGCACGGCGCAGGGCTGCAGGCCGCGAACTTTAATAAGGAATTTTTCGACAGCGATGACTTCGCCGACAGGATTGCCGCTTTGCACCAGCCGTTCGAAGTGCCGGTTACCGCCGCTCATGGGCGCGGCCCCTCGTTGATTGCAACCAATTGGCTAATTAGCATTTGGCGGTTTTTGGTAAAGTTCTCGCGCAATGAAAAATCAAATCGCCGGTTCGTAGTCCGGACGATGCAACCAGCACCAATATTGGGCTGCAGGCCGACGGTAACTAACGTCGCGGGGTGGATCTCCTGGCGCAGCCAAGCCATTAACTTTTCCATGAAAGCCGGCGACGGATCGGCGCTGAAACTAATATGCAGCAAGGGTGCCTGTTGCTTGACCAGTTGCAAAAACTGCAGCAAACGCTGCCGGTCAGTGGCATGCAGCAGGTTGAGCTTATTTAACTCTATTAGCCGGTCCAGAAGGTAACTGGTTTTAGGCAGTTTTAGTTCGTCGCCGCCCTTACGGAGCTTCAGCTGCAGCAGTGTCTCGTTGATCGACTCGATCTCACGGGCTAGCCGGCCGATGTCACGCGGGCTATTAACTAAGACTGGCAGGCGCAGCGGCGGCGCAGCGGCTTTAGCTTTATGCTCCACTTTGGATGTCCTCGATAATTGCCTGCTTGTTGGTTTCGAATTCGGCCAAGATGTATTCCAGCTGGTCGGTCAGGTCAATTTGGTTGCCAATGGCGGCCAGCACGTAATGGTTGACGATATCGGCCATATTGGCCTCGAAGCGCTGGACCATTTGCTGTTTCTCGGCTACGATCTCTTTCTGCACCTCTTGGCTCAGCAGTTGGCGCTGCTCATCAATCGCCGAATTAGTTTTTTGGATGGACTCCACGGCCAATTGTTTGGCGTCCATGATTGATTCTTCGTACTTGCTAAACTCTTCTTTGAGCTTAGTAGTAATCTCGGTTTTCATGTAGTCGTTCAGCTGCGAGGTAGTCAGCCGCAAATCCTGCTGCAGGAACATGGCGTTCTCGCCGATTATTTTCTCGAAGTGCAGCCGGCCGCGGTTGCGTAGCTCTTCGCGGAACTCCTCGTTGAAGATATGCTCGACATCTTTGTCAGCGCCTTCCTGGACGGAATCAAGCGGATTATCGGCGGCTCTTTTGGGGCCAACGTTGGCGATACGCACCGCCAGCCAGATAAAAGCAATACCGGCGCTGCCAAGCGTTGCCAGGATGAGGACCAGCCACCAGATTGTCATATTTATTTACCCACCATATGGTATATTCTCTGTCGTAAAAGACTAAAACACCTGCTTATGAAAGTGCTCAAGCTTCAGGAGTAAGTATACCGCAGAATGCCCCTGTCAACAACGCTAAATGATCAGCTTAGCAAGAGCTTTGGCAGTCGACTGGATACTAGCGTTGTCGGTGCCATGGCCCATGGTGAAACGCAGGCTGGCACGGGCTTCGTTATCAGTGAGACCAAGAGCACGTATGACATGGGATGCTTCCTCTCCGCTGGCACTGCAAGCCGAGCCAGCGGCAGCCATGACACCAGCCTCATCGAGCTGGATTAACAGGCGTTCGTTGTCCTGGCCCGGGATAGTGACGTGGATATTGTTAGGCAGGCGGTAGCGACGCGAGCCGTTAATTATAGCCTGCGGAATTGCCACCTCAATTAGTTTGAATAGTTCCGATTGCAGGGCTTGCAAGCGTTTAGACTCTTGATGGCGATTGGTTTGGACCAGCTCAAGCGCCGCCGCCAGGCCGACAATAGCCGCCACGTTTTCGGTACCGGAGCGCAGACTACGTTCTTGGCCGCCGCCCTCGATTAGCGGCTGCAAGGTAAGACCGGCTTTGACATATAAGGCGCCAGACTGCTTCGGCCCGTAGATTTTACCCCCGTTAATGGTCATAAGGTCGACGCCCAAGCGAGCAACGTGCAGATCAAGATAATTGGCTGCCTGGCAGGCGTCAGTATGCAGGTAGAGCGGTATCGAATCCGGTATCTCGCGGCGTCTGATCCGCTCCTCGCCGACAATTTTGGCGACTTCCCGGATCGGTTGGATGGTGCCGATCTCATTGTTGGCATACATGGTGCTGACGAGAATGGTCTTGTCGTCGATTTTATGGCGCAGGTCGTCCAGGTCTAACCGGCCATCCAGCTTTACGTTTACTTGGCGGCAATCATACCTACCGGCCGGCTCGGTAACCGACTCGTGTTCAATCGCGCCGATAACGATGTTTGCCTTAGGGAATTGCCGCATAACACCGTGGATAGCCAAGTTGTTGGCCTCCGTGCCGCCAGCCGTGAAGATGACTTCGCTGGAGCGGGCGCCCAGCCAGTGGGCCACCTTAGCCCGGGCCGTTGCCACGGCTTTTTTTACTTCCAAGGCCGCCGCGTAGGTCGCCGAGGGATTATAGAAATTATCGGCAAAAAATGGCTGCATAGCTTGCAGCACCGTCGGATCAAGCGGCGTGGCGGCCGCGTAGTCCAGATAGATAGTTGATAGCTTCGTCATTCAGATACCGAATAGCTGGCGGGCGTTGGCCGTGGTGCACGCCGCTAGCGTTCCAAGGCTCTCGCCGCGCAGCCCGGCCAAGAACTCCGCCACCACGCCCAGTCTTTTTGGCTCGTTTATACTACCCCTGTAAGGCGTCGGCGTCAAGAAGGGAGCATCGGTCTCCAGCAGTAGCCGGCCGGCCGGAATTGCTTTATAAACCTCCAATTGGGCCGCATCTTTGACAAAAGTAGCAATGCCATTGACCCCGATGTACAGGCCGCGTTCCAGGGCTTTATCTAAATTAGCTGCCGAGTCGGTATAACTGTGTAACACGCCGCGGGCCGCCGGATACTTATCAAAAACCGGCCAAAACTCATCAAAAGCTTCGCGGACATGAAATATCAGCGGCAAGTTTGCTGCCACGGCTAGTTCCAGCTGGAATTCCAGGACTTTGCGCTGGGCAGCTGGCGGCGAATGATTGTAATAGAAGTCGAAACCGCACTCACCAATAGCCACCACTTTAGGCTGCCCGGTTAGCGCCGCGAATTCCGACAATTTTTCGCCGCTGAGGTGGTGACGGGCCTCATGCGGATGGATGCCGATCGAGGCCCAGCAATTTTCACGAGCTTTTACGAAGTCCAGCGCCAGGCGACTGTCATCCAAGTCGCAACCGACACAAACCATGCCGGTGACGCCCGACGCTTCAGCCGCCTTAATTACGCTACCTGCGGTCAAGCCGTCAGTTTTGGCCCACAACTCGCGGGTCGTCCGCTCACCGCCGGCTTGCCCGATTGATTGGATATGGCAATGCGTGTCGACCAGTTCCATGGGCGCCACCTAGGCTTTAGTCGTTTCGTGCTTAGGAAACAATGTGCCTTTGAGCGGATGCACCGTACCATCCTTGAAGACAGCTTTGATTTTAGCGGCCGTATCCGGCAAAAAAGGCTCCAGCAGCCGGGCAATATTCAGCAGCGAGGCCGCCTGGTAAGCCAGCACGTCGCGCAGGTGTCCAACATCTTGGCCTTTGGCGATGGCCCATGGTTTTTCTTCTTCGATGTACTGGTTCAAGCCGCGGACCTGTTCCCAGACCTCGTCCAGGGCGCGGTCAAACCGGCAAGCCGCTAGGGCTTCCTCGTACTGGGCAATGTCGTGGCCGGCCGGCGGAATTTCGCCTATCGTGCTATCCTGGTACTTTTGGAGCATAACCACGGTCCGCTGGACGGCATTGCCAAGCTCGTTGGCTAGTTCGTTATTATAGGCCGCCTCCAGGCGTTCCCAGCTAAAATTGCCGTCCTCATAGCTCGGCACATGGCGCAAAAAATAGTAGCGACAGGCATCGACGCCGTATTTAGTAACGATATCGGCCGGGTGCAGCACATTGCCCAGGCTTTTGCTCATCTTTTGGCCTTCGACGGTGATAAAGCCATGGACGTAGAGCTGTTCGGGCAGCGGCAAGCCGAGGCTCATCAGCAAGGCCGGCCAGATAGCGGCATGGAAACGGATAATATCCTTGCCGATAACTTGGACCTGCGCCGGCCAGAACTGCTTGAAATCGTCATGCTCCGGATAGCCCAAAACAGTAATATAGTTCATGAGCGCCTCAAACCAGACATACATCACCTGGGTCTTGTCACCAGGCACTGGGATGCCCCAGGCAATTTTGTCCTTGGGGCGGGAAACGCTAATATCATCCAGGCCGCGCTCGATAACACTCAGGATTTCGTTACGCCGGGTTTCCGGCACGATCTGGAAGCCGCCGGTCTTAATAGCTTCGAGGATGTTCTTGCTATACGCGCTGAGCTTGAAGAAATAATTCTCTTCCTCGATTTTTTCATACGGCCGGTTGTGGGCCGGACAAACGCCATGGTTAGCCTTCACTTCAGTTTCAGTAAAGAAGGCCTCGTCGCCGGTGCAGTACCAGCCAACGTATTTGCTTTTGTAAATATCTTTGGCTAATTGCTTCCAGATCAGCTCGGCCCGCTGCTCATGGCCGGGATCAGTGGTGCGGATAAAACGGTTGTTGCTGATATTAAGCAGCTTACCGAGTTCGGCGAAGCGGCGGCTGACCTGGTCAGCATAAGCCTTTGGTTCCAACTTACCTTCGGCGGCTTTCTCAGCTACCTTGCCGCCATGCTCGTCGGTACCGGTGCTGAAGATAACATCATCGCCCCGCTGCCGGGCCCATCGCGCCAGGACATCAGCGTAGAGCAGTTCCATGGCGAAACCGATATGGGGATCCCCGTTGACGTAAGGGATCGACGTCGTAACGTAGTATTTAGGCATTACCCTATAGTTTAACAGATATAGAAATGTCTACCTCAGTCCAGCTCGGCAGCCGCCTGAAAGCAATGGTCTAGATCTTCGAACAAAACTCCCAGCTTGTGGACTTCTTTAGCCTGGGCGCGAAAACTATGCTTGAGACCACCTAGGTCGCTCTGCACTGCCTGCAGCGTCATACCCTGTTGGCCTTGCGCTTCCCTAATGAGCTTAACGTCATCACGAATATCGCTTGTCTCTTCGCGAACGATTTTACGCAATATCTGCTGGGTTTTTTCTTCTGACAGGTCTGCCATGGAGCGCTCCTTGGGAGGCTTAATTATAGGTCGGCTCCGCGTCAACGCAAAGAAAAAAGCCGCTTATTCAGGAATATTTAACAAATATTTAATGATTAAGCCGGTCGGTCGATATAGTCCTGGCAGAAACGCTCGAACACGGCATTGGTCCAGCCGAAACCAGTCTGCGACGGATATAGGCCTTTAGCCGGTGGTTTCTCAGGCGATACCACGTTGTATTTTTCCAGGAAGACATGTTCTTCGTTATACCAATGTAGGTTGGTCTTCAGCCACTTGGTGGCAATTCGCCGAGCGTCCTGGTGGTAGCCGTAGCGTTCCAGGCCTTTGACGACCAGGAAATGCAGGGGCGCCCAGCCGTTGGGGTAAGCCCACTGGGTTGGCAAGCTGCCGAGAACGAATTGGCCAAGCGGCAGGGCATCGGTCGTAGACAAGCCGCCCTTGTGCTCAAACCGCCGTAATGACTTAACCAGGGCCGCCGCCTGTTTCTCATCGACCATGCCGGCCCACAAGGGGTAATAAGCCGCCAGGCTACTGGTGCCACCGCGCTTCTCTTTGACGTAATTATAATCATAATACAGGCCGCGGATACGGTCCCACATTAACTCGTTCATGGTCTTTTTGCGCTGGGCGGCGGCGTCATCCCAGAAAGCCGCGCCGCGTTTGTCGCCCAAGATGCGGTCAGCCCGCGCGAAGTCCGTCTCGTACTTGTACAGCAAGGCGTTCAAGTCAACCGGCAAAAAGTTCAGCGCCCGCCGGTCAAAACGCGGCGTCATATCCCAACCGCTTTCGGCTTCTGCCAAGTCATGTAGGTAATTGATGTCGTAGTGGCGGCTTAGGCCGCGATAAATCTGGCGCTCGTTGGGCTTCTTGACGCCCATCCAGACTGTGCGGTACTCCTCCTGGGCCACGATCATGGCCTGTCTCAGCCAGGCCTCGTCCAGGTTGTACTGCTGGTAGACGTCAAAAATAAAACTGGTTAAGAATGGCGGCTGCGAACGGCCGGTCAGGTAGGTCCGGGAAGCGTTCGGGATAACCTTGAAGCGTTGGAATAGCGACATCAGGTCTTCTAGGATGCCCATCACCAGCTCTTGGCGCTTAGTATCGAGCATGCCCTGGACCATGAAATAGCTATCCCAATAGTACAACTCGTTGTAGTCGAAGCCGGTCTTAGTGCGATAAGACGGCACCAAGTACGGCTTAGGCAAGCCTAACAGGCTCTCATCATCTTTAGGGTGAAAGCGCTCCACCTTGGTCCAGTACTTAGCGATATATTCGCGGGCCGGCTGGACATCCTCGGGCGTCAGATCTTTGTCGGGGCGGAAGGACAGCTGCAAGGTCTGGACGACCAGGCCTTTTAGGTCGTCTTTCAGGTCTTTAGCTTTTTTGAGGCTTGACATACTCCCCAGCCTACGGGTGTCAAGGCGACAGGTCAAGCGGTTTCAGCTTGACTAGCGGCAGGTGGTGGGCTACAGTACATACAGCATACATATTATATAAAAAGGAATAGTTATGGCCTCTACCAAGCATAATGAACACGGTTTCGGGCACGTCGAGACCCTATTGATAATTGTCATCGTCGCCGTGATTGGCTTCGTCGGCTGGTACGTTTACCACACCAAACAAACTTCTGACAAGGCCCTGAACGCCGCTAACAACACCAGTAACAGCGCTGGTCCGCGTTTCACCAAGAATACTAAAAGCACGGCGCCAGCCAGCGGCTCGACCAGCAATGCCAGCCTGCAAAGCGACCAGCAAAGCGCGGCCAGTTCCGCCAACCAGGGCAGCAAGGACCTGTCAGCTACTAACAACAGCCTGAACGATCAGTCAACTTTTACAACGACGCCTCAGTAAACTTTAAGCCAGCCCAGCTATCCTAAAGACTCTTAAAGGAGAACATCATGACACAAATCATTTTTAAACGAACCGCCGCCGCAGTCCTAGCTACTATCAGCACGTTCGGCCTGGCAATCGCGCCCGCCAGCGCCCTTAGCCGGGTTAAAGCGGCAGCAAGTCCGGACGCGGCCACTAGCGACCAGGCCAAGGTCCAACTCATCATCAACCGGGGCAACAGCGAGATCAGCCGTCGCCTGACCACTCTTAACACCTTAAACGCCAAGATTAACAGCGCTACCAAGCTAAGTGCTGGTGACAAAGCCACTCTAAGCACCGAGGTGGCTAGCACCACCAGCGGCCTAACCGCCCTCAAGACCAAGTTAGATGCCGATACCACCCTAAGCGACGCCAAGGCTGATGCCCAATCAATCTTTACCGGTTACCGTGTCTACGCCCTAGTTGGCCCAAAAGTTAACTTAGTTAAAACGGCTGATGACCAGCAGGTCGCCGAAGGCAAGCTAACTGACCTGGCCACTAAGCTCCAAACCCGCATCACCGCCGCCCAGACAGCCGGCAAGAGCGTTACTTCCCTGCAGGCCAGCCTGACAGCCATGAATGCTAAGATCAGCGCCGCCCATGCCATCTCGCCCGCCATTGAATCGAGCGTTATCGGCCTGCAGCCCACCGATTACAACAGTAACCACAGCGTTCTCAGCGGCGACCGCAACCAGCTTAAGACTGCCCAGGACGACATCCAGTCCGCCGTCCAATCCAGCGCCACCATCATTTCCGGCCTCAAAAACCTCTAGCCAACAAAAAAGTGGACAGCCATTACAGCTGCCCACTTCGGCGGTACGCTTAATTAACTATTAATAGTTATTGCGGCCGTAACCACCACCACCGCCGCTATCACCACGGGGGCGAGCCTCGTTGACTACGATAGCCCGGCCATCAAGATCTTTGCCATTCAGCTCGTCGACGGCTTTCTTAGCCTCTTCGTCGCTGGACATCTCGACAAAACCGAAGCCTTTGCTGCGGTTGGTCTCACGGTCCATGATGACGCTAGCCGATACTACGGTACCGGCGCTTGAGAAGAATTCCTTCAAGCTGTCATCGTTAGTGGCCCAGGCGAGGGAGCCAATGAATAATTTGGTTGCCATATCTTACTCCTCGTACGATCGAGGTAATCTGGCAAACCAGTTAGCTGCGCCTCTTTAACACGTACATATCTTTTTAACTTAATTAACTCTAGAACCTAACAAATGTTATTAGCAGCTTTTCTAGCACCGTAAGTGTAACAGAGACCTCCCTGATACACAAGCCGATAATTATTTAAGGGTATTGTATTTGCGTAAATAAACCTAAAATATTATAATTAGTTTATGAATGAGTTGCCGAACCTAACAAGAGAATTATCAACCCCTCCCTTCGTTCAAGCTAAAAATGGTACTCCTGAGACCTTACCAGAGATTCGTTCTCATGGCGTGATACCCGACAAAAATGGAACTGGGATTAATTTTGCCGAGGTTGAGCCGGAGTATATGCCCGAAGATCAGCTAATAGTAAGGGTAGGTGAGTGGATATACATATCAGCGCACGTAACAAGTAAAACCAAGAGTGGCCAATCGCCCCAATCCGAAGCCATACGCGATTTCGTTCGCAGAGAGACGGGTAAGGAGCAAAAGGCGGTGCCAAGAAATTCATTACGGGCGCACCCCGGCCAGCTAGTATTGAAGTTACTGCCAGAATCTTACCTGCCAAATAGCGAGCCGCAGGATCAGGCATAGTCCGTAGAGAGTAGCGGCCGTTACAAAAATTGGCACCAGATTATTCAAGAACAGAGGCGATGGATGAATATACTGGCCGTCCCCGGGAACAGGTACAAGATCGATCATATTCCATGAGAGTGACGCGCCGAGTTTTAATGATCGGTTTAGGCTGCTTGATTAGGTACTAGTTATGGTCGTTACGTTAAGTACCGTACCTGGTTCTGTCGTTGAATTATTCTTCTTGACCACACTATAATTATGCTCGGTTATTATGACATCCTCAATTGCTTCTACCCGATGCTTGATCATGATAATAAAGCTATCCCTATTTAGGTGTATTTTTTGATATATGCTCAGCTTAATCGGTATCCTTGCCACGCAATTTTCGTCTGAACATTCGCATTTAAACATCAATCGTATGTCGTCGTTTCTGACAAGCTGTGGATTTCCATCTTCTATGTTGTTCGCATCAATTTCATCAAGACCAGCTCCAACCTTCTCATTGGCCCGCCTAAAGATCATTTCGTTTTCAATTTGACGTCGCTCTGTAATCGGCATGTCCATGTCATAACACTAGCACTAAAGCATGTAATTACCTGTGCGTATAATCACAGGATTCTTGTGTGGTTAATCAAATAAAAAGTAAGAGGCACGATCTTAGCGCCTCTTACTTACGGGAAGACTTGCAGTACCCCGGAATTGAGGACCTACTGCTTGGCGTTCATTATTCGTAACATCTTGGGACCACCTGTTCGCAAGAAACGCCAGGCCAATGCTGTGCTTATCAATAGAAAGATTATATTAAGCACCGAGGTGTAATTGAAGGTAATACTGGGCTCCAAAACAGTAGCATTACGAATGGTTGGCGTAATCCGCACGGCCCAGAAGATTATCTCGACCAAGTAGCCTGCTCCAACCATGGCGGCATAGAAAGTAACAAACAAGAAGGCTGCCATCTTGAAGCCGTAATACTTTTTGTAAATCCGCAGTATTGGGAAGACGACCAGGTCGGCGAAGATAAATGACACTACCCCGCCAAAGCTAATGCCGCCGTTCCAGAGCACTGCCGCCAGCGGCACATTACCCACGCTGCATACAAATGAAGCCACTGCTATCAAAGGCCCGACCAATGGGCCCCAGATAGCTGATAACAGCGGGTGCGAACTAAGGAAGAACTTTTGGAAGAAGCTATCAGGCACCCAAGCAGCCACAGCGCCGGCAATAAGTAGCCCAATCACAATGTCCGTCCAAACACTGGCCCAGTCCATTACATAAAAGTGGCTGGTAGCAGTTCGGCCTTCGCTAGAAGCCAGTTTTTTCAAAAGTGGCTGATTGCCAGCGACGGCCATATCGTCCATCATGGCATGACCTTCCATCCTTCCCTGCAGCCCCTTTTCAGCCTGCTTAGTGGCGACTGCTACCATCTTAGGGGTCAGAAAGCGGCGGAACAGCACCGCCAGGATAATAATCATAAGCGGCCCGCCGACAAATTCAGCCGCTGCAAACCGCCAACCCAGCAAGACAATCATAATAATACCTAGCTCTACAACCAGGTTGGTGCTGGCTATCTCAAAGGCCATGGCTGCGGTGAAATTCGCCCCCTTTTTGACCAACGACCGAGCCAGAGCCACGGCCGCATACGAACAAGAAGACGAGGCGGCGCCAAGGGCACTAGCCAAGACCAGGGTTTTGGGCTTATCATCTGGCAACAGCCTGCTCATTTGCTTGTGAGAAACAATCGCCTGGATTGCCCCGGACAGGCTAAAACCAAGTATAAGAGGCCATAGTATCTCCCAGCCCATGCCAAAGGCCATTTTCAGGGCATGCCCTATCGCGTGCGCTATCATTGCCTCATCATAACAAAATATCCTCCGAAACAGAGGTTATTTAAGTAAAGGAACTTTAGAGGAGCTGGTCGAAAATAGTTTACACCTGATCGTTGAGGAGGTCCGGCGCTGGCGCGGTATCATCGGTGTACAGTTCAATCGGTATCAATTGGATAAATCCGGCAACGGAGCTGGGTATGTTCCTTGAGGGTATAGCACTCTTAAATTGAGGTATATTCTCAGGGGATCCGGAAAAGTTATTGCTACCGTCATGCCAGAATTGTGGCACCTAATTTACGACTTGTCCGTTAAAAGACCAGTGACCGTTTTGATACTGTTCATAATTGCCATCGTGCCAGAATTGTAGATTGGGGCAAGTCTTTTGAGCACTGCGAGCTATCGGCACTAGTGTTGGTATTAGTCGGTCAGCAATACTGATATGGTGGGGTGCGCCATCTATTGATGTAAGTAGTATGCCAGTTGTGGTGTTCTCGCCACCTTTCTCGCCGTCTGGCATATTTTGTTTAGTATAGTAAAGGCCGTTTAGTTTGCAGTTGTTGAGCAAATCAGTAGCTTCGGCTACTGTAATTTCCTTAGGTGGCACTATATCTAGGTGCTTGATTCGCTGTTGTGTTTGTGCACGTTGTTCATTGATATGCTTCGGAGCAACAACTAGTAGTTGATACACAGAGTAAGCTCCGTATAGAGCAAGTATGACCGATATAATCAAGGATAAGACACTAAAAACCATTCCCTCGCCATGCGGTTTGTGTCGAATCATATAAATTGGAAGACCGATAAGATTGATAAGGGCTATGAGTCCCACAGCAGGAACCACCGTTACAAATACGAGTAAACCGATAAATTCTGTACCAGACACGCCAGCTTTGGCTTGCTGAATTGCCCAAGTTATTACAATGAAGAATATTGCAACCCCAATGGCTTGTAGTATCCCCAAAACAATAAAGAAGTACCGCCATTTTGATGGCTTTGGGTTAGGTATCTGATCAAATTGACTGCTAGGCATGGGCGTTGTCAGTTGCTGCGACTGTCCGTCCACTACAATGGCTGGTTGCGATGATGGGATAACCGATGTCGCTCCGCTGGATGACGGCTGGATAACTTGACCACCGATATCTGGATTAGGCGTAGGTGTCGGCTGAGTGTTGGGCTTTGGATTATTGTCTGGCATGTCTGTTTTAATTATTCCATTAATAATAGTTGTATGGATTTGAAAAAGCAACAAAAATGACCTCAAATATAAGAGGTCATAATGCTTACGGTTTGGAGGAGCTGGTCCAAAAAAATTGGCACCAAATTGAGCCAGAACTGAGGCGATGGCTGAATATTCTACTGATACCCTGGAACAGGTTTAGACAATTAAAGGTACCGACGGTTTAGTACACCGCAGACTTACTAACTACCGCAGCTATTAAGGTCAATACTATCAATGAGCCAAGAACCGCCACTAGCTTTGAGTGTAACAGGTAGATTATATGGTGTGCTTGGAGTATGGCCTACTGTGTAGCCGGCCGTAACTGTGGCCGTTTGACCGCTTAACTTACCAACTGCAACTTTCAGGTCGGAGTTGTACTCGGCAAAACCGCTTTCACAGACCAAAAATTCACCCCCCTTTGGCACAGTATTGGTCGTCTGGTACTCGTTGGCAGTTGTTACATAGCTGTCAGTAAAGTAAGACTTGTTGGCATTGATAAACTGAAGGTCTTCCGCTGCCAATACGTTAGATGTAGCCCAATGGCTTTTATCTTGTAGCACTTGCCCGGCTGTAACTTGTTTGTCATAAGCTGCATACACTTTCTGAGCCTGCGTTACGGCTTCCGCTAAGGTTGGTGTAATAGCTGGTGTCGCTTTCTTTGTGGATGTGGTGATGCTGGTAATTGAGCTACTGGTCTTCGCCGTATTATTACGGTTGTGGGCAACGTACACCCCTATAAAGGCAACGATTGCCACGAAAATAAGTCCTAATAATACCTCAACTGCGCCGAAGCCTGATTGATTGTTTTTTAGTTTGCCCACTTTGGTTATTCCTTGTGTTAGAGATTTAGTTTAAGCATAAGCTGAGAGTGATTAAAATGCAACAAAAAGACCTCGGATTTACTGAGGTTAAAATGCTTATGCTTGGTGGAGCTGGCGGGTACTGCCCCCGCGTCCGTCAGTTTATCTTGGTTAGTCGTCTACAGGCATAGTCCGTTTAAGTGTCTCGGAAACGGGCGTCAAAGCGGACAAAATAACCCGTTTCCAAAGTCCGAAGTCTTAGCAAGCGCCCTGGACAGAAGCGCTTGAGCGTCCGGAAAATATGGCGCGCTTTCGCGTTATCCGGCGTCACGTTCAGCGCGGCTTACTGGATTAAGAGTAAGCTGGTGCGAGCGCGAAGTTACTGCGTGCAAACAAGTTTGCTACAGCTGCCTTAGCGTCGCTAATTTTAGAAGTTGCATCTAAAAGTTTTGCCTATACGCTGACAAGCGACCTGCTGATTTAACCGATAAAGTCCAACGTCGAGCTTAAAATTCAGCCCCGTATGCCGTCTCAATGACGGTATATCATTGTAGCATATTTATCGAGGTAAAGCTAGCGCTTACTCATCAAGTAGCTTGAGCAGTCTGGCGGCTGAGGCGGTTTCTGCTTGGCCTCGTCGACGACTCTGACTTTGCAAAGCAAAAGAACCCACTAAGCTCACAAAAACTCCTAGAGCTTCTGTATTATAGACTCGTAGACCTGCGGTAGCTACAACTGACCAGATGTCAGGTTCGTTGCTGGGGCTCAGCAGCAATTCATCAATCGGTTCGACTAGAACCGGTACCCTTTGCTCGGCACGAGGACCCCTGATAACATCCTCAATTTGTAAGTGGGTGCCGTCTTCGCGGGCGACCTGTATATCAGGAGATCCTATGGTTACTGCTAGACGTTTCTTGGTGTCAATATTTGTAGTGCCCAGCTGCACAGCTTCGCCTAATACTGGAACACCCAAGCTAACGATACCGGGTTCCAGCTGACTAAGAAAAGGCTCCCTATACGACAAATATGGCAAGTTCATAAGCTAAATTATATCATATTTAGGTATTTTTGAATAGTGCTGGAAATGACTTACAGCCCGAGTTGGTGGTCGCAGGACCCGAGCTTGCCGGGGCGGCAGACGAGGCGGTGGAGCTGTTGGAGTCCGGTAATCAGTTGCTGGAGCTGGTCGTCGCCGAGGCGCGCGAACTCCGGACCAAAACTGCGGCGTAGGATATTGGTGGCAGCTTCGGTGACCTGCATGCCCAGCGGCGTCGGCGCGGTGATATGCTTGCGGCGATTATTAGGATCGGGCCTAGTCGCTAATAAAGCTTTGGCCTTGAGAAGTTTGAGCTGGCGACTGATACTGGCCTCGCTTTGGCCGAGCGAATCGGCAATTGCGTTCTGCTGGACGCGCGGATTCCACTCCAGGACCATTAAGATCCTGTACTGGCTCAGGCCGATGCCAAGCTGTTCTTGCAGGATTTGCTCGGATTGCTTGCCAATAACAGCCGATAAATGCTGTACGAGATAGCTGAGATTATTGGTCGGTCCCATAACTACCACTGTAGGCCTGGATACTTAACACGTCAAGTATTAGCGGCTTGGTAGAGGCTGTGCCACTCGTCCAGGCTCAGAGTTTGGGCCCGTCGGCCGGCATCAACCTCGGCCGCCTGGCAGATAGTCTGGGCTGCTTCGCGGCTCACATGCAAACCACTACTCAGATTATTCAGCAAAGTCTTGCGAGGTTGGGCGAACCCGGCTTTTACGAGCAGGAAGAATTGTTTGGGATCAATGTCCGTGAATAATGGCGCGGTCCGCTGCTTCAGCACCAGAACTTGCGAATCGACCTTAGGGGGCGGCGTGAACAGCTTGGCCGGCACTAGGCGTCCTAAGCTTACCTGCCAATAGAATTGGGTAGTGACACTTAAGATAGACATCTTGCTCGGCTGGGCCGCGACGCGTTCGGCGACTTCCTTTTGCAGCAGCAAAACGGCGATGGTTGGTGGGTTGGCGGTTTCGCTTAAAACGCGTAGCAACTTGCCGGTCAAGTAGTACGGGATATTAGCGACGATTTTGTAGGCCGGTGGCAAGGTCGTGAAATCAAAACGCAGGATATCCTGCTGGACAACCTGCAAATTGTCAGCCTTGACCCGGCGCGGCAACTGGGCCGCCAACTGCCTATCGAACTCCACGGCTACTACCTGCTTGGCCTCTTGGGCTAATAATATGGTTAGACTGCCTAAACCAGGCCCGATTTCCAGTACCGTGTCCTGGGAGGTTAGTTTAGCGCAGGCAACAATATCATTGAGAGTTACCGCGTCAGACAGCCAGTGCTGGCCCAGGGATTTCTTGGCAAGCGGCTCATTGCTCATACGATATTATTGGTTTGGCGGGAAGGCAGAGATGCCGGTACTGCGGTAACAGCCCGGGTTCTGCCCGGCTAACCCGGCGCCTGACCTGTTAGTATTGCGTACGATGGCGGAGTCCTGCACTGACGGCGGCGCCAGGTCGGGGCGGGCATAGCCGGTGTTGAGGCTGTTCCAGGTTCCGGGGCTGAACTGGTAGGCGCCGTAGTAGCCATTGCCGGTGTTGTCCTGATAGTTACCGCCCGATTCGCACTGGCGCAACTTGGACAGCCAGGTGCCTAAGTTACCACTGACTGGCGCCGTGCCGCGGGCCACGATTTGCGGTACCGGCGGTTGTAACTGGACTGATTGAAGTTGGATCTGGGCGCCGGTCTTCTCATCAACTTGGTACGTGATCAGTAACACGCCTGGGGCGCCCTTTTGCCTGATGGCGCTGGTACCGCTGGATAGCGTGGCGTCGTCAATCGTCTGGACCGGTGCCGCTATTGGCTGGGTGGCCGTCACGATCTTGGTGCCCTTATGGAGAATAAAGATTTGCTGGTTAGGTGCTATCGGTGTATCAGCCGCCGGCTGGACGGTATCGCCGTTGCGTAAGACAATATGCTTTTCGGCAAGCATCTGGCCGACCGTATCAGAATGGGTGCGCGTCACGATCGGCGTGCCATACAGGATCAAACTGATCGGCACTGAGCGCTTGATAGTGACTGACTCGCCCACAGCCTGCTGGCTAACGAAGTTACTAGTCGGCGAGGTCGTCAACTGGTCTTCCGGGAAGACCACCACGCCAGCCTGGGTGGCAATGGCCCGGGGAGTTGTCGCCGCGCTAAAGGTAAATTGCGTCTGGGCGCCGTCAACGATTTCGACCGGTACGGCGCGGTAGATATTAATACGGAATTTGTCCTGGTTGATATGGGCGGCCAGGGCGGGTTCCACCACGTCACCCTGGTTCAGGGTAATATGCAGCTTATTAAGTAATGTCCCGACCGTCGGCTCGCGGCTCGGCACGGTCTGCTCGACATGGTCATGCGAAACGATCACCACGTAGACCCCGCTGGTCGGCTTATACTGCCACTTGAAAACCGCGAATCCGGCGGCCGTTAATATAAGCAGCACGCCGAAGGTGATAAATGGCACCGCGAACGGGTGGCGGCTTTTAATTTTGGCTTCGCGGACCTGCCGCTTGAAACGCACTCGGCGGTAGCGTGCGAATTTCATTTGTAATTTTTCAAGTCTTTTGCCCATAAATAAATCGGTTGCGGGTATTTTTCAGGTGTTCAGTATAGCCTGCAAACTGATGGCTTCATTGTAGCAAAAACACCTACCGGCAACTAGTGACCGGCGCGATTCTAAAGTTTTTCAAGCGGCGCAAAGCTGATGTTCAGCTTGCGGGCGCCTTTGCCCTTGAAGTAAATAACCGCCGTATCGCCTTCAATCTCCATCACTGTTCCCTGCCCAAAGACCTGGTGACGCACACCATCGCCTTCGTTCAGGTCCGGCACATAGCGTGGCTCGTGACTGGCAACTTCCGGATTCGCTGGCGCAGGCATTCGAGGTACGAATATGTCTGAGTCGCCGAATCCGGAATTTGCTACCTCATAGCTATTAGTCGACTGGAATTCGGCGTCTATTTCCGATAGGAACCGGCTCGGCGGATTGTGCTGGACACCGCCGTACAGCATCCGGCTGGCGGCATAGACCATATACAGCTCGCGCCGGGCCCGCGTCATGCCGACATAACAGAGGCGTCGCTCCTCTTCCATCTCATGCTCGTCATACAAGGCGCGGGAATGGGGCAGGATCGACTCCTCCAGGCCGGCCATAAACACTACCGGGAACTCTAGCCCCTTAGCGGCGTGTAGTGTCATGAGGGTCACGGCGTCGCCGTCAAAGTTAGCACTATCCAGGTCGCTAACTAGCGCCACTTCTTCCAGGAAGCCCTCCAGTCCCTCGTCCTGGTATTCGCGGGCCACGCTGAGCAGCTCGCGAACATTCTCCTGGCGGGTTTCGCCTTGGAGACTGCCATCATCCAGGTAGTGCAAATAGTCAAGACGGCGCAGCAACGAATCAATCAGGCCGGCCACTGCCGCGTCCTGGTTGACCTCGCGCAGCGAATCCAGGATATCACCCAGCTCGCTGAGAGCTTGGCGGGCTTTTGGCGTCAGCTCAGCGCAACTAGCGGCTTGGCGGAGGGCGGCGGCCAGGCTCAGCTGGTTATTACGCTGCCAGGCTAAGAAGGTCAATAAACTCTTAGCGCCGACACCGCGGGCCGGCACGTTAACCACCCGCTCGAAGCTAACGCGGTCTTCCGGCTGGAAGATAAGCCTGAGGTAGGCCATGATATCTTTGATCTCTTTGCGGTCATAGAACCGGACGCCGCCAATCACCCGGTACGGCACGCCGTAATGCACGAAGGCCTCTTCGATCGAGCGGCTTTGGGCGTTGGTGCGGTACAGTACCGCGTAATCACGGTAGTGTTTTTGGCCGCTATCGAGTCCAAGCCTGATCCGCCGGATAACAGCCTCGCCTTCGGCCCGTTCGCTGCCAACTTGCAGCACCTGCACCGGCAGCCCGGCGCCGGCATCGGTCCAGAGTTTTTTGTCGCTGCGCTGGGCATTCCTGGTGATAACGGCATGGGCGGCATCGAGGATATGCTTTGTGCTGCGGTAGTTCTGTTCCAGCTTGATGACCGTGCATTTCTTATAATCTTTTTCAAACTTTAAGATGTTACGGAAGTCAGCGCCGCGCCAGCTATAAATACTTTGCCAATCATCCCCGACCACGGCGATATTCTGTTGCTCATTAGTTAACAGGTTAACTAATTGGTACTGGGCAGCGTTGGTGTCTTGATACTCGTCAATCATGATGTATTTGAACTGCTGCTGCCATTTGCGGCGGATCTCCGGCTGGCTTTTAAGCATTTGGACGGTGCGGTTAATTAAATCGTCAAAATCCAGGGCGGCGGCCTCGCGCAATGCCCGCTCATACAATGGGTAGACTTGGGCGGCGGCCTGTTGTGCCGGCGTGGCGGCCATAGACGCGTACTCTGCGGGGTCAATCATCTCGTTTTTAGCGCCGCTGATGAGACTGCTGACCAGTCGCGGCGGAAAGGTTTTTTCGTCGAGGCGAACCGCTTTGCTAACTTGTTTGACAGCGGTCTGCCTGTCAGACTCGTCAAAAATCACGAAAGCCCGCGGAACTCCAACCACTTCGCCATCCTGCCGCAATAGCCGGACACAAATTCCATGAAAGGTGCCCATGAACGGCATGAAGCCGCGGTTCTCGGCACTCTCGCCCAACAGCTGGGCCACCCTCAGCCGCATCTCCTTTGCGGCCTTGTTGGTGAAGGTCACCGCCAGGATATTAAACGGCGTCGCTCGGCGCGTGGCGACCAGGTAGGCAATCCGGTGCGTCAGCGTCTTTGTTTTGCCGGAACCGGCGCCGGCCTGGATCAACAGCGGCCCTTCCGTCGTCTCGACAGCCCGACGCTGCTCCGGATTCAAGCCCTCCAGCAATTGTTCTAACATCTATACATTCTAGCAAAATCACCGGTCTTAGTTCGAAAAGAAATGGGTCACCGGCTTAATGTTGCCGAGCTGGATAAGGCCGGCGTCCAGCGCGATGTCGGCCCAAGCTATGATCAGGACTAGGCTGAGCAGAATACCGAGCGCCACGACCCGTCGGGAACGCTTGTTTTCAATCGTATCAATCGGCAAGTAATATTGCTTGCTATCAGCCAGCTGGTCTATCTGCGCCTGCCGCTTAGTCTCGGCTTCGGCATCAGCTTGGAGTTGTTTGGTATGCGCAGTTTCGCCTTTAGGTGTCTGGGGAGCGTCGGCAGCAGGCTCGGGCTGCTCTTCAGCGGGCGTCGGTTTCACTGGCGTTTCAGTTGCTGCCTCGGCCTCGGCAGCTTCATTCGGTTTCGGCGCGACCTTGAGCTCTGGCGCCACCCTGACCGGCCCAGCAGCTGGCGCCGGCGTTGCAGACGCCTCATCTTCTGGTACCACCATAGGATCCGGGAGTAACGGCCGGTTGCTGACAATAACTGATTTCGAGTTGCCAGCGGGTGCCGTCTTATCCGGATGGGCCACGTCAATAATACGTTTGCTGCCAGCCGGCTTTTTGGTGTTAGCCATCCTTGTCTTCCTGTTTATGCGTCAACCTGTAAGCACTGTCCACGATGTCAGAAAACTGGTGATAATTAAGGCTGCTACTGCCTACTAGCGCTCCGTCGCAATCGTTAAGCGCTAAATAACCTGCCGCCGTGTCGGCATTAACGCTGCCGCCGTACAGCAAGCGTACTGTTTTAGCAGCCGTGGCGCCATATAATTCGCTAATATGGTTGCGGATCAGTTTCAAAACTTTTTGCATATCATCCGGCTTAGCTACCTTGCCGCCGAAGGTACTGATAGCCCAGACAGGCTCATAAGCGATAACCGTGTTTGCGACTTCTTCGGCCGTCAGGTTGGCGAGGGCGGTGGTAACCTGGTCATGAATTACCCGGCTAGTCTCGCCAACAGCTCGCTCCTGCTGGGTTTCACCGACGCACAGAATTGGTACGATGTCATTGCGAATGGCGGCCTGGACCTTATCCCGTACCATCTCCAAGCTTTCATCAAAATAAATCCGGCGTTCGGAATGCCCAACAATCGCGTAATCGGCCACGCCGCGCAGCATCGTGAAACTGACCTCGCCGGTATAAGCGCCCTCATCTTTATAAAACGCGTTCTGGGCCGCCAAGCGGAACTTGCGTCGATCGACTTCCATACTAATTGGCTGCAAAGTCAGCAGGCTGGGCGCCAATACGACTTCGATCGAACGATGCGGCGTAATCCGGTCGTGCAGGCGCTTAACGAGCAGGCTGGCCTCGTGGGGGCTGAGGTGCATTTTCCAGTTACCGACAATCAGGGTTCGTTTCATAATGCTTACGTTAATTGTACATTATTTATCAGGTAAGGCCGCCACGCCGGGCAATGGCCGTCCACTCATCAGGTCAAGGCTGGCGCCGCCGCCGGTCGAAACGTGTCCAAACTCATTGATTAAACCTCGTTCTCCCAGATAGCCGACCGTATCGCCGCCGCCGACCACGGTAAACGGCTTATTGCCGAAGTCGCCGAGCAGCGCCTCGATCAGCAATTGCGTGCCTTGGGCGAACGGGCCGATCGGTCCTTGCAAGCCTTTGGCCTCGGTTACGCCCAGCGTGCCATTCCATACTACGGTTTTAGCCAACTGCACCATGCCGGCGATAAATTCAGCGCTCAACGGGCCGATGTCTAAGATTTTCTCATTAGATTTTAGTTGGCCGGTGTTGGCCGGTGCCCGTTTCGGATAATGCTCGGCGTCAGCGACGATATGCGAGCTAAAGCCGACTATCCGGGTCTCAGCGGTCTTATCAATCTTGGTAGCCACTATGCCATCCTGCGGTACCGCAAAGGTAAACGACCGCTTTTTGGTTTCGGCCGTCGCCTTATGCAAAATCTGCCGGGCCGACTCTAAGTCATGTTTATCATAGAGGCTGGCCGCCACATCAATACCTTGGGCCGCTAGGAACGTATTAGCCATGCCGCCGCCAATAGCCACGCAATCAGCTATTTCGACAAACCTGCCTAGCACATCAATCTTATCGGCAATCTTGGCGCCGCCGATGATAGCAGCCATCGGCCTGTCCGGCTGCTGCATGGCATTCGTTATAGTATCCACCTCTTTTTCGAGCAGCAGGCCGGCCACGCTAGGCAGGCAGTGCGTGATGGCTTCGGTGCTGGCATGCGCCCGATGCACGACGCCAAAACCGTCTTGCACGAAGACCCCATCTGGCCCGGCCAAGTCCGCCAGCTTTTGAGCGAAGGCTTTGTCATTGGCTTTTTCTTCGGGATGGAAGCGCAAGTTTTCCAGTAATAATACCTCGCCGCGCTTCAGTCCGGCGGCGGCTTTCTGGGCAGTGGGACCGACACAATCCGGCGTGAATTCTACCGGCCGGTCCAGCAGTTGTTTCAGCCGCTTGGCTATTGGGAATAAGCTAAGGGCCGTATCTTTGGGGCCTTCCGGCCGCCCCACATGCGAGCAAATGATTAGCTTTACGTCTTTTGACAATAGGTAACGCAGGGTTGGCAGAGACTGGGTGATCCGGTAATCATCGGTTATTTTACTGTTCTCCAGCGGCACATTATAATCTGCCCGCAGCAAGATAGTTTTGCCTTTCAGATCAATATCGCGAATCGTCTGTTTAGTGAACATCCCACCCCTTATTATAATTTTATTCTAGCACCCGGACTTTAATGGTGTCAGTGGTACCAACCACGCCTGGATACTGTCCTGAGGCACTAACGACAATGTCGCCTTTGCTTAACACCTGGTGCTTGCGCAACCAGTCCGTGACTTTGACGGCGGCCAGGGCGTCGACAGGACGCACATAACTTTTAGTACCGTATACGATGGCCAATTGTTGGGCGACACGGTTATTGCTGGTAACGGCAATCAAGGGGATTGTCGAGCGCCGGGCAGCGATCTGCAAGGCTGTCGCGCCCGATTTAGTCTCGGCCACTACGGCCTTGGCATTGACGCCTTTGGCCAGGCTTAAAACGGCTGAGCTGATGGCCGCCTGCCGCGTACGTTCCTCGTTATCCGGGAAACTAACCTGCAAGGGCAGGTGGTTCTCGGTGTATAAGATGACTTTTTTCATGGTGGCGACAGCCTCGATCGGATAACTGCCGCTAGCCGTCTCGTCGCTCAGCATGACACAGTCAGCGCCCACGACCACGGCGGTGGCAATGTCGGACACCTCGGCCCGGGTCGGTTCCGGCACGTCGCTCATACTGGCCAGCATCTGGGTGGCGACAATCGTCGGCGTGGCGTAGCGTTCGCCCAGCCCGATAATCTGCCGCTGGACGATCGGCACGCTTTCAGCTGGCGTCTCCACCGCCAGGTCACCGCGGGCAATCATGACGGCGTCGCTGGCGCGGACAATGGCTTCGATATTCTCGACGGCCGCCCTGGTCTCCACTTTGGCAATAACTTTAGCCGTGCTGTTCATAGTTTTTAATAATTTCCGCAGTTTACCGATGTCGTCAGCGGTCTGGACGAAGCTCAGAGCCACGTAATCAATATCCTGCGACGAACCGTAGACCAAATCAGCCCGATCCTTAGCCGTGATAATGTCGCCGCCAAAGTCAGTATCCGGCAGGTTGATGCCTTTGCGCTTGATCAGGATGCCGTCGCTGTGCGCGTCGGCCCGCACCACGCCGTCCCGGACACTGGTGATCGTGGCCCGGATTTTACCGTCATACAAGTAAAGCTGCTCGCCGCGCTTAACCTTCTTGCTGAGGTCATACTGGGTCGGCAGGTTGCCGGTAGTGGCATAATCCGCGTTGTATTGGAAACTCAGCGCCTGCCCCTTATTAACCGTAACAATACCGTCGAAGTCCCCCAGCCGGATCTTCGGTCCCTGCAAATCCTGGATGATAGCCACCGGCTTGCCATACTCCTTAGCGGCCTTCCGGATCCAACCAATCTGCCGCGTCCGCTCCTCCGGCGTGCCGTGGCTGAAGTTCAGGCGGATGCCGTTGGCGCCGGTCATTATAAGACCTAGCAAAGCCTTATAACTATTAGTCGACGGCCCGACTGTCGCGATAATCTTTGTCCGTTTAAAATGTTCCAGCGGCACGTTCGGCACCGTATCCGTTTGTCGCATGTTCTGCCCGCCCTAGAAGGTTAGTACTTATGCTAAAAGTATACGTCCCCGACTCGATAAAACAAAAAGGCTTGCATTTTCAAAAACAAGGCAGATAATAAAAATTGTAATGGTCACTAATAAAAACAATAAAGTAGACATCCAGGGGTCAACCCCAAAGGAGTAGTCATGGTTGCTATCAACGCCGACCGAGCGGTGCTTCATGAAGAAATGGAGCTTCCAAGAGGAAGTGCAGAGCTTGCCCCACATATATACTTAGTTCCTCCTGTAGAGGGAATGGAATCAGCGGCTGGGCCAGATCAAAGAACTACAAATGAATTTTCTCAAGACGCTTTTTCACAACTCGTAAAGCAATGTTATGAGGCAATCCCACTTCCCCGGGATAAGCCTCTCTCCGCCAGGATTGCTAACCTGGTAGTTCAAAAAGATGACATGCTGAAATTATTGCCAGGGTCAGAGCGGCCAGCCGCAGTACTTTCTGCCTACGACTTCCTTTTTGAAAAGCCACCCGTAGCAATTGCAGTCTAACTAATTGGTGACCCTGATAGAGTCGAAATGGAACCTTATAAGTCTTGAGATTGCTCGTTGGAATAGACTTCGTTTTGCGGAGCAAACTTTTCAATGATCGCTCCCGCCAGTCTGAGCAAACCAACCACTCCAAATCCAATACCAATGGTCTTGTCGACAGTTGTATTAGGCATATACTCAAGGAAGTCAGCACTTATTGCACCACTCATTGCAGAGTGGGCAAGCATAGCGACAGGATGTTGACGCAATTCATTATATCTGGATAATTCCATAATCCATAGTATATCAAATTTATTAACTTCTGTCAAGCATAAGCTTGTTGGTGACCCTGGAGCACTCGGTTTATAAGAAAATTGTAGATGAAATCATACGCTGGAGCGAAATATTGAGGAGCCAACTGTGGTCACTGGAAATACATGGTTAGGAGAGCAATGTCGAAGCTATTGGTTGTATTGCTTAGCTTCTTCTTCGTCCCATGCAACTATATATTCCCAGCCGTTTTTACCGACTTTAGCCTCATGAAGTTGGCCTGAACTAACGATTAGCTCTTGAAAAGGTCTCCATTTCATTGGCAACTCATCATCTATTTTAACCTCGACTGAACCAGATAAAGTAAGAAAGTGCATTTTTATGTCTCTATCTGGTTCATGTACTTTACCAGCCTCATCGGAAACATGTTTTACTGCTAACCCTCTATCCTTATAGGCTTTTTCTAACATTGTCGTTAATCGTTGTATATCGAACCCTAAATCTGGATTAGATTCTGTTATAGGCACATAGTTAGCTGGGTTAAAGGACGGTATATTTATAACGCCCATTACAAGATTTTCCTTTGGAATAGTAAAGTGCGTGGTATCGGTCGGTGTGACTACTATTGAGCCTTTTTGGACATGGTTTTCTTTACCACCTACTACCACGTTACCAAGTCCTGACAACACTATATATATCTCGGTCTCGCCATTTGGGTGATAGTGAGGTTCAGCTAATAAGATGTCTCGCATATCGGCGATAGCAAACTCTTCTGGTGCTCTATCGGGCAAAGGATTACCCAGTTCATAAACTGGCCCACAGCCTGTAGTTTTTGGCTCAAGCCCTTCAATGAGCTTCTGCCAATCATCGATTCCCTCAACGTAAGGCTGCCATGCAGCCAAAACTTCACTTATATCTGCCATAGCTACATCATATCAAAGATTTAAAGGGAATCGAACTATTTAACAGATGAGATTTGGTAACAAACCTCTAACTATAGGAATTTATAATCAAATCGTATCTGTAACTTTGTTATGGTGAACTACGAGGTTCTGAATTGGAACCTTATCAAGCGAGAACTGATTGACTGGTACGCTGTGCTTAAGGATAACCATCTGTTCAATACTACCAGCTTGCAGTTGAACCATAGCGGTAGTGTGTAGGCTGGAACAGAGTATATGGACGTGCATCTTAACAACTTACTAGCAATCAGGGATAATGACGGTATGAACGATGTATATGGGGCGTGGAAGCCCTTACGGAATTACCTCAGCAATGTTGATATAAATGATGCTTTAGCAGTCATCCGTTATTACTCTGCAAGGCGGTCCCTGCGTATTCCTCCACCCGTACCGAGCGACATTGAACTTCATCCTTGGGCAGACCGTGACAATTCCTTCCTCCCCTGGGAAATGGAAGCGTTGGCGAGAGAGATTATTATAATATCAGACGTCCAGTCAGCACCCCGATACGACCTGAAAAAGTCACACGATATAGCACTGGCTATGAACAAGATGAAAGACGTAGAAAATTATATCGAGGGTCAGTCCATTACGCAGAAGAATGTTTACCACGACCTTACCGTAAGATTGAGCCACCGCCAGTTCAAGTATCAAACAGAACGTCCAAGTATCGAGTCTATGGTAAGGTACTCAAAGATATTTGGCCATCCACTCGTCGTGCCATTAGTTAAAAGGAAGACGAAACTTGAGCCTAAGCAATTATTTACCCTCGGTGCGGGTCTTTGGGTGCACTTTACTACCTCTTATGGAATGCACTATCCGTTGGAGACATTATCTCTGACAGATATTACAGATGCCGACTACGATAACTTCGTAAATATGTGCTCAAGACCGCTCGCAGAAATGAAACGCCTGCTCACTGACACGTCAGAGCGTCACTTGGATGAGAACTTCTTTTATGGCTATCACTCACTATATGCCTACCCGCTGATATTGACTGAGTTGAACGGGCGTCCCACGCACGTATGCCCTCTACCTACACTTTTATATTGGCGAGTTACGTCTGGCTTATACTACGACCTCTACAAGGAGAACGGCTTCGATAACGCCTTTGGTACAGCTTTCGAGGAGTATGTTGGTTCTGTTTTCACCAAGACTTATGAAGGCACTGGCATAGGTGTTTACCCTGGCGAACCAAATACAGCCAGTAGCCCGAAACGATGTGATTGGGTCATAGATCAGCCCAACGACTGCTTGATAGTCGAGTGTAAGACTAAACGACTGACGATGGGTGCAAAAACAAGCCTTCTGGATGACAAAGAATTATTTGCACAACTAAACATACTCGGTGAGGCAATTACCCAGGCTTATCTAAGTCTGCAAGCGTATAGAGATGGCTCGTACAAAAACCCAGCTTACACACTTGATACCAACAAGAAGGCTTACGTCAGCGTGACCACGCTTGAAAGATGGTATTTGATGGGTCCGCAAATAGAGATGTTGCACGAAATCGTAAAAGAAAAAGTAGCTGAGGCGGGATTAGACGAAGCCATCATAGCAGAAGCACCCTATGTCGTAATGTCGGTGGATGATATGGAGAAGGTGGCGTATCTCGCAAAAACGTATAGCATATCCGAAATCTTGCAACCTTACATTGACGACCAGAAAAATAAGGGATGGGAGTTCTCCTCCTATATGTTCAATGCCTTCAAGGATGAGCTGGGAGAGTACGAGTACGTATTTGATGACGACATCAAAGATACCTACACTGTAGAGCTTGATATGAGCAAGCGTGGCAGCAAGAAACGCAAAGACGACAAAAAATAGTACCCCACAGTGTTGCTTGGTATAATAGGTACAACGGAGGCGAACAAACGGAAAGGTTCGCTATGCTCAATCCCAAAACTGTACTTGCTTTTCGTGTAAATACGATTGCACACGGAATGTATACCGCAACTCAATCCCCATATGATTTAGGGAGGAATGGTTATCTTAGGAGGCTAGATGTTTACTGATCGAGTTATCGAAGTTGACCTGTACACACGCTTGAGGCAGGAACGATCTTTCGTCCGTTATCAAGACCTTGAGGAGCTGGTAGTCCTAATACCTCAGATTCGCAGAACGGTTGTGCTGCCTTTAACCAGCACACGGCAACGATACGGACGCAGAATCTGGTTTCTGTGCCACTACTGTAATCGCCGTGTTCAGAAGCTCTATGTGCAGCCCTGGAAAGTCAATGCTAATTTTCCAATTGCCTGCCGAAACTGTCACCAGTTCAGGTATCTGAGCCAGTACCGCAAGGACGCTGCTGGCAGACGCGAGGCAAGCCAGTACAAACTAGACCGACTTGAGAAACAGAAACGACGCTTTTGGTATGGAGATAAACCGACCCAGTTTGGCAGACAGCATCAGAAGCTAAAGGAGGAAACAAAGACCTTCTGGGATGTCGTACAAGAAATTTACAGTACCGAATTGACTGCCTCCGAATTCAAGGAGTGATTAACTTTTTGAGTCCAGAAGCGACTTGCAGGCGGCATTATTTATACTTAGAAAGAGTGCTAAGCCGGTAATCTTATGCTTTATCTGTATCTGTTTGCAATTTCGACAAATTACCGGTACAATGTGGTTATGTCTAATAAATACTCTATATTCTCCTTCTTTTCAGGCTTAGGCTTCCTAGACCTCGGTTTCGAAAAAACAAATGGTTACAACGTAGTCTTTATGAACGAGTACGACCAAAACTTCGTTGACTCGTATAAGTATTCACGAGACCAGATGAAACTGTCACACCCTAAATATGGATACGACGTTGTTAGCGTGGTCGAATACTTGAATGAGGATAGAAGTAAGAAATTAGCAGAGATGATAGCCAAAGAGCATAGTGAAGGAAAATTGGTCGGCTTTATAGCAGGACCACCTTGTCCCGACTTCTCAGTTGGCGGCAAGAACCGAGGACAGCACGGTGAAAACGGCAAGCTCTCCAAGATTTACGCTGATATGATAATCGATCAACAACCAGACTTCTTCCTGTTCGAAAACGTAAAAGGGCTTTGGCGAACCAAAAAGCACCGTGAGTTCTTTGATGAAATGAAACGGCAGCTCCACGCACAGGGATACATTACAACCGAAAAGCTAATGAATGCTCGACTTTTTGGTGTTCCACAGGACAGAGACCGGATAATACTCCTTGGGTTTAAGAAAGAATTATTACGTCCAGAGATTGTTTCTCGCTCAAACAATGGTGAAATGGATGAGCAAGACTTCGACTGGCAGCGTGAAATGAAATATACGTTAGAGCAAATCAAATCATTTGAGTGGCCGACTATGGACGAGTTCAAGGCAGGAGGGTCTCGTACCAAACCTAGTAAAATTCCTGCCGAGCTAACTGTTGAGCATTGGTTTAAGAAAAACTTGGTTGATGCGCACCCTAATGGTAAAGATTATTTTCAGCCTCGAGCGGCTTTACCGAAGTTTGAGGTTATTCCAGAGGGCGATACAAACAAAAAATCGTACAAACGATTACACAGGTGGCGATACTCTCCGACTTGTGCATACGGCAACAACGAAGTTCACTTGCACCCATACCTACCGAGGCGGATTAGTGTCGCCGAGGCAATGTCCCTACAATCCTTACCGAAAGAATTTGAGCTACCGCCAACTGTAAGTCTTACTGCTAAATTCAAGATGATTGGCAACGGTGTACCGTTTGTGCTTTCAAAAGGGATAGCGGATACGTTATTATACTTCTTAGAAAGCAACGATAACGAATATGCAAATGACAGCGTCAGACCTAGTATCAGCGATAGCCCAGTTACCGAAAAATCGGCAGTATAACTACGTCAACCCTGCCACACGCACAAAAATCATCATTGAAAGCGTAGAAGCCCCAGAAGGACCGATTAGAATTAAACGGTTTAATCCCTCTAATGGCGAAACGCCGCTAGGTGCCGTCTCTCAAACGATCTCTCGTGAAATGATATGGCGTATAGCTAATTCGGTCAGAGCAAACGTACCAGTTAACTTTGACCGAGTTCTTGGAGCAAGCTATAACACTCGTTCGGCATTTGAATCACTACTGGCGCACACGCCTCAATTCTACTGGTGTAAGCCAGGACGCATACAGGTTATCAACTCATCGACTAGTGTCCAAAGTGGACACAAACACCTTATTTGGCTACCGGAAGAGCCACACGAAAACGGTTCTATCTTCGAACACGAAACGGATATAACTATCTCTGAGATACCGAGCCAGGAGGCGGTCTACGATAGTCTGTTCATCCCGTCAGATAGTGACGCAGGAATGGACATTGAAGTCAGACGAAGGCACATACAAATACAGATTGCCTTGATAATGATCGGTAATCATCTCAACTTCGACACCTGGCTTGCCCAGAATGACCGTGGAGTTATGTATCAGAATAAAACTCTTGCAGAGATAGAGGGAGTACTGCCACGCCTTGACCAGAATACTGTTATATCAGCCTGGGGCGATGCGGTGAATGCAGCGAAGTTAATAGACTGTATTTGGTTTAACGGCGACCGAGAGATGCCAGCTGTAATTGAGGTTGAACACTCCACTGGTGTGACGAGCGGACTGAGCCGAATGCAGAACTTCCAGAGCAAGCTACCGAGATTTGAGACCAGATATATAATCACCGCTCCCGATGAAGACAGAGCCAAGGTTATTAGAGAGATAAATAAAGAACAGTTCAGCTCGCTAAACGCAGGATTTCTACCATACTCTGCTGTTGAAGAAATGTGGATTTTGTTCTCACGTCACGGTGCAAAAGGCGTTACGCCAGCGTTTATCGACAACTTTCTTGAGCGTTAAATTATTAGTTGACAGAACTAAACTTTCATAGAGTAATAATTGAATTAACAGGGGTAATTTGCTATAATTAGATCATAACAATTTAATAAAAGCGAGGCGAAATCCGCAATGCAAAGTCAGCAACTTGCTGTATTCAAGGCACCCTTATCACAGGACTTTGCACGCCAAGCCGCTTCGGTCTTTAATCTGCTGGACGTATCGGAAAGCACTCGCAACGATTACCAAGCCCGTATTGGAATGTTCCTGGCTTTCATTCAGAACCAAGGCATAGATCTTAATAGTTTTCTGGCTTTTAAGCGTATCCTCGCTGACCGAACCGACATCTCGGTATCAACAAAAAATAAGTATCTCGTAACAGCACGTATATTTTTGAAAGAACTGAATCGACAGGGCGTACTCCCTGTTGATATTACCCAGAACATCAAATCATTTAGTCAATCACGGAAACACAAGAAAGACGGTCTGACGGAAGCAGAAGTTACGCTACTAGCCGAGTATCTGCAAAAGCTGCCAAGTACGGCAGCAAATGTACGCCTTAAAGCTCTTATAGCCCTGCTGACGCTGCAAGGACTTAGGCAGATAGAAGTTGTACGCCTGAACGTGAATGACCTGCATTTAGCTCGTAAGACGGCTGACATACAAGGAAAAGGTCGTGACGACAAGGAACCAATCAGCTTGCACCCTGTAACGGTGCGAGCGATACGAGATTACATAGCCACGAATAGAGTGGCTGATGGTGCGTTGTTTGTAAGCAACAGCAATAACAGCCTACGGCAACGGCTGACTACTCGTAGTCTCCAACAGCTTGTAAAAGAGTGCTTCGCAGAGCTGGGTATAGAGAAGTCCGTACACGGGTTACGGCACTACTACGCCACGAAACTGATTAGAGCATATCAGGGAGACTTGCTGCAAGTCGCACGCTACACACGCCATAGCAGTATCAGTACGTTACAGATTTATTTTGATGATGTGCAGAGTGAAGCAGATTTACCTAGGTATTATCAAACATTCGAGGAGATAAAATTATGAGCCAACTTCCGATAAATAACATTACACGAACTAGCAATTGTAGAGTGATTTACACGATTGGACATAGTAATGTCAGTGCCGAGAAATTACTAGAAACGTTGAGATTATACGAGATTGACCGTGTAGTTGATGTACGCACTAAACCCTACTCTCGGTGGTGTCCGCAGTTCAATAAGGGGGCATTAGAGTTTGCTCTCGCTGCCCTAGACATCAACTATGATTGGCGTGGCAATAATCTAGGTGGTCTAGGCGTAAATGTAGACTATGAGCAGACTTTACGATGGGTGTTTGACCGAGCCCCATACGAGAACATAGTCCTAATGTGCTCAGAGGGCAACCATTTGCAGTGCCATCGATACAGTATGCTATCCCCTGATTTGGAGCGACTTGGGGTAGAGTTAGTTCATATTGGCTATAAAAAGCTATAATTAAATTCAGTTGGAGGCGAAACAATTGACTGATTTTATTGACGGTGACTACAAATATGATTTATGGCTTGTTTTGCGTGCCTTGCAACGTAACCACCTTGAAACAGGAAGGTTAGGCTTTAGCTTTGAGACCGACAGCGTCCAGGGCCTTAGCAGCAAGGATGTTATTGGAAAACTCCGATACTTAGATAATCAAGGTGGAATTAAGTATGAACCACCTAATATGGCAGAGATGTACGAAAGCCAGCATTCCGAGTTTCCTGGATTTTCTATTGGTGATGTACATCCACGAGTTGTTTATATTGAATTGCACGAGCAAAAGTTCAGTGAGTTATATGAAGAATTTAGCCAGCAAGCTGAAGCGAGCCAAGCTAAAATTCAAACTGTTAATAAAATGCTGACTGTTCGGCTTATGAAAGATGGATTAAATCTTTATCTTCAGTCGTCAAATGGTGAACGTGTAAATCTCAAAAGGTTACGGACGGACCTGACACCCGTTAAGCTTCTCGATTACTTGATTGCACACCCGAACACGGTTATACAGCTATCTCAGCTGAAATTAGAGGGCTCTGGGTTTAGTAGTGTAAAGAATGTTGGCGAACGGTTACGTAAGGCGGGCTTCACTGAAACAGTCAAGAGATACTTCCTGCCCGATAACGATAGCCAAAAGGTTCGGTTGAAAGTCGAGGCAGAAATGAGTAGCGTTGATTTTGAGAAAATTAAGTCCGAGTTACTCGAACGAGCTAAATCGGAATAAATCGCCGTTCAGCCTGCCTGGTCTCTTAGTGGTCCTGTTCTGTATCGTCAATTTTGGAGCCTCAATCACAGGCTCTTTTTTATTTTCTATTCTGGTAAGTACTATGAATGAAAGTCAACAAATTATACCAATTAAAGAAGCCCGTAGGCTGTTAGGGCGAAAGGCTGACGGCTTGTCCGATATGCAAGTTGAAGACATCATTACCCAACTTGACTTCATAGCCACACAAGCAATTAAAGACTACAAACGCTCAAAACTTGCTGCTGAAAAAACAGCAACATATGAGCCCTAGTTATGTGGTTCCAAACTCTCCGATGGGTTGTTGCATCGTAGCGAGTTGCGAGCCACAATATAAGGAGGAAATATGAGTAATACCGTAATCTATACTAGAGTTTCTACGGCTGAGCAAGCTGAGAACAAAAAAAGCTTGGACTTGCAGGAAATTTCCTGTAAAGACTTTGCTGCACGCCAAGATTTTGAGGTTGATAGAGTGTTTCGTGAAGAAGGCGAAAGTGCTAAAACGGCCGATCGTACAAAGCTACTGGAAATGCTACGTTACTGTCAGCAAAACAAAGGCAGAATTAAGTATGTTTTAGTCTACAAGGTGGACAGGTTCGCTCGTCGAGCAGAAGATCACCTAGCCCTTAAGGCGATGCTGATGAAATTGGAGATACAAGTCCTGTCTGCTACTGAGCCGATTGAGAACTCAAATACGGGTCGGTTAATGGAGACAATACTTGCTGGCTTTGCCGAGTTTGATAATGGCGTGCGTTCGGAACGTTCTGGTAATGGTATGCGTGCAAGACTTGAAGAAGGTGGTTGGGTGCATATAGCTCCGACTGGCTGGAGAAACTTAAAAGACGAGTTGAAACGTCCTACGATTGAGCCGGATGAAGATACCGCTCCGAAAGTCCGACGTTTACTAAGAGAATTCCTTAAAGGCAAATATACGCAGATGGAAGCCGTTCAGCTAGCACGAAAGTATGGCCTGAGGAATAAGAGTGGCGACAAACCTATCGCTCAAAATACCGTCCACAATATACTCCGCAATCCGCTGAATGCTGGTATGGTGCACGGTAAGCAGCTTAAAGAAGCAAGGAAAGGACTGCATTGGGAGTATCGTTTTATTGAGCCAGTTGATTATCAAAAAATCCAAGATATTCTATCTGGTAAAAAGCAGGCTTACGTACCTGCCGCACGTGCAAAACCATTCTGGGCATTACGACAATTTATGCGTTGCGGTAAATGCAGACATTCACTCACAGGAAGTGTGTCACGAGGTCGTAGCAAGCAATACGCCTATTATCACTGCACGAGATGTAAGGGTAATGTTCGCAAATCTCGTGAAGAAGCACACGCAGAGTTCGAGGCTAAGTTAGAAAGCATTACACCGTCTGATGACTTGCTACAGCTATTCAAGCAGATCGTTATTCGTCGCTGGAATGAGGAGTTCAAAGAAGTTCATCAGAAGCGTCGACAAGTAGACGATGAGCTAAATCAGTGGGAAGCTCGCCGTCAAACCATACTCGATAAGAACTTTGATGGTGTCATCGATGATGAAACTACTGCCGAGCAGTTACAGCGTGTCAGTATTAAGAAGGCAGAGCTTCGTATGGTGCGTTCTGAGCTGTATGAAGGCGAAATCGAGAAAGAGACTATCGTTGATTACGCAGTAGGCTTTACCGCTAATGTGAGCCGTTTATGGAGAGTTGCTGAAGTGGAAGATAGGCAACGGTTCCAAAAGATGGTTTTTCCTGAAGGAATACCGTATATTTTCGGCGAAGGATTTGGAACCGCTAAAATAAGTGAAAACTTCCAAGAATTACAGCGTCTATCAGATACGGTTGAATTAGCCCTGAAATCAAAAAAGACCTTGCACGATGCAAAGTCTCTTGTGGTGACCTCACGGAGAATCGAACTCCGATTGCCAGGATGAAAACCTGGTGTCCTAGCCGTTAGACGATGAGGCCGCACGCACGCGGTAAATCAATTGAACCATAGTAGTATAACAGATGAGAAATGAAAATCCCCCTCTGCGAAACGCGAGGGGGATTCATTTAAGTTTTTTGTCTTTATGGAGCGGTCAGTCAATGCTCATCTAACTGTCGCTCAGCTTAGCACAAAATTTGGATCTGCGCTAGTGCTTATGCACAGGTTTGCTTACTGACGGCTCAAGCGTCGACCAAGCATCCAGTGGTAAGCAACGGTGCCGATGGCAGTAATGGCTACGAACATTGCCGCTACGCTACCAGGACCCGTGTTAACCAAGGTGGTTGGCTGGCCAGGGGTGCCAGGCGTGGTCGGAGTGGTGAAGTTCACCAGGGCGGCACACTTATCGCTGGTAACAACCTGGGGCTTGTTATTTACGTTGACTTGTACACTAACACGGGCGGCGTATTGGCCATCCTTGGCGTAGGTGTGAGTAACGTTAGCCTTGTCAGTCATCAGGACAGGAGTACCGTCGCCGAAGTTGTACTGGTAGAGTGAGATCTGGGCTCCGCCGGTAGCGCTGGCCGTAGTGCTGAAGGTAGCAGTCCGGTTATCGCCAGGTGTAACGTTCAGCATGTCACAGCTGTAGGTTGGAGTCGGAGGCGTTGGCTGACAGTTCTCTTTGTTAATCGTTACGTCAGAGGTATCAGTCAATTCAGTAGGCGTCTGGTCAGAGCGGGCGTGGGCTATGTTACGGATGATTACGCTACAGCCGTTGAAGTCATCCTGAGTAATAGTATCGAAGATGACATATTGGGTACTGCCCGGGACATAGTTACCGACATTGAAGCCGCCAGCAAACAACGGGTTATCCGCTTGGACTTTATCGCTAGCCGAGTTAATCAGGCGCACGCTGCCAGGAACCACTTTAACGTGGGGAGGCAATACGTCACGGACGATCACGTTATTAAGGTTAGCGTTGCTGACGTCCTTGGTGCTCAAGCGCCATTGGACATCCGTGCCAGGCTTGGTGGAGACATCTTTGCTCCAGCTTGGGGCGCCTTTGACCTTAACTTCTTTGACAAGCTGTAATTGGGGGGTAGGCTGGGTGTTGATCTTGACTTTAATTTCTACTAACGCGGCGTAGTTAAAACAGCCAGGCAGGTTGCCATCCATAACGGTATTACCGATAGGGGCACCACCGTTAACAATGCTGTCGCTCAACGGGTACTGGGCAGTGCCACGCAGCAGTACTGCGGAACCAGGCACGTAGCTAACATTGAACTTCTCGGTACCGGTCATGTCGACCGTATCTTCTACTTCGGTAGCATTGCTGGCACTGATGTCAGCCCGAGCACGTAACACTTGGTCGGTAGCGGTCGGCAGGGTAATACTTACCTTTGCGTTGTGCGCTATACCGGGAGCATTATTGTCGATCTGGGTACAGTTGCCGTTAGCATCCAAGTGGTCAGGCGTACAGTCAGTGCCTTGGTTGGCATTGTTGTGCACGTAGACACGCAGGGTAACTTCCTTGCCGGCATCCTTGTTGACATTTTGAATGGTGTCAGCAGTGGTGCTAGGGGCGGCGTCACTTAAACGGCCGTCAAAGAAAGGACGTTCGTCACCGTAACTCGGGGTGTTAATGAACGAGTTGAAGACAGGGCCATTCATCGAACCACAGCGGCCATTCTGGGCTGCGGGGTTGTTGGCATCGTCACAGTTCAGGTTGTTCGGGTCGAACTTGTTGTAGTCGAATGTCGGGCGGTTCGGGTAGAACTCAGCCTGCACTGCGGGTATCGCTACGACACCGGCGGCAAGCGTTAAAACGGTCAGCGCGATCTTGCCTTTATGGCTAAACGAGCGGATCTTGTTAAAAATATTCATTGTAATATCTCCTTATTCCTTTCTTATTAGCCTTGGGGGTTAGGGTCGCCTGTTGGAACTGTAGTACCGGTGCCGGTAGAGCCTGCCGGGGGTTGGCTAGGGCCATTATCCGTACCTGTTTCAGCGCCCCCACCGCTAGGTGATGGTCCTTCTGGAACTGGCAACGGAGCCGGGGTAGGTTCAGAGGTCGGGGTTACGGGGTGGTTTTCACCAGGTACAAAGCCGGTCGGGCTAGGGGTCTGGCCGGCAGGGCCTTCACCAGGACCGGTAGCCGGGGTATGGCTGCCTGTGCCGCCGGGTTCGCCCGGAACGCCAGCAGGAGTAGTGTTGTGGTCGGTCTTCGGTGTGTGGTGGGGAGGAACAACTACTTTAGGGGGCTTTGTGGGGGTCTTAGGCTTAGGTTGCGGCTGTTCAATTACCTTCGGTATGTGTTGAGGGTGTTTCTTGGGGTGCGTCTGTTGAGGGTGGCGCTTGGGGTGCTTCTTAGGATGGTGTTTAGGATGACCAGGGTGGGACCGGGGTACAGGTGTGGAGTGTTCAGGAGTTACCGGGTGGACAACTATGCCCATCTGTTCCAGCTGCTCCAGGTTCAAACAAACCGGGCCGTCAGCAGTGTTGCCGCCGCCGACCTTGACCAGCAGGCTTTCGCCGTTTACGTCCATCTGGACGCCACGTACGTTATTAAAGTTAGATTGCTCGGTAGAAGTCTGGTCGGTAGACTGCTCAATGAAGCCGTTAGCGTAGGTACCGTTCATGCGTACATTGTTAACGCGCAGGTCCTTGTGGGAGAAGAAAGTGTAAATGTCGTGCAGCTGCCGGGCAGGCGAAACGCTAACACTATCTGTAATTGACATACCGTGTAGCTTCTTCCAGACATCAGCGCGGTACGAGTGGCTGTTGATTGCGCTCAACCAGGTGCCTTCCAGGACATCATTAGTTGAAGCATCCTTGTTAAAGTCCTTCAAGCTGGACATGCGGTTGCCAGCGTGGGAAACCTTCAAGTTGTTGTAGTGGCCAAGTTCGGCATAGGAGTCAATGACGAAGTGGCGGAACTGGTTCTCGGTGTGGGTGTGGACACGCTCTACGGCGCTGTTAACGCTGCCGCCGAGGTTGCCATTCTGCCCGTTTGCACTTGCCGTATTAGGAGCTATGGCAGTTGCAGGAGCCCTATTGGTTGCGGCTTCCGCGGTTGCTTCGCTGATGCCAAGCTTCTTCATGGCGTGGTCAAAGCCAGCTAAAATCCCGTCCTGGCTTTTAGCTTTTTGCTTATAGGCAACTGGAGTAATCGTAGGAGCTTTATCAGAATCACTTACTGCTCCTTTAATGAAGTAGCCGCCAACACCACCGAGCGCTAAAGCTCCAGCTAAGGCAGCTGCCGTTACTCCTCTTCCCGTAAAGCGACGCGCGCTGTTAGGATTTCGTTTTTCTAGATTAGTTGTGAGCGTTGTAACTTTTTGCTCTAAACTGCCTACCCGAGCAGAAAGCCGGCGGTTCTCTGCTTCCTTATCATCAATACCCTGTCTCAGGCTATCAATGCGGTCTTCCAGGTATGAAATATGCTCATGCATGCCCTCCTTAGTACTAAGATCAGGCGTATACGCCCCTTCCTGGCCTTGGCCAAGCTCAGGTAAACCTTCTGCTGGCATAATTTCTTCGCGGTTTGGGGTTTCACTCATTTGTAAGCTTTCCTCCTCTAATCTGTTAGGATTAGAATTTACTCCTTAGTATTCCCACACCTTTTAGCGGCTTGGACAGCTGCTAAACGTGTTATGTTTACCAATATATCACAAGCATTATTAATTGTCAAGTATATTGTATATTAATAATATACATAAGCGTCTTTAACAGGGGTGACTAGGTTTGAGCACCCCTGTCGAAATTATTTAGCTGGAGTCGGTCTATCGGCTGACGCGGTATCTGTTGTTGCGGGTGGTAAGGCTAGTTTAGTCTTATTGAAAGTAAAGCCGAAGGTACTGCCCTTGCCCTCCTCGCTCTCAAAGATCAGGGAGCCGCCCTGGGCGACAATTACCTTCTTAGCCATGAATAAGCCCAGACCGGTACCATCTGGCCGGGCCTCGCGAGCATTGCCAGCACGATAGAACTTGGTGAACAGGTGCGGCCGCTCGCTGCGCGGTACGCCGATGCCATTATCCTTGACGCGCATTTCCACTGTCTTAGGTGTTTCCGTAAGGGCAACGACGATTTTGCCGCCAGCTGGCGTATAGTGCAGGGCGTTATCCACGAAGTTCATGATGACCTGGCGAGTCTTGACGTCGTCGAACATAAGCGTGGGAAAGGCTTTCGGCGGCTTATAGATCAGCTTTTGGGAGGCTACTTTGGCGATTTCGGTGATCTGTTCGATCTCCTCGCTAATCATGGTAGCCAGGTTGACCGGCTCGGGGTCAATCACGAATTTGCCGGTACGCAGGCGCGAGACATTTAACAGGTCGGCGATCAGGTAGACCATCCGCTGCGAGCTGGCGAAAGCCTGGTTGAGCATCTGCTCTTGCTTTGGGGTGACTTTGCCGGCATCGCCCTCCCTGATCATACTGATATAACCCTTTACGCTGGTCAAGGGAGTGCGAAGCTGGTGGCTGGCCATACTGATAAAGTCGTCTTTGGCTTCGTCAAGGGCCCGCAACTTGGCGTTTGACTCCTTAATTTGGCGTAAAACCCGCTGGTTTTCTTCGAATAATAGCTTGTTATCGAGAGCCACGCCGACACTTTCGCTGAGCCGTACTAACAGGGTAGTGTCAGATGGGCTAACATCGGCGGTACTGCCCATAAAGCCGACTACCAATAGTCCGACCAGACGGCGGCGGGCCGAAAGCTTCACGACGTAGAGCGATTTCAACGGTAATTGTTTCCTGATCTGTTTAACATCTGCTTCGGCGATCCCTAGACTTAAGGCTAGATCGGCATCTGATAGCCCTTCTAACGAAATGAGCGCGCTGGCCTGGGGCGTGCCAAACCAGGGGTTGGTCAACCTGAGGTGTAACGGATGGTTGAAGCTGAGCTCCACCTTCTGTCCCTGCCAGTTGCCGCTCCAGCCGTTGAGTATTAGCTCCTCACGGCCGCGTGACGCAAGGGTCAGCAGGCCGACAAAGGCATAGCTGGAGGCTTGGGCTATAGCTTCGGTGATGTGGCCGCAGACCAGGGCCAGCGAGGTGTGGGATTCCAAAACCAAGGAGTCGATGGTTCGCAGCAATGATAAGGTTTTGTTGGTTTCGGCCAGTTCTTTGTTGCGCTTGTACATCTCGCCAGTAATGTGCTCGATGTCCTGCTCCAGTTGCTTGCGCCTCTGGAATGGCAGGCGAACCGGCTTGGCGGCTGGCTGGGCGGCACTTTTGCTCGCGGGCGCCTGTAAAGTAACGTCTTCTGGCATGCCCGCCTACCCGAGAATTACTTTAAGACCTCAGGCAAGTCGGTGGTTGGCAGCTGGCCAACCAGTCCGGCGGCCGCCTCTTTGGAGACCTCAACCGATATTTGCCCGAATAGTTCTTTGTAGATAGCCACCAGCGCGTCAATGACTTTTGCGTCGTTGCCATCAATGGCGACCTTTTCATGGTCCCAATCCAACTTGAGATGCGGCACCCGGGCGGCTTGTTCGATCGCCACTGGGCCTATGATGGCTTCCTGGCTTTTGATGATCTTGGAAACAATTTGTTCGTAGACATCCATAGCTAGGCCGCCTCTGTTTTCCCAGGGGGATCATTCTTGAAAACCGGCCGTACCGCGAAGCCCAGCAAACCAAAAGTCATCAGGAACAAACCGAGAGTCAGCAGCAGATCACCGGGATCGCCATTGTAAAAGCTGCCGACCGTGGTGGTGTATGAGAAGACAAAATCAGCCCCAAACATCGTGCCGAGACCCAGTAGCAGGCAGATTATTGAGGTTTTGAAGTAACCGCCGAAGTACTTAAACGAAAGGCCAAAGATGATCACCGACAGCATCAGTGCTACAAAGTCACCGAGCGGGTAGGCTACATCGAGTATAACCTTCAGGGTGCTTTCGCCGGTCGGCACTACAACGCCGCCCCTGGCCTTCTGCACCAATAAGTAGTAAGCGGCAAAAGGGATGCCGACTACGGCTACGGCCGTAAACAGCTTGGCGAACAGGCTGTTCTTGAAGGCCATGCGGGCACCGCTGGCCTTGGACAGAAAGACTGCGCCGACACCCCAGAAGAAAATACTGGGCGCAAAGCCTAGGTCGGCAAACGACGGATACGGCAGCGCGTCCTTTTTGACGAAATTATAATATGACCACACCATGCTACCCGCGCCCCACAGAAACAAACCCAGCGCGAAGAAAAATACCGATTTGCCAATGGCGCTCTTGAAACGGCCCCAGATACTGGACCGGACCATGCCGATAATGCCACCTATTAAGGGCGTCAGGCTGAATAGCAGGGAGTAAAAATAGTTGTAGTTGCTGGCCTTGTGGCCGCTGTGATGCAGGAAAATCCAGTATATTACCAGCAGCAACAGATAACAGGTAGCTCCGATTTGCAGTTTATTTTTGAAGATTGCTTTAGGCATATTTCAGTGTTTCCAAGGGTGTCTACTATTATTCTAATGTTTTAGCGGCAGGAGTCAACCTAAGAAGCGCGCCAGACGATGATATTCATCACTTGCCATTCATATGTGCAAGTGCTAAAGTTATCGAAAGTTAGTAACTAGGAATAAAACAAAAATTATGGATACAGTTGAAAGTAGAAAGAAAATTGGTTTTCCTACGGCCCAGGAACAATGGGCCGAAGCGCCAGCGATTTATGACGAACACACCTTGCGTATTGCCGGACATCCCGTTATGGAGGATTGGGAGCAAGGCTATATGGACATGCTCGGCGCGATTGCTGCCAGTAAAGGCGGGCGGGTATTGGAACTAGGGTACGGCATGGGGCTCTCTAGTACCGCCATCCAAAGCCACCCGATCGATTCCCATATCGTTATTGAGTGCCATCCTGACGTCATCAAAAAAGCCGTATCTGATTGCAAACCGGCCCTGGATAATGGCAGAATGCACATTTACAGTGGTTTTTGGGAAGATGTAACACCGACCTTGGCTTCCAGCATCTTTGATGGCATTTTGTTTGATACCTATCCGCTTAAAGAAGAAGAGATACACGGCCAGCACTTCTGGTTCTTTAAGGAAGCTTACCGGTTATTGAAGCCCGGCGGTATACTGACGTATTACTCTGATGAGGCGACGCATCTGTCCAAGCCGCATGTCCAAAAGCTGGTCAATGCCGGTTTCCGCCGCAAAGACATCAATTTCCGGATATGCCAGGTCAACCCGCCGGTCGACTGCGAGTATTGGCAGGATCAGACAATCGTGGCGCCCATCGTGCAAAAAGCGCCCGAACGCCGCTTACCCTTCGTACAGAGGCGGCGCCGGGAAACCATTAAAAGTCGTAATTAGCGGAAAGCTGTAGGCGCCAGTGTCACGTATGACCAACCGGTCGCCAATCGTTACGTCGGCGGGAAGTAATATGTCGTTGCCGATAACATCGAGGCTGTCGCCGGTTGGGCCGGTTAGAATGTATGCCTCCGGCGCTGCCCCCGAGTCACGCAACAGCTCTACACGGTAACGGATTGAACCCTGGTAGGCCATGGCTTCCAGCAAGGCGTTATAGGCGCCAGCGTCCAGATACAGCCAGTGGCCGGTAGAACGGCTTTTTTTAGCAAAAACACCTGCTACGAGTACAAAAGCGTCAGCTACCAGTCCGCGGCCAGGCTCTGCCAAGAAGGTGACTGGATACGGTAGTTTAGCGGCAGCCTGCCGGACGGCCTCCCCGATATTAGCAATACCGGGGACAGTCGCGCCTTCGGTTGGGTACGCGAAAGGGAAACCACCACCCAGGTTAACTGTTTCCAGCCTGATATTACTGTAGTCCAATTCAGTCAACACCTCTGTAATCCCGGCCAGCCCATTGGCCCAGGCGTCGACATTGAGAGCCTGCGAACCGACATTAAAACTAATACCGTACGGCACTAGTCCAAGGCTTTGCGCCCTGACAAGCAAGGCGGCCGCATCTTCCAAGCCAATGCCGAACTTTTCGGACATTGTAAAGACGCTTGAAGCCTTATCATCCACCAGAACCCGCAGATACACCTTGGCGCCAGGTGCCTGGCGGGCAATCTTCATAAGTTCCGGCTCGGAGTCGAAGGCATATCGCTGCACGCCATAGTCGAAGAAGTCGGCAATAGTATCCTCAGGTTTTACAGAGGTCCCGTACAAGATACGCTCCGGCTTGACGCCTAAGTTTTGCAAAAGGGCCAATTCGTAGATCGAAGCGACTTCAAAGCTGCAGCCCTGCACATTCAGGATCCGGAGCACCGGTTCTTCAGAATTGGCCTTCATGGCATAACAGATCTCGGTCTGCGGTGGCAAGGCTTGGCGATAAGCCGTCAGGTTACTCTTTATGATTTCGCCATCAAGCAAAAAATAAGGGGTTTTATAGGTCAACTCCCGTAGGGCTTTCCTGTCAAAAATTGATCGTCGCGATATGACCATCTGTTACTCCAGCGAAATTATAGCAACCCCAAGCAGAATAAGTAAGGCGGCAAAGGCGTGCAACGGGGTTATTTTCTCCTTCAGGTAAATGCGGGCCAATACCATGGTAGGCAGCGAGAAGGTGCCAGCCAAAATGGCCACCACGCTGGTCAGCGAGCTGGCGCTGAAACCGTAGGAAACAAAGCCAAAGGCCATAACGTCGAACACGCCGATCAGTGCCATGTATTTCCAAAGGTCCTGCTGTTTGAAGGCAAGACCCAGACGCCTGATCCGGGAATACAGGTAAAGCGTAGCGGTCGAAAAAATACGGATAACCAGAAGATAAAACACCCAGGGTTTACCACTGAGGAAACGGTTGAAGAAAACCAGCCAGACCGAATAGGTAATCAAAGCTACGAATATTTCGGGCAGGCCGCGTACCGAATGCTTCTGGCCACGTAGCATCCGCCGGATATCCCGCGGATCGGCACTGATGGCCAGGATGCCCGCAAAGGTTATGGCGACGGCCAACCACCGGAGGGCGGGAAGCGTTTCGCCGAAGAAAAGGGCCGACAACAACACCACCACGACCGACCAGGAGGCAAAGACTGGGCTCAGCAGGCTCACCTGCCCTTTGCCAAAACCGGCATATACCGGTAAATAGGATAGGCCGCTGATTGCTCCGAATAAGATTAAAAAAGGTATATCAAAGCGGTTTAGATGCGGAACGGCGGGGTGGACCATGAAAATCAGTAGTAACGGCACAATACCGATTAGTTGCGACCAAAAAAGTGTCTTTAGGTCGCTGGTTTTATCAATAGTCTTCTTAGCGAAAAAATCAGCAAATCCCCAACCAAGCATTCCACCCAAGCCGCCGACTATAGCTACCACAAGATCATGATTCATGGTGGTTTTCTTTATCACCTTTCCTGTCTATAATAACTCTAGGGTAAGTATGACCAAAATCGCAATTATTGAGGACGAGTTAGCGATAGCCGAAATGTACCAGTTCAAGCTGCAACAGCTTGGGTACGAAGTGAAATGCGCCCCGAACGGCAAAGCCGGGTTGGAACTTATTAGTGCTATCCGGCCGACGCTCATTCTGCTTGACCTAATGATGCCGGTGATGAACGGCGAAGAAATGCTTGAAAAACTGCGCGCCACTGATTGGGGCAAGACTATTAAGGTCATTATCTTGACAAACATTACCGAAGACGGCAGGTCTACCAAGCTAACCGATTTGGGTGTTGAGCAGTATATCGTTAAGGCTAACTACACGCCGGTCCAAATAGCTGAAATCGTTTCTAAAGAACTGGCTGGGAGCCAGCCGACATAAAGCAATGCCTAAAATCGCGATCATAGAAGACGACCAAGCCATTAGCCAGATGTACCGTTTCAAGTTCGAAGGCGAGGGCTATGAGGTAGAAACGGCTGATAATGGTAAGTTTGGCCTAGCCTTAGCCGAAAATATGAAACCGGATATAATCCTGCTGGACCTGATGATGCCGGAAATGACCGGTGATGTTATGTTGGAAAAAATGCGGGCAGCGCCTTGGGGCAAGAAAGTCAAAGTTATAATCCTGACGAACATGGGCGAGCAAGAAATGCCCCGGAAGGTTAAAGAGCTAGGTGTCAGCGACGTCATCCTAAAGGCCGACATGACCCCGCGCCAAGTAGCGGAACTGGTTAATAAGCAACTCAGCAAGTAGTAGGCGGAATATGGACACTCTGGAATTGACAACTCCAAGCAAATCGTCATAATTAAGCACAAGCCCTATAAAACTAGAAGCAATCATGGAAGACACACCACCCGACCAAACTGATTTTCAACCTAGTAGCCAATCGGAAACACCGGCATCGGTGTCCTCGCCGGTTGTCACGCCGGATATATCGACGCCCTCACCCGGAGTGGAGCCTGTGCCCGCGTCTGTCGCGCCCCAGCAGCCACCGGTGCCCCCTGTCCCCGTAAGCGGAGGCGGCGGCCATAAAGGTTTTAAAACCAAATTAGCCCTGTTCGTTCTATTGTTGGTAATAATAGCCGCTGTGCTGGCCGGGTACTTCTTGAAGTCCGGCAACACCCCGGGGACGTCCACCGCCAAAAAAGATATTCCCTACCTAACCTACGGTGTAAATGGCAATGGCTTTGACACCCTATATCCTAACAGCAGTACTGGCAGTAATGCCCAAATCCAGGTTAACGCCCAATTATTCGAAGGCTTGGTACGTTACCAGCAACAGACTAAAATTGTACCTTTGCTGGCCACTAGCTGGTCGAACCCCAGCGACACTACCTGGCTCTTTAACTTACAGCAGAATGTTAAGTTTCATAGTGGCCGGGTGATGACCGCCAGCGACGTAAAAGCCAGCCTTGATTACGCCATCGCCCACCAAAATGATGCTGAAGGCTCGTCATTCTTTGCCGCAGCCAGCACCATTAAGGCCGTCACAGTGGTTAATAATAACCAGGTCAAGATAACGACGGACGGGCCTGATCCGACTTTATTGAACCGGCTGAGCGATTTGTATGTCTTTGACACGAAAGCCGCCCCAAATGATCCTAACTCCGGTACCGGCCCTTACGTAGTTAAAGCCGGCACTAAGCCGGCCGCGGATAGCATAGACCTAACGGCAGTCACTAACTATTGGGGTGGCCACGTCTATACCAAATCAATCCATATCGCCGGTATTACCGATGCCAGTAAGCTGGGAACCGCTACCAGTAACGGCCAGTATGACTTAGCCGGGGACTTTCCAGATAACGTGCTGGCTAAGATCAAAGCTAGGAAGACTATTTCCATTCCAGACTTGGGAATTAACTTTATCGGCCTTAACACCCTGAAGGCTGGTTCACCCTTACAGTCCTTGCAGGCCCGGCAGGCTGCCGCTTACGCGCTGAATATACCGGCAATCCTTAAAGCCGCCAGTACCCGCGGCACGCAAGCCAGCCAGCTCGTCCCATCAACTATTCCCGGTTATGACCCTTCTATCCATGACATGCCCTATGATCTCGCCAAAGCCAAGACGCTACTTGCTTCTGTCAAAAACGCCTCGGCGCCGCTTACCCTGTCATTCCTGGCTGGTGACGAAGCCCCAGTCGGAGAAGTAGTTAAGGAACTAGATGCCGTGGGCTTTAATGTAAAATCAGAATCAGTTCCTGATACCAGTGCCCTGATCACCGCGGGATTAGGCGGACAAACGGACATGTTCTATGCCGGCTACAGTAGTAATATCTTAGACGGCTTGGATATCCTCAACAGCATCGTTGTCGGCAACCAGGATTATACCAACGCCCAGGTAGAGAGCTTAGCCAAACAAGCTAGCTCCACGCTCGACCCGACTGCCCGTATTAAGATCCTGCAAAAAATCGCCCGCCAGGTGGCCACCGACGTGCCCGACATCCCGCTCTTTACCCAAACGCGAGTCTTCGTATTACAAAAACCATATAACATCCAGGTGGACCTTCCAAGTACCGAAGCTGGCGCTTACTTCTGGCAGGTTTACCAGCAGTAACCCATGAAACGCTGGAGCCTGCGCGCCCGGTTCCTGCTGCTCCTGATCGGCCTACTGGTTACTATCTTCGCGGCCATTACCCTGATTATTGTCCGGGAGAATACCAAAACCTTGCGCGCCAACCTGGTTGACCAATCCAAATCCTTTGCTACCCTGGCCACCCAGCCTATAGGCAACGCGTTTGAGACTTATAAAGATTCTGGCACTATCAGAATCCAACAGAAGGTCGCCAGCTTTACTGACTTGGATCCTAACATTAACCAGGTAGAGATAATAGACACCGCTGGCAAACAGGTGTTTAGTACTGACGAAACACATCTGATTACCGTTAATCCTGATGCCGCGGGCAGCCTGCAAACCAGCTATATCAAGGATAGGCAGGGGAATCTAACAGGTGTCGTACAGCCCTACATAGAGGATTTCGGCATTCACCGCTATGCCGTGGTGTATGGCATTTCTTATCGGGGCCTGAATAAAAGTATCCGGGATATCGTCACCTTCATCGTTATCTTCAGCGCCGGTATCCTGCTGGTAGCCTTAGTAGTTTGGTACTTTCTGATTAACCAGCTGTTTTTACGGCCGGTGGCCCTAGTCAGCCAGATTGCCCTCCTGATTAGCCGCGGCGACCTGGACCGGCAGATACACCTGGGAAGGCAGGACGAGATCGGCGACCTGGCCACGGCTGTTAATACCATGGCCAGCTCCTTGAAGGCTGACATCGCCAAGTTGCAGGCCGTTGACAAACTCAAGAGCGAGTTCCTGATGATTACGGCCCACAATTTGCGGACGCCCTTAACTATAATTAGCGGCTACCTGGAACAGCTAAAAGGCATGAAACCCGCGTCAGAGCTCCAACGATTACTCGAACTGATCGGAACTAACGTCACCCGCCTTAATACCTTCTCGGAGGACGCCTTGACGATTTCGTCGATCGAAGCCGACCAAACGAGCTTGCCGCGAGCCCCGATTGAGATACAGCCTATCCTTCAAGAGGTGGCTAACGAGTTTGCCATCCAAGCCAAACAAAAGAAAATAAATTTCACGACGGCTTTGGCGGCAAAAGCCTGGGTCAACCTCAGCAAACCCCATTTCCGCAGCGCCCTCTGGAACTTACTGGACAATGCCTACAAGTTCACGCCTGAAGGCGGCAGTATCGAGATGTCGGTTTCCGAGTCCGCCGGACGGTTGGAAATAACTATCAAAGACAGCGGTATCGGTATCACCGCCGCCGAGATACCCCACCTGTTTACCAAATTCCACCGGGCAACAGGCACGTTAACTTACGCCTATGAAGGCACGGGGATAGGCCTGTACATCTCTAAGCTGGTCATAGAGCAGTATGGCGGCGGCATCAAAGCGGACAGCAGCGAAGGCAAAGGCAGTGTCTTTACTATCTGGCTGCCGACTATTCCGCCGCCAACCGCGGCTTCCGTGACATAATAAGTATATGAAAATCGCCATACTTGGTTACGGCCAGCAGGGACAGTCCGCCTACGCGCATTGGCAGGCCGACAATGAGATTACGATCTGTGACCGTAGCGACAAATTAGAGGCGCCAAAGGGAGCGCGCACCCAGATCGGCCCGGCTTATTTAGAGCAGCTCGACCAGTTTGATTTGGTAGTCCGCAGCCCCGGCATCCATCCGCGCGACATTGTGGCCGCTAATTCACCGGTCATTTTAGATAAGGTAACGACTGTTACAAACGAATTCTTTCGAGTGTGTCCAAGCCGGAATATAATCGGCGTTACCGGCACCAAGGGCAAGGGCACGACCAGCAGTTTGATCACCAAAATGCTGGAAGCCGACGGCCGGCGGGTACATCTCGGCGGCAACATCGGCATTCCGCCACTCGACCTGCTCAAAAATAACATCGAGCCGGATGATTGGATCGTATTGGAACTAGCGAACTTCCAACTGATCGATCTTAAGTACTCGCCGCCGATCGCCGTCTGCCTGATGGTAACGCCCGAGCATTTGGATTGGCACAGCGACAGCGAAGAATACTTCCAGGCCAAAAGCCAGTTATTTCAGCACCAAACCGAGAATGACATTGCCATTTATTACGCCAATAATGAAATCTCACAGCGCGTTGCCGCGGCTGGTAAAGCCCGAAAGATACCGTACTATGCCTCACCGGGCGCCGTGGTTGATAACGATACCATCAGTATCGGCGGCCAAGCCATCTGCCAGACCGACCAGTTGAAACTATTGGGCCGGCACAACTGGCAGAACGCCTGCGCCGCCGCCACCGCGTTTTGGCAAATCTCCCAAAACGTCAAAGCAGCCCGCTCCGTCCTAACCAGCTTCAGCGGCCTGGAACATCGGCTGGAATTCGTACGCGAACTTAATAAGATCAGTTATTACGACGACTCCTTCGGCACTACGCCTGAAACAGCTATCGCGGCGATTGAAGCTTTTGAAAAGCCCCAGGTAATTATCCTGGGCGGACGGGGTAAGGGAATAAGCTTCGACCAATTAGCGAAAAGCATCAAGGAACGCAGCGACCACATCGCTAAAGTCTTGCTAATAGGCGAGGCTCGGCCGGAACTTATAACCGCGCTGAAAGGCATCGGCTACGATAATTACGCCATCACTGATGCCCAAACGATGCCGGAAATCATTCAGAAAGCCGCCGAACTAGCGGAAGCCTCGGTTGTCTCACGTGGCGAAACGGTCGTACTGTTATCTACGGCCTGCACCAGCTTTGATATGTTCGACAACTATAAGCAAAGAGGCGAGGCCTTCAAGCAAGCCGTGCAAGCACTTGCTTGAGATGCTTAATAATTGCCTGCTCTGGCTGAATAACTGTCGCCTGGCGCTCACAAATAATATTGATTTCCTCTTCAATCCAATGGTAGTGGGTACAGCCAAGTACGATGACGTCAGCTCCTGCGTCAAGAGTCTCTTTAATGCGAACAGCAATCTCATGCTGGTCGACGTGATTAGCCTCTATCATGGCTGACCAATCGCTACAGTCCGGTTCAAGTACTTTTATACCAGGGGTGTAGGTAGCCTTGAGCCAAGCGTAACGCTTACTGGTAAGCGTGGCGGGCGTGGCGCAAACCGCGATGATTTTAGTTTTTGTTATTTCGGCGGCCGGTTTAATCATTGGCTCGATCGCTATTAGTGGAATCGTAAATTGGCCGCGGAGTTCCTCGATCAGTGTCGTTGAAACCGTATTGCAAGCCACCACTATTACCTGGCAGCCTTCGTCTATCATGCTTTGAAAAATCGGTACTACAAAACCTAGTAGCTCGGCTGGCTGGCGAGTGCCGTATGGTACGTGTTCTTTGTCTTCGCGCAATAATACTTCGTCGTCCGGTAAGGCCTTATGAATAGCATTAGCTACTGATAAGCCGCCTACCCCTGAGTCAAAAACGCCAATTTTGAAACTCATGCTTCGGCGGCGCGTTTGGCGGCGGTGATGACGTTTTCGAAGAGGGCGCAGACAGTTAGGGGTCCGACGCCGCCTTTGCGGGGGGTAACGGTCAGATCATCACGGTCATATACTTCCGGTGCCAGGTCGCCCACCGTTTTACCACCCTCACTGGCGACGCCGGCATCGACTACCACGGCGCCCTGCTTGATCATATCGGCTTTGACCAGTCCCGGAACACCGGTGGCACTTATGATAACGTCAGCCTTAAGGATTTCACCTGGCACATCCGGCGTTTCCTTAACCGCTACGCGCGGCGTAACGCCTGAGGCTAGCAGCAGCTTTTCGAGCGGCTCGCCGACCAGCTTGCCACGTCCTACCAACAAGACGTCCTTGCCAGCCAGGTTGATGTTATAACCGGATAGTAACCATAAGATAGCTAGGGCCGTCGCCGGGTCAAATTCAGACTGGGTATTTAGGCCGTCGACGTCCTTATGTGGATCAACGAGATTGACAATGGTATCGGTTTGGCCCGGATCTTCCAGCGGTAACTGCACTATTATGGCATGCACGCTCGTGTCGTTACTTAACATGTTAAGTAATTCTTTTACCCCTGTTTGTTTGACACGATGGATGACAACTTCAGCCCCAATGTCACCGCCATAACGGCTCTTGAGCCGCATATAGACATCAATTACAGGGTTGTCGACAGTGACTACTATGGCCAGTTTTGGCGTGACATCACGAGCTTGGATGAGTCCCCGTACCTGCGCGGCTTGGCGCTCCTTAATATAACCGGCCAAGTCGGATCCATTGAGCAGTTTCATACCAGACAATTGTACCATCCGGGCTTTTGTTTACTTATTAAGATATCGAAGATTGCTTTAAGCATAATAATTATGCTATGCTCCTGCCAGATAATGCTAATAAGCAAAGGTCTTTATGGAGCCACAAAATACTGATCCTAACAAAACCGGTCCTCTCAATCAACAGCCTGTCAACGCCGACATAAGTCCTCCACCCAACCCATCGCCTGCCAGTCCCGTAGCCACACCCGTCATTGGCGGACTAGGTACCACCACGGGTAATCAGCCAGCTCCTATCATCGGCTCTGATATTAGACCGGTAACTATGGAAACTGCCTCCCAGCCGGTTAATACCGCGTCTTATAGTCCGCCCTCTACCGCGAGTGCCGGACTTGCTCCACCGGTTAGCGACGAATATATTTCCAATCCCTTCCTGAATACCGTACGCGGCTTGGTCCTCATCTTAAAAGCGAATCCTACATCAGCCATGCTCAGCGGTCTCATCGGCTTGCTGCTAATTGGCGCCGGGGAGTTAATTTACTTCGTGACAATAGTTGCCCTAAAGAGCCCTGCCTTAGCCGTTATATTCTTTATAGCCTTAACGCTTCTGTATATTATCCCGATTGGCACATATTATGTCATAGCTGGTACTAGTGCCCGGGGCGAGACAATTACGACCGGCGAAGCGTATCGCAGGTCAATTAGTAAGCTACTGCCGCTGATAGGCCTTTGCTTTATATCCGGCATACTGACCCTGGTCGGTTTCGTACTCCTAATTATTCCCGGCATAATTTTTATGAGCCGTAATTCCTTAAGCCCGCTAGTTATGTTTGAAGAGGACCTGGGCCCGATAGCAGCTATTAAACGCAGTCTTAGCCTTACCAAAGGCCATGTTAATGAGATGCTTGGGGCATTATTCGCCTCGTTATTCATTGGTGGCGGAGGCTACGGCCTGCTATTCGGCGCTATTACCGTCGCGCCGCTTGTTGGTCGTTACCATGACCTGCGGCAGCTCAAAGAATCTGGCGCTGCCAAACCAAGTACTCACTGGCTAAATTACACGTACTTGCTAGTCATCCTGCTATTCGCAGGAGGCATAGGCTTAGCGATATTCAGCGCGCATAATCTGACGGCTAACCTTAGTCAGCCGACTACCAGTCAGACCCAGAACTCATTCAGCAGCTATCCTACAACAAGTACAAATTAGTAAATTACCGTTAGCCCAAGCTCTTGCTAAAACAGAGGTACTTTGCTAAAGTTTGTTGAGTTACGGGCCAGTAGCTCAGCTGGTTAGAGCACCTGCCTCTTAAGCAGGGTGTCGAGGGTTCGAGTCCCTCCTGGCCCTCCAATTACGAAGATAAGAAATGCTTGACATAGAGATTAAACAAAGTGTATACTTTGTTTAATGAAGACGGCTATTCTAAATGTCAAAGTTGACGAACAAGTAAAGAAGCAGGCGCAAGCCGTGGCTGGTTCGTTTGGAATTCCTTTAAGCACTCTCGTTAATGCGTACTTGATAGAACTCGGCGAAACAGGTCAAATACACTTTAGCGCTGTTGAAGTAATGACGCCCAAAATGGAAAGAATCATCGAGCAAGCTGAAAAAGAAATAAAAGCAGGTGAAACGAGTGGACCCTTTGAGACCACAGAGGAAGCAATCAACTATTTAAAGTCTTTGTAGGATGGTGCACCACTCGATTGATTTTACTAAAGACTTTTCGAAGCAGTTCAAAGAGCTGCGCCAAAAACAAAAAGAGCATTTTTATGAACGACTCGACTTATTTAGGAAAAATCCTCACGATAAAACCTTGCGTGATCATGCTCTGAAAGGTAAATACAAAGGATATCGTAGCATTGATATTGAAGGAGACATACGCGCATTGTATTACGTCAAAGAAGGTACGATAGTAATCTTCGGATTCATCGGCACTCATAGCCAGCTATATTAAGTGTATTGGGTGCTATTTCTCTTTGCTTGAGGGTGGATAGCACACGTAATATGGTTTATTTGACAATACTTTGTTATAAATAAAGCTAGCGCTAATTCAATCCGGAAGGAACATTATGGCAAAAACAGAACGCAGAGCAATAGATAAAGTCTTTATACTGCTTGGCACGGCAATGGCGGCGGTGCTGTTAGTCATTGGCGGCTTAGCATGGTACGGTTATCACTTCGCGACCAATAGCGTAAAGACCGAGCTATCGGAACAGAAGGTATTCTTCCCGCCTAAAGGCAGCCCAGCAATCGCCGCGTTACCAGCGTCTGACCAGGCGGCAATGAACAAATACGCTGGACAACAGCTCGAAGATGGCCAGCAAGCCAAAGTGTATGCTAACAACTTTATCAAGGTGCACTTGTCGGAGGTGGCAGACGGCCATACCTATGCTCAAGTCAGTACTGCGGCTCAAAAAGACCCTGCCAACCCACAGCTCAAAGCACAAGCAGCAACCCTCTTTCAGGGCGAGACATTGCGAGGCCTCCTGTTAGGGGACGGCTATTCCTACTGGACGTTTGGCATGTTGGCTAAATACGTAGCCTTGGCGGCATTCGTAGGGGCTGGCGTGATGGCAGTTTTAGTCTGGTTCGGTTTGGCACATGTTGCTAAGCTGAAATAAATGAAAGTCACGCTCAAACAAACGTTGCCATATATCTACCTGATAGCAGGCGTCATCGGTATAGTGGCTTCGTTTGCCCTGACCTACGACAAACTACAGGTGCTTGAAAACCCTGCCTACCATCCCGCCTGCAATATAAGCCCGATACTGAGCTGCGGCTCGGTCATGAAAACCCAGCAAGCCAGCGTGCTCGGCGTGCCAAACACAATTTACGGGTTAATGGCATTCAGTATGCTGGCTACGATAGGTGTAGTCTTGCTGGCGGGCACGGCTTTCAAAAGATGGCTGTGGTTGATAATAAATGTAGGGGCGTTAGGTGGTTTCGCCTTCTTTCTGTATTTATACGTCCAGGCGGTGTTCCGTATTCACGCCATCTGTCCGTACTGTTTCGCGGTGTGGCTTATCGTACCGCCCGTCCTCTGGTACACAACGTTGTACAATCTCAGGGAGGGCAACTTACGGACAAAGTTCCTGAAACCTAAGGCCAAAGGTTGGCTGCAGCGTCATCACGGCGACATATTGGTAGCTTACTACCTGATATTCTTCCTGATTCTGCTAAACCGCTTCTGGTATTACTGGAAAACGTTAGTCTAGTCCGTGTGATAACCGAAGTGATAGAGTTTTACTTAAAAACTGCAATGTGTAAGCGTTGGCTGCTCTAGATTTCGGTGATTCTTTCGGAATTTAGCAGTGATAGGGCACGCCGAAATGGTAAGCTTTTATACTTGCGCCTTTAGACCGGCAGCGACCGCATTACAAATACTTTGTTACTTCACAATAAACTGTTACTATAATCATTAGTATTTAGTGACATACGAGTACAGTAACAAAAATGCGCAAACTGCTAAAAATAATAATGGTCATAGCCTTAGTGTTATCCGCCGGCCTCGCTAGGCCCGGTGCGGTGAGCGCCGCGACCGGCCCTTTTGACTGTAGCTCTAACTTTTTTTACCAAGTCATTAGCGGGCAGCTAAAGGTATTGGATCCCCTGACAGGGGTTTACAACGACATTGGCAGCAGCGCGCCTTTTGATTACAACGCCATTGGTTATAACGTACTGGATAACTATATCTATGGTATTGAATATGGCGGCCCCCAAGCCGGTGACCTCATCCGCGTAGCTAATGACGGTACTACCACCGACCTCGGTTTGCCGGCCGGTTTGCCGGCAAACGGCTACATAAACGGCTCCTTCGATCTGGCTGGCAACCTGTATATTCGCGATGATGTCCACACTTTATATAAGATTAATGTCGCTTCGATGACCGCTACCACCTTGACTATTTCCGGCGACTCTATTGTTGCCGGCGCCGACAATGTCTTTATCAACAATAACCTGTACCTGTTGGTTGGCAATAATTTGTCAGTCGTTAACCTTTTAACCAATAGCGCGACGACCGGTACGGTAACCGGCCCGTCTGGTTGGCTTAGCGCCGGAAACGGGTTTGGGGCTGGTTGGACCGACCGGGCCGGCGAATTGTTCTTCTCCAATAACGGTTCTGGCTCGATCTACCAAATCACGGACATATCGTCCCCCACGCCAACCGCCACTTTTAAAGTTTCCGGCACCGTCACGGCTAACAATGATGGCGCCAGCTGCTCGACGGCGCTACAAAACCCCTTTGACCCACCCATAGCCGCCAATGATACCTACGCCACGCCGCTTAATACACCACTTAACCAAGTATCCCTGCCGCTGCTGAGCAATGACCTGGGCAACTCCCTGACTGTTACCTCCCACACTAATCCGCTTCACGGCACGCTCAGCGTTAACGCTGACGGCACATTCTTGTATACGCCCGCTAGTAACTTTAGCGGCACTGACAGCTTTGACTACACGGTGACGGACGCCTTCGGCCGGACCTCTAGCGCGACAGTAACCATTACTATTGGCGGAGCGGCAGTCAAAGCGCCGGATACGGGCTACGGCAAACCAACCGCGGCGGTTTCAGCTCCATATCTATACACTTTGCTAGCAACGTTTACAGTCATCCTGGGGTTGGGCTGGCTCTACGGCCAGAAGCGGCTATAGAGGCCGGGGTAGTTAGGCGCCTTTGACGTAGCGAGCGTAGTAGAAGCGGAAGCCGTTTTCTTCCTGCGGTTCGGACTGCTCGACCAGTTTGAAGTCGCCTTCGTAGATTGGGAATAATTGTTGGCAGCCAAAGTCAGCGTCAATGTGGGTCAGGTAGAGCTCGTCGGCTTGGCCGATCTTAATCGTCTCCTCGAAAACTTTAGCGCCGCCGACTATCCAGAGGTCTTTATCAGCGAACTCGTGTAGGAAGCGCTGCAAGTCATGGACTAGGGTGACGCCGGGGATGGGCTCTTGGTGATGCGTCAGGACGTAATTCTGACGACCGGCCAAGGGGGCCTTGAAGGTCTGGAAAGTTGTACTGCCGACCAGGATGTTTCCACCGTACAGCTTGGTGCTCTCGGTAAAATGCCGCTCGTCGTCCGGAATAGACCACGGCTGTCCACCATTCTTGCCAACACCGCGCTGGCGGTCGATCGCCGCGATTAAACGAATCATACTAGCTATTTATTATTTCTTATTTGGCTCAGCAAGTAAAACGAACCGGTGATAATAGCGATATTTTCCGGACTGTTTAATAGTGCTCTAAAAGCCGTTTGATGATCGGGAATACTTTGTACATTGTTGACCCCGACAGCCCGAAAGGCTTGCGCTAAAACTTCAGAATCCATAGAAATAGCCGGTAAATCCTGTGAGGTAATGAATTGGGTGGTAATAATACGGCTCGCCAATGCCGCCAAAGGCTCTATTGTATCCTGGTAATCCTTGCCTTGTTTGAAAGCCAACAATATTGCTGGTTTGGCGTTTGGATATAGTTGCTGGAAACTGGTTATGAAAGCCGCCATCTTTTGCTTGTTATGGGCGCCGTCCATAATTAAGGTCTTGCCGCTGGCTCGCGTGATTTCCATACGGCCTGGAATTCGTACTAATTGTGTCTGCTTTGATACTTGACGTGTTAAGTGTGTCATATTATCCCTGTTACGTAGATATTCATAAACCTGGAAAGCCAACCACCAGTTACGTTGCTGGTACCCTGGCATAGCACCTAGATAATCTCTGTGCTTGTTTGTTTCAATTAAATGCAGCGGCGCCTTGTGCCCGGCTGTCCAGTGCTCGACTACTTGCATAATCTCATCGCTTTGCTCATACATGAACACATGGTTTTGGTCGTGGACGATACCAACTTTCTGGGCAGTTATAGCAGGCAGGGTGTTTCCAAGCACACGGGTGTGATCAAAACCTATATCAGTTAATACGCAGACTTTGTCGGGCCGCCCGGCAATATTAGTAGCATCATGTAAGCCGCCCATGCCCGTCTCAATAACCGCGTAATCCACCTGTCGGCGCTCAAATAACCAGATAGCGAAGGCGTAGAGCAACTCGAAGTACGACGGTTGCAGGTCAGCTTGTTGGACTATCACTAAGAAGATGGCTAGCTCTTGGCAAAACTCAGCCTCTGGCAGCGGTGAACCATTGATTTGCGCCCGTTCGGTAATCGTATCAACATGGGGCGAGACAGCCAGGCCGACCTTTTGCCCACCCGCCACTAACAAAGCCGACGCATAGTAGGCGGTCGAGGTTTTGCCGCTGGTGCCGGCAATGTGTATTGTCCGCAGCCGATCCTGCGGATTGCCTAGCAGTTCCATCAGCGGCCTGATACGCTCCAGCGTGGTGTCCTGGCCGGTCAATTGCTTTACTAGCGGTACATAGGGCAGCAGGGCCGCTTCCGCTTGTTTGAGATTCCTGATGGTCACTATCGTCTCCTACGCTTCTCTGATAAGATCAGTATACGACAGATACGCGCCCGTAGCTCAGCGGATTAGAGTACTTGGCTTCGAACCAAGGGGTCGCAGGTTCGAATCCTGCCGGGCGCACCAATTCAAGATTATTCATTGTTCAGCTCGTCCTCAGCGAATCAGGTATAATGAACCCTTATGAACGTGACAATTGTCGGGACGGGATATGTGGGGCTAGTGACTGGTTGTTGCCTGGCTGAAGCTGGTAATAAAGTTATATGCGTTGATAATAACGCTGAGAAAGTCGTGGCTATGCAGCATGGCGAGGTGCCGATATATGAGCCTGGCCTCGAGGATATCATGCGCCGCACACAAAAGCTTAACATGTTAAGCTTTACGACTGATCTGGTGGCGGGCGCTAAGGACAGCCAGGTTATATTCCTGGCTCTGCCGACCCCGCCGATGGAAGACGGATCGGCTAATTTATCCGCCGTATTGGCCGTGGCTAAGCAATTAGGTACATGCCTGCCAAATAATTACTGCGTTATTGTAAATAAAAGTACCGTACCTGTTGGCACTGCCGAAACCGTACAAAAAACTATTGCTGAACATGTTAAGAGTAAGTTCGATGTGGTGTCCAACCCGGAGTTCCTGCGCGAGGGCCATGCCGTCGAGGACTTTACCCGGCCAGAACGCGTGGTAGTCGGGGTCAACAGCCCAGAGGCAGAGGCGGTAATGCGAAAACTCTATGAGCCATTCACAGATGACGACCGGCCGCTTTACGTGACCAACCCGCGAACGGCCGAGCTGACGAAGTACGCCGCCAACACCTTCCTGGTAACCAAGATTAACTTCATGAATGAAATTGCCCAACTCTGCGAATTGATGGACGCTGATGTTGACATGCTGCGCCAGGCCATCGGCTCAGACAGCCGGATTGGACACAAGTTCTTGCACCCAGGCATCGGCTGCGGCGGCAGTTGCTTTCCCAAGGACGTGCGGGCTTTGAAGCACATGTCCGAGCAATACGACTACGAGTTTAAATTGCTATCAGCAGCCATGACCATCAATGACCAGCAGCAGAACATCTTGGTTACTAAGCTATTAGACCATTTCGATGGTGATATTAAGGGTAAAACCTTCGCGCTCTGGGGTTTGGCCTTCAAGCCGCAGACCGATGATATCCGCGAAGCCCCGGCCCTGGTTATTATCAATAGGTTGCTGTCAGCCGGCGCCAGTGTCACAGCTTTTGATCCAGAGGCGGCCGACAATGTCCGGACTCTCTATAAGGACCATGACAAGCTTACGGTAGCCGATGACATGTATGAGGCCTTAAAAGGCGCGGCTGCCCTGCTAATCGCGACCGAGTGGCCGGAGTTCGCGGCGGCTGACCTGGAGCGCGTCGCCAAAAAGCTGGCGGCGCCAGTAGTATTTGACGGCCGCAACATCTTCCAGCCGGCCGTTATGCAAAAGGCCGGCTTCAGCTACTACAGCATCGGCCGTCGGCCAGTCGTCTAGCCTGCTACAATGGCAATGTAATGAAACGTGTCCTTATTATTTTAGCCATCTTCATCCTGGCAATAATACTTTTCATGGTAGTAGAAATCCTGATTATAAAAAATAATGGCACGGACGTGCCGGCGCCGAATATACCACGGACGTCGCAAACCCTAGGATCAGGCCCAGCCCTGACTTACGTAGTGATGGGTGACAGCACCTCGATCGGCCAGGGGGCTGACTACAGCCAAAGCTATGCTGAGGCCAGCGCGCAACATCTGGCGAAAACTCACCGCGTGACTTTCGTGAATGTTGGCATCTCCGGCGCCACGGCTAAAAGCGTGCTGGACATACAGCTATCCAAAGCAATCAAATACAAACCAGATGTCGTATTGCTAGGGGTTGGCGCCAACGACGCCACGCACTTCACCAGCGGCAAATCCATCCAGTCTTCCCTACAGCAAATTATCGATGGCCTGCGTAAAGCCAACTGCGACGTCCAGATCGTGGTGACAGGCTCGCCGGCCGTGGACTCAGTCAGGCGTTTCCCATGGCCCGCCAAGCAACTCATGGGCTTGCGCACCAAGCAGGTTAACGCGGCCTTCGCACCGATTATTAAGCAAAACCATCTCACGCTGGCACCGATCGCCCTCAAGACCCGCGACGCCTTTTTGGCTGACCCTACTCTGCTCGCCGCCGATAAGTTCCACCCTGACGGCCGCGGCTACAAGCTCTGGATACCGGTCGTTAACAATGCCCTGGACCAAGCCCTAAACTCGTCCGCGCCTGAAGATTGTCCAAAACCTTAGCGTTTTTAAGTGTTAAAATAGTTGCAGTTTGTCGCGCGCCCGTAGCTCAGCTGGATAGAGCGTTGGTTTCCGGTACCAAAGGTCGGGGGTTCGAATCCCTTCGGGCGTACCAAAGTTTATATCACCGCTGCGGGGTTAGGCGGGGTTGAGGGCGCGGCTATGGCAGGCGCAGATTTTGTTGATGGCGGCGCGGTGCGGGGCGCTTTTGTCGAAGACTTTTTCAGGATAAGCGCAGTACAGGGAAAACGGGTGGTCTTGGACCAAATTATGCCAGTACTCCTCTAGCTGCAGCAGGCCGTCGAGATTATTGTCTTTCCAGAGGAGGGTGACCATTTCGCCGAAGGCTCGGACTGGTTTGCCCTTGCCGGCGGTCAGATAGATCATGCGGCCGATAGATTTTAGGAACCGCTGCTGGTCGGGCAAGCCACGGACCATAAACCGCTCCAGCGTTTCGCTGGCGTCATACATAACGTACTGGCCCCTTTTGACAGCGCCCAAAACGTCTATGCCATTGGCCCGTAAGGCGGCATTCAGGCTTACCATGTGCTGCGGCGTGGCAATGGCGATACAGGTGTCGCCGACCTTAAGGCCGACGCTGAAATATTCAACCAGCGCGGCCAGCAAATCCTTGTCAAACGGATAGAAATGCACGACATGGTCTGCATCTGGCTGGGAAAACCACCATACTTTTGATGCGGCTGGTTGTGTAATTGTTTTTGTCATGGCGTACTTAATACTATCCTAACACCGCTTAGTGACGTGTAAGTAAGATTTCTTACATTAAATTTTAATTAACGCCGTTTTGATTTTGATAAGGTGTCTAAACGGGCAACAAATTCATTAATGGTCTCTGTTTCTTCGGTGAGTAGGCAGGCTGCTAGGCGAATCCAGGTGATAAGCTCGGGTAAATCCTTGGCCGTTACCCGTTTCGGCTCCTTGTGCAAGTGGTTGGCCACCATTCGGCTGACGAAACGCGGTGCCATCGGACCAAAGTAATCTTCCGAGATTTTGGTGATCTCTTCGTACAGCGTCAGCTCGTTGACCATTATAGCTCTTCCAGTTGCTGTAACCTCTTGGTGCCCTTCGCGATGAGGATATAACCGACGCTAATCAAAATGAGGAGTACGTATACGATGCTGAGTAGCAGGCCCAGGCTCAATCGTTCCAGCGGCGTCGCCAATGACTGCAGGCAGCGCAGCAGGATGGTGACGGTGACCACACCGCCTAAGCCCATCGCCAGGTTGTTAAGCGCTTGCCTGTACAGCCGGCCCTTAACCTTCTTGCGGTAGAGAAAAATGTTTTGGACGGCTTGGGCACCGATGAACCAATACAGAAGACGCGGTATTATCAACGTTAAGACAATTAGCCAATCCGGCTCGTAATAGGTTGCCGTGGCGACAGTATGGGTCGGGTAACGGCGGGCCACGTCTTGTAAAGTCAAGAAAACGTATAGGACAGAAAATACGATATATACCAGCGTCAGGGTTTGGTAAGTAGAAAGAGACGGCCGGCTTTTAACCAGGCCCAGCAACTGGCCTGACCCTTTATAGAGCAACCAAAAACCGCCGAACAGGATGATCAGGTTCAGGTAGTTATTAAGTCTCACCAAATTAGCCGTAGCACCCTGGTGCGCCGAATAGTATTCGAAGAAGAAATTGTTGAGAATTGTCGATATTGGCAGCCACAAACCCAGCCAAAGTATGCCGCGCGAGATAGTCCGGAAAGCGACACCGTCCTTATAATTCTGGATGAGCCTGATATAGTTATCGAGTCGAAGATACCCAAGCAACGCTACCGACCAGATAACGATATATGGTAGAGCGATAGTAAGGCTCAGCAGCCGAAGCTGGGTGACGCTAATATGATACTTTGACAAGGTTAGCTTGCTGACCGGCGCCGCCAAGGTCTGGAGCAGGTATATCACTATGAGCAAGACATACAGGCTGGTGAGTTTTTTATTCTTCAATAGCAAGTCGGCCTCCAAATTTAATGAAGTTGATTATACCCTCACCTGGTCGATTTGTCAGGCGAAAATTATTACTTAGCCCTAAAAAATAATGATATGATAGACTTTAGACAATTTATAAACATATGCGCAACATAAAAATAAAAATCTCGTGGCGGGTTCGACAGCCATGACACGATTGCCCGCCCGCTTTAAGCACTCCTTGCTTATCCAATTGCTCACGCCTAGCCTGGGCGGCAGCGTGCTGGCGACGGCTTTCGCGGTAATCGCCTTGCTAATCGGCCGCCTGCCGAGCTTTAGCCATGACCTTGACGCCCTATACCTGCCGCAGGCTATCGATAATATTAAACATGGTATCGGCCATACTATAATTAGCTTACTGACCCACAGCCTGCATGGTTATGCCAATAATTTCTTCCTGGTGGTGTTCTGGGTAGTCGTGGGAATCATTATTTATTCTTTACTGCACGGGCTGGGCAATATCTTTGTCGACTTGGAAGAAAATTTGGAAGAGCGCAATTACCTCTGGCCAGAATACGCCGACCGCAACCGTCATCTTGCCATCTTTATAACTAAGACCAGTTTTAGGATAGCTATGTTTATACTGGGGGCTGTCTATACTTTGGCACTGATGCCCAGGCTACTGCATTCATTAAATAATGTGGTTAACCGGGGCGGTGGTACGGTGAATGTACTGTGGCATTACGCCTTGTTTTTAGCTATCGCTTGGCTGCTAGCCCATATTTTAATTGTTATCCTGCGCCTGCTGACGTTACGGACAAGGTTGTTTTACCTGGCTTAAACATAGTATTATAAGGGATGTTACTAACTTAATTCCTGGGGTGGCGTGAAATTCGCCAATCGGACGTATAGCCGTCGACCGTTGTTCTTAGACAGCGGATGACCATGTGAAACTCATGGGCCGACCGTATAGTCGGGACTCGCTTCGGCGAGAGTCGCGTGAGGGCGACAGAAAAGGAAAATTAGTCATGAAAAATATTAAAATTGGCTCGGCTGCTCTGGTGGTGGCGGCCCTGCTGTTCAGCGTTGACGGGCTGTTACGGCGGCACTTATTTAGCTTACCGGCGCCAGTAATTGTATTCTATGAACACGCTTTCGGTTTCCTGGTGCTGTCGCCGTTTATCGTTTCTTCGCTGAAGGTTTTTAAACAGCTAACTCGCAAACAAATGTACGCCATTATCGGCGTATCGTTTCTGTCGGGGGCCGTTGGAACCATCCTGTATACGGCCGCGTTGGGCCGGGTTAAGTTTATTCCATTTTCGGTTGTGGTGTTGCTGCAGCAGCTGAATCCGGTCTTCGCGATCGGCGCTTCCGGCTTACTGCTACGCGAGCCGCTGACTAAGCGGTTCGCCGGCCTGGCTGTCGTAGCCTTGGCAGCGGCTTACGTGGTGACCTTCCCGCACTTGGGCGTGACGCTATCGACCGGTAATGGCACGCTTATTGCCGCCATCATGGCGGTCGGCGCGGCGGCTGCCTGGGGCACTTCCACTGCCTTCTCCAAATACGCGCTGAAAGATACTTCTAGCCTGCATGTTACCGCCCTGCGCTTTGGTATCACGCCATTCTTCGCGCTGCTGTTCGTCTTCTTCTCGGGCAGCACGAGTTCTCTGAGCGCTATAACATTAAGCCAGTTCAAATACCTGGTAGCGATTACGTTTTCGACTGGTATGGTCGCCTTGCTCATTTACTATTACGGTTTGAAGCGCGTGCTGGCTTCGCGGGCCGCGCTGCTAGAGCTGGCTTGGCCGCTGTCGGCCGTGGTGGTCGGCTTCATCTGGCTGCACCAAGGCCTGACCGCTACCCAAGGCATTGCCGGCGTGGTGCTGGTCGGCGCGATCTACCTGATCGCCCAGGACGCCGAAAAGTCCATCAAAGCCCCAACGAAAACCCCTAAACCTAAGACCAATCTCAAAAAAGCCAAAGCTACCGCCTAAATTAATTTGTCGAAGTGCTTGGAGCGGTGTCGGTAGAGCCGGCCAGTGGCAGTTGGATGGTGAAAGTTGAGCCCTGGCCTAGCGTGCTGCTGACCAAAATCCGGCCCTCATGCTGCTCGACGATCTTGCGGGCGATAGACAGGCCAATGCCGTGGCCATTAGTTGCCTCAGCTGCCGTCCGCGAGGCATCCACCCGGTAAAACCGATCAAAGATCTTTGGCAACTCCTCGGCGGCAATACCGCTGCCGACGTCTCGAATACTTATAAATCCATGACCGTCTTTACGCTGTCCTTCCAGGTACACCGTGCCCTCAGCAGGAGTATGCTTAACGGCATTATCCAGCATGACCACTACCGCCTGGGTCAGGCTCGGCATATCGCCTAAGACTTTAATAGCCGGCACCGTGTCTTCGATTGCTACTTGCTTGGCCTCAGCAACTGGCAGCATACGATTCAAGGCTTCGCCGGCAACGTCTTGAAGCGAAACCGGCTGCTCAACCAGCGTATTGGTGTCTTGCTTAGACAAGCTTAACAGGCCGTCGGATAGATTCTTTAGCTTGACCATCTCCTCGACGTTACTTTTAATGATGTCCCTGGCTTGTGATAGCGTCAGGCGGGGTTTTCGTAAAGCCACCTCGTTGCTGGCCATAACGGCCGTCAGGGGAGTTCGTATCTCATGCGAGGCATCGGTCACGAAACGGCTCTGGGCTTCCATAGCGTCCTCGATCGGCTGCAGCGTCCGGCGCGCTAGGTAGTAGCTTAAAGCCGCGCCAACGATAAGTACTAGCAGATTAAGAAAAATAAGCCGTCCCAGCAGGTGCCCCTGCCCCTCGGCGATGCGCCGCTCGAAGAAGTGGTGAAAGCCCGGGTCACTGCCGCTAAATAACTGGTCCGGGCTAAATAGCGACGACGGCGGGACGTCACGTACTAGCTCATGGGCCGAAGTCTTGTATAAGACAAAGCTGAAGCCGATGCTCAGCACCATGATAATAGCCAGGTAGGAGGCGGCTAAACGGGCTGTCGAGGTGGCCGCAAAGCGTTTTGCGCCCGGCAGTTTCATTTTGCTTCGCCCAGCATATAGCCAAAGCCCCTGACGGTATGGATAAGTTCGGTGCTCTTAAACGGCTTGTCAATTTTGGCCCGCAAGTAAGCAATGAAAACCTCGACGGTATTGGGCAGGATATCGGCGTCAAAGTCCCAGACGTGGGTGATAATATTGTTCTTGCTGAGCACCTTGTCCTCGTTGCGCAGCAAATATTCCAGCAAGGCGTACTCTTTGGCCGATAGGCTAATACGCCGTCCGCCGCGCTTTACTTCTTTGGCGATGGTGTCCATCGTCAGGTCAGAAGCACGCAAAACTTCGCCTAACTCGTCATGGGGACGCCGCAGTAAGGCCTTTACCCGAGCTAGTAGTACCTCAAATGAAAAAGGTTTCGCCAAGTAATCATCAGCGCCGCTGTTCAGCCCCTCCACTACGTCCCGGTCCTGGTCCTTGGCTGTCAGCATAAGGATAGGCGTGTGGTCGGAAGCCTGGCGAATTTTTTTGCAAACCTCGAAACCATTAAGTTTAGGCAGCATGACATCCAGTATTATAAGGTCGTAATCGTCATTCAGCGCCGTATTGACGCCGGTCTCGCCGTCGTGGGCCAGGTCTACCGCGTAATAATCCTGCTCCAGGCCGTCCTTAATAGCCTTGGCGATTTTAACTTCATCTTCAATGACTAATATGCGCATAATTCTAGTATATCCGAACTATGCTTAAAGCTGACTGAAAACGATTTACTTCTTAGATTTAGGCAGGGGTTTTGGCGTCGTGGTGTGCTGCGCCATAGCCTGCAGATTGCTTAACATTTTTTCGATTGTCATTTTTGTTTTTCCGAGTATATCTACTCTTTAGCATTAACATAATGAATTTATAATGCAAAGCCGTCTGTAAGAAATCTTACAGATTAGGGGGTAAAAGCTTGGTATCTCCGGTATATTTAGCTCGTAATAAGGCCTGTTGGAGCGTGCGTAACACTTGCTCGGCTTGCTGGTGGCTCATACCGAGACGAGCTACCGAAGCTGTTTGGGACTGGTTGAGGGCCTGGGTAAAGTTCAGGGTAACGCCAGCCGGGTTAACGATGGCCTCTAACCCGTCGCTGTACATCGTCCGGACATCAACGGCTAGGAGCATGACGACTGGCTTGCCGTTCAGTTCGGTGGCATGATGGTCGGTCCGAATATCAGCCGGCATGTCGCTCTCGTATTCGGCTAACTCCCATAGCTGCACCGCCTCGCGGTCCTGGACACCAAAATGACTGATCAGCAACAGCAAGATGTCCTCGCTGGGCCGCTCTTGGCCGGTCTCGATCCGCTCTAGTTCATCCTCGGCGATTTCGACGGCGCCAGAAACCTCAGACCGGCTTTGCTTGGATTGCTCACGGACGTATTTAAGGTGGCTACCCAGGGTAATGTATGGTGTCTCTGATTCACTCATATTTTATATAATAATCCCGCCTGGCGGCTAAACGCAAGCTCCAGGCTGTTTGTGGCATATAATGAGGAGATGGATTTTCAGCAGAATGTCAGCCTCGCCAGCTATTCGACCATGGGCCTGGGCGGTCCAGCCGCCTACTTGGTAGACGTACAAAGCCGGCAGGACGTGGCGGCCGCCCTAGGCTGGGCTGGCACTAACAAATTACCGGCCGTCATGATCGGCGGCGGCAGTAATATTATCTGGGGCGATGCCGGCTATCCCGGCCTGGTGATGATTGACCGGATTCCGGGCTACGAAGCATTCGAGGAAGATGACACCAACACTTACCTGACCATCGGCAGCGGCGAACCGTGGGACGCTATTGTCGAACGCAGTGTCGAGGCCGGCCTGACTGGTATCGAGGCCCTCAGCCTGATTCCCGGCACTACCGGCGCGACTCCTATCCAGAACGTCGGTGCCTACGGCCAAGAGATCGCCAGTAGCCTCGTTACTCTCGTGGCTTACGACACGCAAGTTGGCGACTTCGTGACGCTTCGAAGCAGCGATTGCGGCTTCGCCTATCGCACCAGCCGCTTCAAGACAACCGACCGGGGCCGGTTTTTTATCACCTCCGTCACGTTGCATTTAACCAAGGGTAATCCCAAACCGCCGTTTTATAGCAGCGTGCAAAAGTATTTCGAAGACCATGGCATCACCGAATACACTCCGGCCAGCGTGCGGGCTGCCGTCATAGCCATTCGCAGCGCGAAGTTGCCTGATCCGGCCGTTATACGCAATACCGGCTCATTCTTCGCCAACCCTATAATTACCGAAACCCAGCTATTTGAGTTACGGAACCAGTTTGAGCAATTGCCGTACTGGTCGGTGGATAATGGCAGCGCCAAATTGTCCGCCGCCTGGCTGATAGAACAAGTCGGCTTCAAGGATTATTATGATAAAGCTACCGGTATGGGTACCTGGGCCAAGCAGCCACTTGTTCTGGTGAACCATCACGCCAAGACCACCGCCGACTTGATGGCTTTCAAACAAAAGATTATTGAGGCTGTCCAGGCAAAGTTCGGAATTGTCCTGGTGCAGGAACCAGAGCAATTATCATAAATCGAAACATAACTATGAATTGCTTAACATATAAATATATGTTACTATAAATAACTTATGCCCCGTCTGGAAACACCTCACGATTTTAGCACGCCCGTGATCGCCACGGTCGAAGCTTTAGGTCAAAACGGCATTAACCCTGAAGATTTAATATTATGGGGAAGTGGCGTGATGGCATTGTATGGATTGCGGCGGCCGCATGATGCTGACTTCATCGTTCACCCTAGGCTTTTTGATCAACTGCGCCAAGATAGACACATTCCCAACACTCAAGCTTTGTTTAGTGTCGCTGTCGGTAGAATGAGTCGCATGCGAGCCCGCTTACATAGCATTAACCCTCCAGCTGAAGATGCTTTACCGCTTGATATTACGACTTTTTCGCAAGGAGATAGGGAAAGACAGTTCGAGGCTTTACGAGCAGGTACCATCTACTCAGAAGCTGCGGGCATAGCGCATGTATCTTTAGAACAAGTAGTCTTCGATAAAATCCAGCCGCCTCACAGAATAAAAGATCGTATCGATGCTTTTAAGATTCGCCGTTTCTTGGGAAAGCCTGCTCTTCAGGCCTATCAGCACCCACCACAACCAGCTTAATAACGTCTACTTAGTTAACTTACTCACTTATCGCTTGGCAAAGGGAACCGGAGAGCGAATTGTTTTACTTCTTTACTTAACGTGTTAAGCTTCTGTTCATCTTCCCTGTTATCAATGGCTTGTTTCATCCAGTTGGCGATCGTAGCCATGTCGGTTTGTTGGAGGCCACGGGTTGTAATAGCCGGGGTGCCGAGCCGGATACCGCTCGGACGGAATGGCGGCAATACATCATCAGCGACCGAGTTCTTATTAAGTGTCAGGCCTATCTTGTCGAGGGCTTCCTCGACGACTTTACCGTCCTGGCCGAAGCTCTTATGGACATCGGCCAAGATGAGGTGGTTGCTGGTGCCGCCGGTCACTAGTGAAAAGCCTAGTTTAACCATGGCGTCGGCTAGAGATGCGGCATTGCTTACAATCTGCTGGGCGTAAGCTTTAAATTCGGGCTTAAGGGCTTCGCCGAAAGCCACTGCCTTAGCCGCAATGATGTGTTCGTGCGGGCCGCCTTGGATGCCGGGGAAAACGGCCCGGTCGATTAAGGTAGGGATATTCTCGAGGGTTTTGTCCGGTGCCCGCAGCGGAGTGCTAACCGTACCCTTGCTCAATATCAATCCGCCACGGGGGCCGCGTAGCGTCTTGTGCGTCGTAGTGGTGATGACATGGAAGCCATAGTCAAAGGGATTCTTAGCAACGCCGCCGGCAATCAGGCCGGCAATATGGGCCATATCAGCCATCAGCAATGCCCCGACTTCGTTGCCTATGTCAGCGAACTTGGCGTAATCCAGCTCGCGGGGATAGGCGCTGAAACCGGCTAAGACAATCTTGGGCTTATGCTTGCGTGCCAGCTCGCGCAATTCTTCATAATCGATTTCGCCGGTAGCGGGATCTTTCATCTTGTAACGTATGAAGTTATACAAGTGGGCCGAGCGGGTCACCGGCGCGCCGTGCGTCAGGTGGCCACCGTGGCTGAGATCCATCGCCAGTACCGTATCGCCCGGTTCCAGCCAGGCGAAGTAGACGGCCTCGTTGGCCGGGGCGCCGGAATGGGGCTGGACATTGGCATGGTCGGCTTTGAAAAGCTGCTTGGCGCGGTCGATCGCCAGTTGCTCGACAAGGTCGGTATTTTCCTGGCCACCGTAGTAGCGTTTGCCAGGGTAGCCTTCGGAATATTTATTAGTGAAGATACTGCCCATGGCCGCTAGCACGTCCCTGCTCACGTAATTCTCCGAGGGAATCAGTTCCAAGCCTTCACGCTGGCGCTTTTCTTCGGCAGCGATTAAAGCAGCCACGGTCTTGTCAGTCATGTGAATCTCCCCCTGTATTACAACTTATTGTAGCAGATTATGCCAGGAGGGTTTGTCGTCAAATTAATAACTAATAGTCTGGTGATACAGTCTTGTAGGTATAACGCCACACATGATATGATTTCAGACACATGCCTAATACAAATGAAAAAATCGGCCACTTAATTGCTCAGCTGCGACAAGATAGAGGCTTAACCCAAGCCGAGTTCGCCCGCAAGCTGTCTACCTCGCAATCAGCCGTTAACCGCATGGAACACGGCCGGCAAAACCTCAGCCTGGAAACGCTCGGCCGCATCGGCGATGCCCTCAATAAACAGCTGCTAACCCTAAACAGCACCACCAACCTGCGTATCGAAGGCGGCCATGAGCTGCATGGCAGTATTACTCTCAAGACCAGCAAGAATGCCGCTGTCGGGCTGCTCTGCGCCAGCCTGCTTAACCACGGTGTGACACGCTTTAAGTCATTCCCGCGTATCGAAGAGGTTTATCGGATTATCGAGGTGCTGGAGAGCATGGGCGTCAACGTTAAATGGTTGCCCGGTAACGACCTGGAAATCCGCCGGCCAAAAGTCCTGAAATTAGACCATCTCAATGCCCAAGCGGCCCGCAAAACCCGTAGCGTGCTGATGATGATCGGGCCGCTTATGCACGAGGCCAAAGAGTTCAAAATCCCTTACGCCGGGGGCTGCAAATTAGGCGCCCGCACCGTCGCGCCGCACCTCTACGCCCTGGAAAACTTCGGCGTCGACATTGTTGCTACCGGCGGCCACTACCAAGTCAAAGTCGCCAAAAAAGCAGCCCACCGTTTCACGCTGTACGAGTCGGGCAACACCGTAACAGAGAATGCCCTGTTCGCGGCCGCCCGCCTGTCAGAAAAAACCACTATTCACGCCGCCAGCGGCGATTACATGGTCCAGGATGTCTGTCATTTCTTGCGCAAGCTCGGCGTTAAAATCGATGGCATCGGTACCCAATTTTTGACCGTTACCGGCGTACCGTTTATTAAAAAGAATGTAACTTTCGCGCCAACTGAAGACCCAATCGAAGCCATGTTTTTTATCGCCGCGGCCATCGTGACTAATTCGCGTATCACTATTAGGCGGGTTCCTTGCGTATGGATTAGCCTGGAATTAGCCAAACTGCAGCAGATGGGCCTGAAGTTCACGCTGTCCGAGCCCTATAAATCAGCCAATGGCGAAATTGACCTGGCAGATTTGGTGGTTCACAAACATAATGGTGAACTACGGGCGCCCATCGATAAAATCCACCCTAACCTTTACCCGGGCCTGAATCCGGATAACCTGCCGTACTTCGTATTAATCACGGCTGTGGCCAAGGGTCGAACGCTGATCCATGACTGGATGTACGAAAACCGGGCCATCTACTATACCGAACTAACCAAAATCGGCGCCCAGGTCGAACTGGCCGACCCGCACCGCGTCTATGTCATCGGGCCGACCCGCTTCACTGTCAGCGACGTAGTCTGCCCGCCTGCTTTGCGGCCAGCCAGCTTATTGCTGATCGGCATGTTGGCAGCCAAGGGCACTAGCATGCTGCGCAACGTCTACACCATCAACCGCGGCTACGAAGACCTGGCCGAACGCCTCAACAGCCTCGGCGCCCGCATCACCGTCCTGCACGATATTTAAGCTATGGTATAATCACCTCTGTTGGCGGGTGTCGTATAGCGGTTATTATCCCAGTTTTCCAAACTGGTGATCGGAGTTCGACTCTCCGCACCCGCACCAACCCAATATTAGCCCCGGTAGCTCAGCTGGATAGAGCAGAGGACTTCTAAGCCTAAGGTCGCAGGTTCGAATCCTGCCCGGGGTACCAAGATTTCAAAATAGCATCTTCGGATGCTTTTTGTATCTTATGGGGCTCGGTTCTAACCTTTTCAATTTCGTTTCTTAGAGCTTGAACCTCATTTTTTATAGGAATAAGCCATTCATTAGGGGTGATAACTAGCTT